>NZ_KV791298.1:0-8367 GCF_001807865.1 Stenotrophomonas sp. HMSC10F06 | reverse complement strand
GGCAAGAGATAAGAGCCACGCCATGCGTGGCTTCGTCATCCGGCCGGTCGCCGGGGCAACTACTGCCGCCGTACCGACTGCACCACCGAAAGACGCCGCAACCTGCGCATCACTTCAGCCAGATGGTTCCGGTCACGTACCTGCACGTTGAAACACAGCACCGCCGCATTGAAATCGCGGTCCAGGTAATCGACCCGTTCGATGTTCGAATGGCTCTGCGCGATCGCCGCGGCCAACTGGGCCAGCACGCCGGTCCCGTTCTCCACTTCCACGATCAAGGACGTGTCGTAATCACCCGACACCGTCGTATCCCACCCGATCGGCACCCAGCGCTCGGGCGACTTGCGCAGCTCGGCCAGGTTCGGGCAATCCAGACGGTGCACCACGATGCCCTTGCCGGCGGTGTGGTAGCCCATGATGTCGTCGCCCGGAATCGGCTGGCAGCAATTGGCGAAGCTGACCACGCCGCGCTCGCTGCCATTGATCAGGATCTTCTCCTGCGAATGCTTCGAATGCGCCCCACCGCGCAGCTCGGCATACGCCATCAGCGCCTGCGCGGCCTGGTTGGGCATCCAGTTGCCCAGCGCCACTTCGGCCAGCAGGGCCTCCAGGCGGGGGTAGCGGTGTTCGGCCAGGAAGGCATCCAGGCGCCCCTTCGGCAGGCGCTCCAGCGAGCTGTCCATCGCCTCCAGCGCGCGGTCGAGCATGCGGTGGCCCAGCTGGACCGCGTCTTCGTGCTCCAGCTGTTTGAGCTGGTGGCGGATGGCGGTGCGCGCCTTGGAACTGACCACGAATTCCAGCCACTGCGGCTTGGGCGTGGCCGAGCGCGCGGTGATCACTTCCACCGTCTGGCCACTGACCAGCTTGGTGCGCAGCGGGACCAGCTTCTTGTCCACGCGCGAGGCCACGGCCATGTTGCCCACATCGGTGTGCACCGCGTAGGCGAAATCGAGCGCGGTGGAGTTGCGCGGCAGGGCCAGGATCTTGCCCTTCGGGGTAAACAGGTAGACCTCGTCCGGGAACAGGTCCACCTTGACGTTGTCCAGGAACTCCAGCGACGAACCGGCGGCGCGCTGGGAATCGATCAGTTCCACGATCCAGGCATGCGCACGGCTCTGCGCGCTGTTGGGCGAATCGCCACCGAACTTGTACGTCCAGTGCGCCGCCACACCGCGCTCGGCGATCAGGTCCATCTCTTCGGTGCGGATCTGCACCTCGATCGGCGAACCATATGGCCCGAACAACACCGTGTGCAATGACTGGTAGCCGTTGGCCTTGGGGATGGCGATGAAATCGCGGAAGCGACCGTCCAGCGGCTTGAAGGTGGCATGCACCGAGCCCAGCGCGTGATAACAGTTGGGCACGTTGCGCACCACCAACCGGAACCCGAACACATCCATCACCTGATCGAAGGATTTGTTCTCGTCGCGCATCTTGTTGTAGATGCTCCACGGCGTCTTGATGCGGCTGACCAGGCGGTGCTCCAGCCCTTCCTTGGCCAGGCGCTGGCTCAACTGCACCTCCACCTGCGCCATCGCCTCGCGGCGGACCACCGGCTGGCTGCGGATGTGCTTTTCCAGAATGGCGTGGCGCCACGGATACAGCGCCTTGAAGCCGAGGTTCTGCAGCTCGCTCTTGACCAGGCTCATGCCCAGCCGCTGCGCGATGGGCGCGTAGATTTCCAGCGTCTCGCGCGCGATCCGGCCACGCGCCTCGCGGCTCTGCGCGCCGAGGGTACGCATGTTGTGCAGGCGGTCGGCGAGTTTGATCATGATCACGCGCAGGTCGCGCGACATCGCCAGCAGCATCTTGCGGAAGCTCTCGGCGGCCGCTTCCTGGCGGTCGCGGAACTTCAGCTTGTCCAGCTTGGTGACGCCGTCGACCAGCTCGGCCACGGCCTCGCCGAACTCGGCGGCCAGCTCTTCGCGGGTCAGCGGGGTGTCTTCGATGGTGTCGTGCAGGATCGCCGCGATCAGCGCCTCCACGTCCAGGCCGAGCTCGGCCAGGACCTGGGCCACGGCGACCGGATGGGTGATGTAGGGCTCGCCTGACTTGCGGGTCTGGCCGGCATGCGCGGCGGCGCCTACTTCCCAGGCGCGGCGCAGCAGCGGCAGTTGGTCGGGCGGCAGATAGTGCGCTGCGCGCTCAAGCTGGAGGACATAATCGGGTACGGCCGCGCCGGCGGGCGTGGCGACCTTGGCAGTGGGGCCTGGGTTCATGCTCAAAGACTATGCCAGCGGCGTGATATCGGCAAACCCCTGAACAGGGAGTTTCACCTGCAACAACACGCCTGCACCGGATCGACCGGCGGCCCAAACGAAACAGCCCGCCAAACGGCGGGCTGTTCGCAGCAACAACAACGGACGCGCGGGGCGATCAGTCGTCGTTCTTGGACATGTCTTCGTCGGCGACGACTTCGGCAGCGGCCCATTCCAGTGCTTCACGCTCGGCACGCTCGCGCTCGGCCTTCTCGACTTCGTCGATCAGGGCGTTGTCGATCTTGCGGGCGGCAATTTCGCGCAGCGCCAGCACGGTCGGCTTGTCTTCGGTTTCGCTGTTGTCCAGGGTGGCCTGGACGCCATTGGCCAGCTGACGGGCGCGCTTGGACGCCATCATGACCAGTTCGAAACGGTTGTTCACGACTTCCAGACAATCTTCTACGGTGATGCGGGCCATGCGGGCTCCCGGCAGCCGGTGAGGGCTGCTCAATCGAATGAGGGAAAGGGGACGGATTGTACCGGCCAGGGCTGGACAAAATCAAGCCAACCGGCTAGCACCCCGTTGAGAATCAGTCAGTTGTGGCCGGATCCTGGGTCAGCAGGGCCTGGATGAGGCCCGCGTGGCGGACCTTCTGGGCTTCCCGGCGCAGGCGGCTGGCCGTGAAGATGGCACACAGCTCGTCCACCGCGGTCTCGAAGACCTCGTTGACGATCACGTAGTCGAAGTCGTTGAAGTGCAGCATCTCTTCACGCGCGGCGGCCAGGCGCTGGGCGATCACCGCCTCGCTGTCCTGCCCGCGCTTGCGCATCCGGTCCTGCAGCGCCTGCCTGGAGGGCGGCAGGATGAACACGGTGACCGTGCCTGGCACCAGCTGGCGGACCTGCTGCGCGCCCTGCCAGTCGATCTCCAGCAGCACGTCCTGGCCAGCCGCCAGCTGCGGCTCGACCGACTGCCGCGCGGTGCCCTTCCAGTCGCCATGTACCCAGGCATGCTCGAAGAAGTCACCGGCGGCGATCATCTTTTCGAACTCGGCGGCGCTGACGAAATGGTAGTGCTCGCCGTTGATCTCACCCGGGCGGGTGGCGCGCGAGGTGAACGAGATCGACAGCGCGATCTGCGGGTCACGGGCCAGGGTGGCGTTGACGATGCTGCTCTTGCCGGCCCCGGAGGGCGCGGCCACGATGTACAGGGTGCCGCGCGCGGGCTCGGCGGCCGGAGGGGTCTGGCTGCTCATTCGATGTTCTGCACCTGTTCGCGGATCTGGTCGATCAGCACCTTCAGCTCGACGGCGGCATTGGAGGTACGGCTGTCCACCGATTTGGAGCCCAGCGTGTTGGCCTCGCGGTTGAATTCCTGCAGCAGGAAATCCAGGCGGCGGCCGACCGGCTCGCGCTGCTTGAAGACCCGGCGGATCTCGGCGATGTGGCTGCCCAGGCGGTCCAGTTCCTCATCCACGTCCAGCTTCTGCAGCCACATCACCAGCTCCTGCTCGGCACGGCCGGGATCGACCGGGTGCGGCAGATCGGCCAGGCGGGCCGACAGCTTGGTGCGCTGGCCTTCACGGATCAGCGGAATCAGGGTGGTGACCTCCGCGGCGATGCGCTCGATGCTGTCCACGCGCTCCTGGATCGCGGTGGCCAGCTTGTCGCCTTCACGCTCGCGCGCGGCCACGAAGCCATCCAGCGCGGTATCCAGCAGGGCCAGGGCCTCGGCATGCAGAGCGGCGGCATCCACTGCCTCGCCCTGCATCACGCCCGGCATCTGCAGCAGTTCGGTGAAGCTCACCTGCAGGCTGGGGAAGCCGGAGGACAACCGGGTGGCCAGCTCACCGAGCTGGCCCAGCAGCGCATCGTTGACCACCAGGGCACCGGTGACGTCCGGCGCACGCAGGCGCATGACCAGATCGATCTTGCCGCGGCTGCAGCGCGAAGCGACGCGCTCGCGCAGTTGCGGCTCCAACGCACGCAGTTCTTCAGGCAGGCGCACGCCGACCTCCAGGAACCGGTGGTTGACCGAGCGCAGCTCACAGGCCAGCGTCCCCCAGCGGGTGGCGCGCTCGCCGTTGGCATAGGCGGTCATGCTTCGAATCATGCGGGTTTCCGGTGCTCTCAAAGTGCAAATGGTACCCTAGCGGTCTCCTTAGAGCCTCCTCGCCCGCCGGTCTCCGGCCCGGGCGTGGCCCCGCATCCCCCGTCTTACCGGAACTTGAGCATGACTGATTCCCGTCCCAGCGGCCGCCAGGCCGACCAGCTGCGCGAAGTGCGCATCGAGCGCGCCTTCACCCGTCACGCCGAGGGCTCGGTCCTGGTCAGCTTCGGCGAGACCCGCGTGCTGTGCACGGCCAGCGTGGAAAACCGCGTGCCGGGCTTCCTGCGTGGCAAGGGCGAAGGCTGGGTGACCGCCGAGTACGGCATGCTGCCGCGTTCGACCCACACCCGTAACGACCGCGAAGCCGCCCGCGGCAAGCAGGGCGGCCGCACGCTGGAGATCCAGCGCCTGATCGGCCGCACCCTGCGTGCCTGCATCGACCGCGGCGCGCTCGGCGAGCGCACCATCACGCTCGATTGCGACGTGCTGCAGGCCGATGGCGGCACCCGCACCGCGGCCATCACCGGTGCCTACGTGGCCCTGGTGGATGCGGTGAACTTCCTGATCAAGCGCGGCGACATCAAGCGCAACCCGATCTTCGGCGCGGTGGCGGCGGTGTCGGTGGGCGTGTACCGCGGCACCCCGGTGCTGGACCTGGACTACGCCGAAGACAGCGATTGCGATACCGACATGAACGTGGTGATGAACGACGGCGGCGGCTTCATCGAACTGCAGGGCACCGCCGAAGGCCATGCCTTCCGCCGCGATGAACTGGATGCGCTGCTGGCACTGGCCGAAAAGGGCATCAAGGATCTGTTCGCCGCCCAGCAGGCGGCCCTGGCCCAGGCATGAACCGTCGCATCGCCCTGACCACCCTGGTGGTGGCCGACTACGACGAGGCGATCGCCTGGTACACCGGCGCGCTGGGCTTCAGCCTGCTCCAGGACATCGACCAGGGCGAGAAGCGCTGGGTGGTGGTCGGTCCGGCCGACGGCAACGCGGCAGCCCTGCTGCTGGCACGCGCCAGCAACGACGAACAGCGCGCGCGGATCGGCAACCAGACCGGTGGCCGGGTCGGTTTCTTCCTGAACACCGATGATTTCTGGCGCGACCACGCGGCAATGACCGCGCGTGGCGTGGTCTTCCTCGAAACCCCACGCGAAGAGGTCTACGCGACGGTCGCGGTGTTCCGCGATCTGTACGGCAACACGTGGGACCTGCTGGAGCCCAAGCAATGAAACTGGTACTGGCCAGCGGCAACGCCGGCAAACTGAAGGAACTGCAGGCCATGCTCGGCGGCCTGCCGCTGGAGATCGTGGCACAGGGCGCGCTGGTCGTCAGCGACGTGCCGGAAACCGGCCTGACGTTTGTCGAGAACGCGCTGATCAAGGCACGCCACGCCTGCCAGAGCACCGGCCTGCCGGCGCTGGCCGATGACTCCGGCCTGATCGTGGACGCACTCGACGGCGCGCCCGGCCTGTACAGCGCGCGCTATGCCGGCAGCCCGACCAACGATGCGGCCAACAACGCCAAACTGCTCGAGGCGATGCGCGAGGTGCCGGCCGAACGCCGCACGGCCCGCTTCTACGCGGTGATCGTGCTGCTGCGCCATGCCGATGATCCGCAGCCGCTGATCTGCGAAGGCAGCTGGGAAGGCGTGATCCTCGACGAACTGCGTGGCAGCCACGGCTTCGGCTACAACCCGCTGTTCCTGGACCCGGTGCTGGCCCAGACCGCGGCCGAAATGGCGCCGGACCTGAAGAACGCGATGAGTCACCGCGCCAAGGCACTGCAGCTGCTCAAGCAGAAACTGCCCGCCCTGCTCTGATGTCACACGACCACTGCTCCCACCTGCCCGGCGAAGCCTGCGCCGGCGATCACGACCCCGCCCCGCGGCTGGTGACGCCGCCGCTGGCGCTGTACGTGCATCTGCCGTGGTGCGTGCGCAAATGCCCGTACTGCGATTTCAACTCGCACGCGGCCAAGGGCGAACTGCCATTCGATGCCTACATCGACGCACTGATCCGCGACCTGGACCAGGATCTGCCGCTGGTCTGGGGACGCGTGGTGAGCAGCGTGTTCTTCGGTGGCGGGACGCCGAGCCTGTTCCCGCCCGAAGCGATCGACCGCTTCCTGCAGGCAGCCTCGGCCCGGCTGCGCTTCGCGCCGAACCTGGAAGTGACCCTGGAGACCAACCCGGGCACCGCCGAGCATGGCCGTTTCGATCGTTACCGCGCCGCCGGGGTGAACCGGATCAGCTTCGGGATCCAGACGTTCAACGACGAGGCGCTCAAGCGCCTGGGCCGCATCCACGACAGTGGCGAGGCCGAGCGCGCAGTGAAACTGGCGCAGGACGCCGGCTACGACAACTTCAACATCGACCTGATGTACGCGCTGCCGCAGCAGACGCTGGCCCAGGCCGAGCATGATCTGAAACGGGCCTTCGCGCTGCAGCCCACGCACCTGTCGCACTACCAGCTCACGCTGGAACCGAACACCGTGTTCTTCGCGCGGCCGCCGCAGGGCATCCCCGACGAGGATTCGGCGTGGGACATCCAGGAGCACTGCCAGCGCCTGCTGGCCGAGGCCGGCTACGCACAGTACGAAGTCAGCGCCTACGCCAAGCCGGGCCGGCAGAGCCAGCACAATCTCAATTACTGGCGCTTCGGCGATTACCTGGGCATCGGCGCCGGTGCGCACGGCAAGATCAGCAGCGGTGCCGAACAGCACGTGCTGCGCCGATGGAAGCACAAGCATCCGCAGACCTTCATGGACACTGCCGGCACCCTGGCCTCGATCGGTGGGGACGATGTGATCAGCGCCGAACGCCTGCCGTTCGAGTACATGCTCAACCTGCTGCGCCTGCACGAGGGTTTCGGGCTCAAGGATTTCGAATCGCGCACCGGCCTGGGCCGCGCGCAGATCGCCGCGCCGCTGGGCGTGGCCGTGGCCAACGGCTGGATGACCGTCAGCGGCGATCGCGCCACCCCGACCGAACTGGGCCGGCGCTTCACCAACGATGTCGTCGAGTTGTTCCTGCCTTGAAGGCACGACGCCCCCCTGTAGTGCCGGCCGCTGGCCGGCTCCCCCACACCCCGGTACTGCCGGCCGCTGGCCGGCTCCCCACGCGCTGGCCGGCTCCCCACACGCCCCGGTAGTGCCGGCCGCTGGCCGGCGCCAGACCTCCCGACGGGCCGTTATGGCAGGCATCCAGCGAAACCGTTAGATTCCGTGTTCTCAGGGGAGCTGGAAGAACATCGGATGTCTGCGCCCGCACCTTCGTCGTCCCAGCCCGACATGACCCGCTTCGCGGACGTGGCCGCACCACCGCGCGTGCGCCGCCTGCTGGCCGCGTTGCACGGGCTGGCGGTACAGACCCTCACCACACCGCTCAGACTGACCATCGTGGAACTGGAGCGCGAGCTGTTCCGCGACGCCGAGCGCGCGCGCAACAGCCAGATCCAGGCCGACATCTTCGCCCAGGCCCGCCAGCTGCACGAGGTCAACGCGCAGTTCGGCCCGCGCTTCCTGGACGCCCTCGGTGACCGCCTGGCCACCCTGCGCGGCCCGCGCCATACCCAGCGCATCGTGCCAACCGAGGTGTCCGTGTCGGCGACCGCGCTGACCCTGGTCAACGACACCGACGTGGACCGCGACATCGTGCTGGTGGACATCATCCGCCGCGAGGCCCAGCGCTCGGCCACCGCCCTGCAGCTGCTGGGCCAGCGCTTCGGCGTGCTTGCCGCCGGCCCGGCCTTCGATGTCGATGACCTGCCGTTCGGCCCCCAGGCCTTGTGCCGGATCGTGCGCGAGCTGGGCGAGCAGTTCGCGCTCGGGCTGGAAACACAGCTGGCGCTGTACCGCGTGTTCGACCGCCAACTGCTGGAGCGGCTGGGCGAACTGCTGGAGCGCGCCAACATCCTGCTCGCGCACGAAGGCGTGCTGCCCGGGCTGGTCTACACCCCGTACCTGGCGCGCTCGGCCACCACCCGCCGGATCATCACCGGGCCCGAGCGCGGCCTGCCCGGCGCGCGCGGCGGCGCCGCCGCGCGGCCCTTG
>NZ_KV791297.1:154893-249805 GCF_001807865.1 Stenotrophomonas sp. HMSC10F06 | reverse complement strand
TGGAGGCTCATGTCGCGCCATCCATGGCGCTCATGGTCCCGCCAACCAACCCGTGCCCGCCCTTTGACAATGGGCTGGTGCGCAAGGGAAAAGCGACGCTAGCAGCTGAAGCATGCGCAATGGTCGGACCGGCCAGCGCGGTCGAGATGATCGGGTTGATCGGTCTGGTCGGTGGGAGCGGAACAGTCCGGGCGGTCAGGGAAATCGGGGCGTTCGACGTGGTCGGCACGGTCAAAAGTGTTGAGGCGGCGGAACTGCTCGAGCTGGCCCTAACCGCAGATACCGCGTTCGATCCTCCGCCGCGTCGCGTTGCGTTGCTTCGCTTCGCTTCGCACTGCACTGCCATGGCAACCAACCACCTGTCGAAGGGCGGGGGTGTGTGGGTTGGCGGGACCGTTGTGCCGCAGGGATGCGGCTCACGAGCCCCCATGGATGGGTTTACGGCGCGTCCCGCGAACCCACACACCCCCGACCAGGCCACGGACAGTCGGCACTAACGCTTTTGAGGGGGCGGGGTAAACCAACAAAAAACCCGCTGCACAAGCAGCGGGTTTTCGATGTCACCACTAAGTCGCTGACAAGCGCAAAATCAGAACTTGTAGTTCACACCCAGCATGTACGTGCGGCCCCACTCCACGTACTCCAGCGGGCGATCCTTGGTGCCGGCATAGGTCCGATACGGCTCGTTGGTCAGGTTGCTTCCCTGCAGCAGCAGCGTCAGCCCATGCAGGCTGCTGCTGTCGGCGAAGGTGTAGCTGACCTGCGCATCCGTCACGTTCTCGCCGACCACGTATCGCAGGGTGCGGTTGCCGTTGAAATTGCCGATCTCGCCGATGAAGTCCGAGCGACGGCGCTGGCTCACGCGTGCCTCGAATCCACTGCGCTCGTAGTACGCGGTGAAGTTGTACACGCGCTCGGACAGGCCCGGCAGGCTGATCGGATCGCTGCCCACGCTGGAGGCGCTTTCCGGGTCCAGGATCTTGATGTCGCTGTCGTTGAACGTCGCACTGGCCTGCACGCCGAAGCCGCGCAGGCTCTCGGTCAGCATCTCCAGCGGGAAGGAGGCGGTCAGCTCCAGCCCCTTCAGCTTGCCACCTTGGCCGTTCTGCGGGGCCGAGAAGGTGCCGGTCGGCAGCACCGGCACGATCATGCCCGGCGGCGGCACGTAGCTGGCCAGCAGGTCACTGAAGTCGTAGTCATCGCGCGACTGCGTGTAGACGTAGGACTTCAGGTCCTTGAAGAACACCGCGGCGGCCACGTAGGCCTTCTCGCCGAAGTACTTTTCGTACGAGAGGTCGATGGCGTTGGCGCGCCACGGATCCAGCAGCGGGTTGCCACCGCTGCCGCCGGGCTTGCCGGTGGCGGTGTCCACGCCGAACTCCAGGCCGGCCCGCATCTGGTCCACGCGCGGGCGTGCCACCTGCTTGGCCACGGCGAAGCGCAGTGTCTGCTGGTGCGGGAACATGAAGGCCAGGTTCAAACTCGGCAGCCAGTCGGTATAGGTCTTGCCGTCATCGATCGGCAGGATGTTCTGGCCGTCCGGACGTGAGCGGTCGAAGTAGTTGGACTGCGAGCTCTGGTCGGTACGCACCATCTGTACGCCGATGTTGCCGCGCAGGCCGACCTCGCCCAGGTCGGTGTTGATGTTGGCGCGGATCCAGGCGGTGCTTGTCTTTTCCTGCACCGTCCAGGCCTTGGGAATCAGGTAGTCCAGGTTGGTGACCGGGTTGAACACCATGTAGCGGTCCACCGCGGCCGGGACGTTCCAGGCGGGGATGTAGCCGATACCGGCGAAGCCCAGATTGACCGGCGCGTACTGCAGGTCACTGGCGATGTTGGCATCGCCCTGGTCGCCCAGCAGGATGTTGCCCTCGGCCTGGGTCTTGTCCTTGCGGCGGTCGGCGTAGTTCACGCCCACGTCCACATCGGAGAACCACGGCAGCGAATCGGGCATCGCGAAGGTGGCCTGCAGGCGGGCGCCCTTCAGGCGGTCTTCGACCATCGGCACCTTGCCGTAGCCGGAGCCGTAGATGGTGTTGGTCAGGAACAGCGCGTTCGGGTTGGAATAGTCCAGGCCCGGGCTGATCTGTGAGAAACCATCCGGTTTGACCACCACGCCGACCGAATCCAGCTGCGGCATCGGGGTGAGCTGCAGGTTGTTCTCCAGGTTCAGCTCATTGCGCGTGGCCTTGGAGTAGTTCACGTCCGCAACGACCTTGACCCGTTCGAAATTGAACTCGTTGTTCCAGCCGAACGCGTCGATCTTGTCCTTGCGCTTGTTGTACATGCCGCGCACCAGCGGGTACACGCCGGTCGCCACGCCACCGGCGAAGGTGCCGTCGGCGTTGATCTGCGGGTTGGTGATCAGCAGGCCCGGGGTATAGCCGCCGTTGTAGTTGCTGAGGTTGACCTCGAACTGGTTGGCAGTGTCGATCTGCTCGGCTTCGGTGTGGAAGGCATCCAGCGTGCTGGTCCACACGTTCGACGGACGGAACTGCACGGTGGCCATCACGCCGTCGCGCTCGTTGTTGCCGGTGCGGCGCAGGGCCTTGATGCCATCGGAGAACACGGTGCCCGGCGCCAGGCCGGGGCGGTTGCCCTGGTCGGTCTGCTCGGTGGTCCATGGCTCGTACAGGCCGACCTGGTTTTCCTGGATGGGCATGTCGCTGTGCGCGTAGCCGATCGAGATGCCCAGGGTGTTGTCCAGGAACTGATCGATGTAGCTGGCGCTGAAACGATTGCCGTACGGGTCGACGTTGGCGGCCTTGCCCAGCGAGCTCTTCTGGTAGCGGCCGCTGATCGCGATCACGCGCTCAGCGAAGCTCAACGGACGCACGGTCTGCATGTCGATGGTGCCCGACAGGCCCTGGCCGACGAGGGCGGCGTCCGGGGTCTTGTAGACGGTCACGCCGTTGACCAGTTCCGAGGGGTACTGGTCGAACTCGACGCTGCGGTTGTCACCGGTGCTGACCACTTCGCGGCCGTTGAGCAGGGTGGTGGCGAAATCCGGCGACAGGCCGCGCACGCTGATGACCTGGGCGCGGCCGGCCACGCGCTGGGCGGCCAGGCCGGGCAGGCGGCCCAGCGATTCGGCGATGCTCACGTCAGGCAGTTTGCCGATGTCCTCGGCCGAGATCGCTTCGACCACCGAGGTGGCGTCCTGCTTGATCGCGATCGCGTTCTCGATGCCACGGCGGATGCCGGTGACCTGGACGGTGTCCAGGTTGGTTGCCGTATTTCCGGTCGGTGGGGTGGTGGTACTGAATTCGGCGGTCTGCGCCGACGCCATCAACGGCGTCAGGGCGACGGCCAGCGCGAGACTCAGCGCGCTGCGCTTGCGGTTCAACATTTTCCCCTCCCAGGCAATGTTGCCAATCGATTTTGTGGTTGCCCGGAGGACCCGGGAGCGTCACGGCGCGGTGGCCGTTGACTGCGTGGCTATGGTAGGCAGCGCGCCTGCCGCGGGAATCACCCTGCATACGTATTCAATGACGTTGGCTGCATTGGAATCGATTACAGCTGCGTTGGCGCATGCGCGCCACCGCGCCACCGCGCCACGGTTTGCCATGCAAACGTCGACGGGTAGTGCCGGCCGCTGGCCGGCTCCTCCATCTGCCTGGCATCCCGAGGAGCCGGCCAGCGGCCCGCACTACCCGTCATGGGCCTGCGTCGAGATCTCTGATCAGGTCTACAGCGGGGTAAAGCGGATCGCCTGGCCGCCGCCCGGCGCAAGCACCAGCGTCAGCGCGTCGACGCTGGTGACCTCGCGGGTCTCGCGCACGAAGGCGAAGGGGTTGCTGCGGAAATCGGCGCCGTCCCCATCGCGATAGATTTCCGCCCGGTAACGTACGCCCGGCTCCAGGAAGCCCAGCGGGATGGGCAGCACGCGGCCATGCTCGTCGGTGATGCTGCCCAGGAACCAGTCGCGGCTGTGGCGGTCCCTGCGTACGATGGTCACGAAGTCGCCCACCTCGCCGTTGAGCACGCGGGTGTCCTCCCAGTCCACCGCCACATCTTCGATGAAGCGGAAGGCCTCACGGTGCTGCTCATAGTGCTCGGGCAGGTCGGCGGCCATCTGGATCGGGCTGTAGATCGTCACGTACAGGGCGAGCTGGCGCGCCAGCGTGCTGGGGATCGCCTGGCCGCCACGGCCCTTCAGGCTGAGGATGCCGGGGGTGTAATCCATCGGCCCGGACAGCATCCGGGTGAACACCAGGTTGACCTCGTGCTCAGGCGGATTCGGCGGCTGTCCCCAGGCGTTGTACTCCATCCCACGTGCACCTTCGCGGGTGATCCAGTTCGGGTAGGTGCGGCGCAGGCCGGTGTCCTTGATCGGCTCGTGCGGGTTCACCGCGATATGCCGTCTGGCCGCCTCCTGCACCACCTTGAGGTGATGGCGGGCCATGAACTGGCCATCGTGCCACTCGCGCCATAGTGGCCCACCCGCCGGGTTGCGCCGATCCACCTGGCCGTCATCGCACACGTATCCGCTCTTGAACGAGTCCACGCCCAGCCGCGCGTAGAGATCCAGCGCCGCGCCGAGCTGATCCTCGTAGTGTTCGATGGCGCAGCCGGTTTCATGGTGGCCGATCAGGTGTACGCCCTTCGTCGCGCCGTAGGCCGACAGCGCCTCGATGTCGAAGTCCGCAGTGGGCCGGGTGAAATCGAACGCGTAGCCGTTGCCGACCCAGTCGCCGTTCCAGCCGGGGTTCCAGCCTTCCACCAGCACGCCGCGGAAGCCATGCCGGGCAGCGAAGTCGATCACGCGTTGGGTCTTGGCCGTGGTGGCAGCATGTCGCGGGCCGGTGGCCCAGCTTTCCTTGTCCAGATGCATCGACCACCACACACCCAGGTACTTGGAGGGCTTCACCCAGCTTACGTCACCCAGCACATTGGGTTCGTTGAGGTTGAGGATCAGGCTGGATTCGACCAGCCCGCCGGCGGTGTCGCTGATCTGCAGCGTGCGCCACGGCGTATCGAAGGGCAGGCTGCGCCACACTTTCCAGCCTTCGGCCGAGGGTGACAGTTGCGCGCGCAGGCGCTGGCCTTCGGTGCGGCGCAGCCACATGCCGGCGTAGTCCACCAGGGCCGCCTCATGGATGGAGACATGCAGTCCATCGCGGCTGCGCAGCGTCATCGGCGTATGCGCAAGCGGCACCTGGTCCAGCGGCGTACGCTGGTAAAGATATTCGTAGTGGATCGGCTCGCCGGCCGGAATCCACCAGGCGGTGGCGGTCGGTGCGATCGCGAACTCGGTCAGCTCATCATCGATGATCGCCTCGCGCATCCCCGGCTGCTGCGGGAAGTGATAGCGAAAGCCCAAGCCGTCGTCGTAGACCCGGAACACCACATCAATGCGCCGCTTGGTGCCGCTGCGCTCGACCAGCTGCACCACCACTTCGTTGAAGTGGTTGCGGGTCAGCCGGCGCTCGCCCCAGGGCTGCTCCCAGGTTTCATCGACGCTGCGCGACTGCTGGCCGACCGCGGCAAGGTCGCGGTCCAGGCGGCCATCGCGCAATTGGAAGCCGAGCTTGGAGTTGTCTACCACCGTTTCGCCGAAACGGTCCACCCGGTAGCTGGGGGTGCCACCATCCAGTTGCAGCGACACGCGCAGCACCTTGCCGGGCGACTCGACACTGGCGACAGTGACCGGTTCCGCCAAGACGGTGGCGCTGAATGCGCAGAGGATCCAGCCCAGCAGGGGCAGGCGACGACGTGCGGAATGCTCGTTTGTTGGATGCGACAGTGACGGCATTTCCCCTCCCAAGACGGCCGAAAACACCCCCGGACTATAGCGACGCGGTCACGATTGCCGACCGCCCTGGCCATGAATACGTATGCAGCTCGATGCAGGCTGCGGCGTGCCGTCTACCATGGGCCCAAGGCACCCTGGGAGGGGGCCGCGAGCGCATCGCCGCGAGGCGGTGCGGACCTACAACGCGAGCAAAGGGGAGGGAGGCAACTGGCGCGAGCCGGTTCGCCACTTCGATGCTGAAGATGATCTGCCTGACCGTTGCCCTCGGGGCAGCGATGGGGTCCACCGCACGCGCGGCCGACCTGGATTTCGACGGCCGCCATGCGCGCGCCGAGCCCGCCGCCGCAGGTGGCTACCTTCTGCATGCGCCGCAGGGCGAGGTGCGCATCGGCGCGCAGCCGATGCGCAGCGAGACCGGCAGCGTGCTGTTCGATGCGCTGTTCGGGTTGGCCCAGCAGGAGATGGAGGCCGACCGCGTGGAGGCGATCCGTGACCCGGCCTTCAATCACGGCAAGCCGGTTCCCTGCGCATGCTTCCAGACCGGTGAGCGCTGGCCGTATGTGTGGACGCGTGATGTCAGCTTCGCTGCCGATCTGGCGCTGTCGCGTCTGGATCCGGTACGCACACGCCAGTCGCTGCAGTTCAAGCTTTCCACCGCGCGCGATGGACATACGCCGGGCCTGTTCGTCGCCCAGGACACCGGCTCCGGGGGCAGCTGGCCGATCAGCAGCGACCGCGTGGTGTGGTTCCTGGCCGCACGCGGGCTGCTGGATGACGCGGCCTTCGCCGACCAGGTCTGGCAGGCACTGCAGGCGACCCTGGCGCAGGATCGCGGGGCGGTGTTCGATGCACGGATCGGCCTGTATCGCGGCGAAACCTCCTTCCTGGATTGGCGCGAGCAGACCTATCCGGACTGGACGCGCGAGGACGTGCGCTTCATCGGCGAGTCCTTCGCGCTCTCCACCAACGTGCTGCATTACCAGGCGCTGCGGCTGGCCGAGCAACTGGCCCGCCAGCACGGCGATGCGCGTGCTGCCACCTACGGCCAGTGGGCGGATGCACTGGCTGGCCAGATCGATACACGCTTCTGGCGCGAGGAGGCCGGTCAGTACATGAGCTACATCGGCGAGGCGGCGCACCCGGTGCCGTACGCCAAGTACGACCTGCTCGCGCTCTCGCTGGGCGTGCTGGCCGATGTGTTCCCGGCCGACCGCGCACGGCGCGCGCTGGCGAACTACCCCGCCGTAGCCGGTGGCAGCCCGGTGGTGTGGCCGCAGGAAGCGCAGCAGCCGATCTATCACAACCGCGGCATCTGGCCCTTCGTCAGCGCGTATTCGTTGCGCGCCGCGCGCCGGCTGGACGATGCCCCGCGCATCGCCCTGGAGATCGAGTCGCTGATGCGCGGCACCGCGCTGGCCGGTTCCAACATGGAGAACTACGAGATGCGCACGCTGGCGGTGCATGTCGATGAAGGTGCCCTCAGCGGCCCGGTGGTGAATTCGCCACGCCAGCTGTGGTCGGTGGCCGGCTATCTCTCGATGGTGCTGGAAGGTGTGTTCGGCGTGGAGGACGACGGTCGTATCGCGCCGAAGCTGCCGACATCGCTGGTGCCGACGCTGTTCGGTGCGCATGACCGCATCCGCCTGGACGATGGCGAACAGCGTTATGTGCTGGTGCGACCGAAGCACCTTGCCGGCGAGCTGTTGGTGGCGGGTGATATCCAGCGCGACGGCACGACCACCACAGTGCAGCTGGTGCCGTTGCATGCCACGGGCGCGACGCCATCACCGGCCATCCTGCGTCCCTCGGCGGTGTTCGCCCCGGCCACCCCCGCCGCCCCGCTGCCGCGTGAAACGACGGCAGGCTGGAAGATCACGGTGCCTGCCGGGCACGTGCTGTGGCGCGACGGCCAGCAAGTAGTGCCCGCGCAGGGTGTCGCCACGCTGGTCAAGGACGGTGCCAGCCACTGCCTGAGCCTGACCCGCCGTGCAGGCGCGCTGGAATCGCTGCACAGCCCGATGACCTGCATCGGCCCGCAGCAGGTGCTGGCCGGCGACACGCAGTGGGAGTGGACCGCACCGACCGCTGGCCGCTGGCGTGCACGGCTGCGTTACAACAACCCCAACGGCCCGATCAACACCGGCGTGACCGCAGCGGTGAAGACGCTGGTGCTGCAGTGTGCGGGCCAGCCCGAGCAGCGCCGCCCCATCGTGATGCCGCACAGCGTGGGCGAACAGGATTCCACGGCGGTTGAATTCGAGGCGACGGCAGGGGCCTGCCGCATCTCGCTGGAGGAGGGCTTCAACATGAGTGCGCTGACCCACTTCGCGCAGTACAACGGCGGCAAGGGCGGCAGTGCGGGCGTGCTCAACCAGGCGCGCGTATCCGCACTGACCCTGATGCCGGTGGCGGCCTCGACGGAGCCGCGCCGATGAGCCGTTCGCCCAAACCGACGCTGTCGTTCTGGCAGATCTGGAACATGTGCTTCGGCTTCCTCGGCATCCAGTTCGGCTTCGCGCTGCAGAACGCCAATGCCAGCCGCATCTTCGAGACGCTCGGCGCCCCGATGGAGGCGGTGCCCGGGCTGTGGATCGCCGCGCCACTGACCGGCCTGCTGGTGCAGCCGGTGATCGGCTACCTGTCCGACCGCACCTGGACACGCTGGGGACGCCGCCGCCCGTTCTTCATGATCGGTGCGGTACTGACCACGCTGGCCCTGCTGGTGATGCCGAACTCGCCGACGCTGTGGATTGCGGCCGGCACGCTCTGGGTACTGGATGCTTCGATCAACGTATCGATGGAGCCGTTCCGCGCGTTCGTCGGCGATCAGCTGGCCCCGCGGCAGCGGCCGACCGGCTTTGCGATGCAGAGCTTCTTCATCGGCATCGGCGCCATCGTCGCCAGCTTCCTGCCGTTCATCCTGGCCCACTTCGGCGTGGCCAATACGGCCGCAGCAGGGCAGGTGCCCGACACCGTGCGGTACGCGTTCTACTTCGGCGCGGCGGTGTTGCTGGCGGCGATCACCTGGACGGTGGTCAGCACCCGGGAGTACTCGCCTGCCGAACTGGCCCGCTTCGACGATGCCGAGCCGGCCGCCGTGCACCACAGTACGCGCGTGGCCGGACCGCCACCCTGGGCGCAGATCGGTGGCTGGGTGGTGGCCGGTCTCGTGCTTGCCGCCGCCATCGCGTGGCAGCAGGGTGACCGCATGCTGTATGTGCTCGCCGGCCTGTGCGTCGCCTACGGCGTGCTGCTCGGTGTGGCGCGCTGCGTGCCCGGCGCGAACATGCTGGCCACCATCGTCGACGACCTGCGTGCGATGCCGCGCACCATGCGTCGCCTGGCGTGGGTGCAGTTCTTCTCGTGGTTCGCGCTGTTCGCGATGTGGATCTACACCACCGCCGCCGTCGCCGGTACGCACTTCGGCTCGACCGATACCGCCTCGGCCGCCTACAACGAGGGCGCCAACTGGGTCGGTGTGCTGTTCGGTGCCTACAACGGCTTCGCCGCACTGGCGGCCTTGCTGATCCCGTTGATGGTGCGTGCACTCGGCCTGCGCTGGAGTCACCTGGTCAACCTGTGGCTGGGCGGCTTGGGGCTGATCTCGATGCTGTTCATCCGAGATCCGCACTGGCTGCTGCTGTCCATGGTCGGCGTCGGCTTCGCCTGGGCCTCGATCCTGTCGCTGCCGTATGCGCTGCTGTCCGACAGCGTGCCGGCGGCCAAGATGGGGATCTACATGGGCCTGTTCAATTTCTTCATCGTGATCCCGCAGCTGGTCGCGGCCAGTGCGCTCGGCTTCCTGCTGCGCACGTGGCTGGGCGGTGACCCGATGCACGTGCTCGCACTCGGGGGCGGCAGCCTGCTGCTGGCCGGCCTGTGCGTGCTGTATGTGCCATCCCAACAGGAGCGTGTCTGATGCCCCGGTATTCGTCGTTGTCGCTGGCCCTGTCATTCGTACTGTCCGCCAGTCCCGCCCTGGCCGTCGAGCGCCCGGACTATGTCGGCACGCGTGAGCCGTTCGCCAGCCAGGCGGTCTACTTCGTGGTCACCGACCGCTTCGTCAATGGCGACCCGTCCAACGATCACCGCGACCAGGGCGGTGCACACCCCACCTTCGACATCCCGGTGCCGTGCCCGGACAAGGTGGACGGCAACATCGGCTATCTCGGCGGTGACTTCAAGGGTGTGCTCGACAACGCCGCGTACATCCGCAATCTGGGCTTCGGCGCGGTGTGGATCACCCCGATCATCGACAACCCGGACCAGGCCTTCACCGGCAGTAAGCCGATCAGCTGCACCAGCACGCTGACCGACCGCGGCAAGACCGGCTACCACGGCTACTGGGGCGTCAACTTCTACACGCTCGACGAACATCTGCCGAGCAAGGACCTGGACTTCGCCGATTTCACCCGTGGCCTGCACGCGGCCGATCTGAAGGTGGTGCTGGATATCGTGGGCAACCATGGCTCGCCCGCGTGGACGATGCCGGTGGCGCAGCCGCAGTTCGGGCAGATCTTCGACAAGGACGGCCGGCTGATCGCCGACCATCAGAACCTCCCGCCGCAGCAGCTGGACCCGGTCCACAACCCGCTGCACGCGTTCTACAACAACATCGGCCCGGTGGACGGGAAGAGCGGCTCGATCTTCGATGGCAACCTGGCCGAACTCTCCGATTTCAACGAGCACAATCCGGCGGTGATGGACTACCTGGTCGGCGCGTACCTGCAGTGGACCGCGCAGGGCGTGGATGCGTTGCGCATCGACACCATCGGCTGGCTGCCACACCCGTGGTGGCATGCCTTCGTCAACCGCATCCGCGCGGAGCATCCGGGCATGTTCATGTTCGGCGAAGCGTTCGACTACGACGCCCGCAAGATCGCCGAGCACACCTGGCCGGCCAACGCGAACGTTTCCGTGCTCGACTTCCCGCTGCGCGGCGCCTTGTCGTCGGTCTTTGGCAGGGAGCAGAAAGGCTTTGAGGCCCTGGCCGAGCCGCTGCACCTGCTGGATGGGCCGTATGCCAATCCGTACGAGCTGATGAGTTTCTACGATAATCACGACATGGCGCGGCTGGATGCCAGCGATGCCGGGTTCATCGACGCCCACAACTGGCTGTTCACCGCGCGCGGCATTCCGGTGATCTACTACGGCTCGGAAACCGGCTTCATGCGCAGCCGCGCCGAGCATGCCGGCAACCGTGCCTACTTCGGCCAGGCACGCGTCGATGAGGCGCCGAAGAGCCCGATCTTTGCGCCGTTGCAGCGCATCGCCAAGCTGCGCGAGGCCACCCCCGCCCTGCAGCGCGGCCTGCAGGTCAACGAGCGCCTGCACGGCGATGAAGCGGTGTTCTTCCGTGTGCTGCAGCAGGGCGATACCGCACAGACTGCACTGGTGCTGCTCAACAAGGGTGACACGGCGCGCACCTTCGAGGTCAGCCGCTACCTGCAGGCCGGGACCTGGCGCGACGCGCTGGGCGGTGCCAGCCAGACGGTGAAGGGATCGCTGACCGCCGAGGTACCTGCACACGGCGTGCGCGTGTTCGTGCTGGATGCACAGGTCGACCAGACGGCGCTGCAGCAGCAGTTGAAGGCAGCGGTCGACGACCAGCGTGCGCGCACGAAGCGCCTGGCGAAGTAGCCGGGCGATGCCCGGTCTGCCGTTCGCGGTGGGCCGGGCCTTACAATCGGGCTCGCGACCGCGCAGTGCGGTCCTCCCGAGTAAGCTGTCCATGTCACGCCTGTCCCTGCGCCACGCAACGTCCGGCGACGCCGAGCGCCTGTTCCATCTGATGCAGTTCTACTACTTCGAGGCCTCGGCCTGGAGCGGGGAAGAGGTACGTCCCGACGGCCTGTTCGACTGTGACCGGCGCGACGTCGAGGCCTCGCTGCGCGATGACCCGCAGTGGGCACGGCTGCTGTTCGTCGACGAAGCACTCGCCGGCTTCGTGCTGGTGGACCGGGTGGAACGGGACGGCCACCACTATCCCGAACTGGCCGACCTCTTCGTGCTCCCCAAGTACCGGCGGCAAGGCCTGGCCGCTTATGTGGTCAGCACACTGCTGCGCCCCGGCGAGGGGCAATGGCTGCTCGCGGTGTTCCGCGGCGATCTGGCGGCGCATGCCTACTGGCTGCGGACCCTGCCGCGGCTCGGTCTCCTGCATGTCGCGCGGACCGAGGAGGACCCGACGTTCCACCTCTACCTCGTCGGCGATCCGGCCAGCCCGTAGTGCCGGCCGCTGGCCGGCTCCTGGCACCCCCGGCGGTACACTAGCGAACCCACCCATACCCCTGCATTCCATGACCGACGCTGCTGCCCCCCAGACCCCGATCGAAACGCTGCTCAAGACGGCAATGGACGGCCAGCTGCCGATCGGCCTGTTCATGAAGGCCTTCGTGGCGTCCGAGGTGGTGCTGCTCACCGGCAGCCTGGTGACACCGGACGGCAGCGGTTTCGATCCGCTGCTGTTCGACAAGCAGGGCGTGCTGCACGTGTCGGTGTTCACCGATATGAGCCGGGTCGGTTTCCACAGCCAGCAGGCCCCGCACACCCTCCGCATGCTGATGCTGGACGTGCTCAAGCGCGTTCCCGGCGGCTACGGCGTGGTGATCAACCCCGGCACGCCGCTGGGGTTTGAGATCTCGCCATCGGGCGTCGGCGAAATCCTGAAGGACTTCGCCAACGGCCCGCGCTGACGCTGCGTTCTACTGCAGCGTCACCTTGCGCCGGTTGTCCGAGGAGACCCGATCGATCAGTTTGTTGTAGGGATCGAAGCCCGCTTCATCCGGCTTGCCGTCCACCGTCACGGTGATCGACGGGTTGGCCTCGGTGACGTGGTGGCGCTGCAGGTACAGCACCTTCTGGTCGCGCTCCTTGCCCGAGGGGGCGTTGGCAAACACGCCGAGCTCGATCCAGTCGTCCATGGCGCCAGCGGTCTCCTTGCCGTCACCGTCGGCATAGCGCTTTTCGGCATGCAGCTTCAGCGTGACGTCGTACTTGCCGTCCGCCCGCTTGCGCGCGGTCGCGGCCAGCACGCGGTTGTCGTAGAAGCTGATCTTCTCGAACAGATCGGTCACCAGTTGCTGGCGGTCGGCCGGCGTCTCCGCCCGGATGTAGCCCAGCAGTTCGGTCGAGGTGGTGTAGGGCGGTTGCTGGAAGCCCTTGTCCTGCAGGAAACGCTTGAGCGCACGGTTGAGTGCGGCCTCGCCGATCTCTTCGCGCAGGCGGTAGAACGCCAGTGAGCCCTTTTCGTAGTGGATGTACTGCTGGTTCTCCACCCGTGCCAACGGCAGCTCCTCGATACCCTCGCTGCCACGCCCGGACAGGTAGCCATCCAGTTCCGTCTTCAGGAACTGACGCATCTGCTGCCGGCCGTACTCCTTCTCCATCACCATCAGCGCCGAGTACTGGGACAGCGATTCGGACAACATCGTCGCGCCCTGCACGTTGGCACCGATCACCTGGTGTGCCCACCACTGGTGCGCGACCTCGTGGGCGGTCACGTAGAACACATAGTCCACCTTGTCACGGTTGCGCAGATCGGCGATGAAGCCGATCGATTCGGAGTAGGGGATGGTGTTGGCGAACGACTGGGCGAAACGTGCGTAGCCCGGGAACTCGATGATGCGCACCTGCCGGTGCTGGTACGGCGTGAAGTTGGCCTCGTAATACGCCAGCGACTTCCGTACCGCCTCGATCATGCGGTCCACGTTGTAGCCGTGGCGGGCATCGTAGTACACCTCGATCGGGATGCCCTTGTATGCGGCGCGCTTCACTTCCCAACGCGCCGAGAGGTAGGCATAGAAGTTGAGCATCGGCCGGTCCATGGCGTAGCTGAAGCAGCGCCGCCCGTTGATGGTCGCTTCGTGCTGCAGGTAGCCCGGCGCCAGCGCGATCTGGTCCGGCGCGGTGCAGATGGTGCTGCGGAAGGCCAGCCAGTCGGCATCGTCGGTCACGTAATTGTTCGCGCGGGCGGCCTGGTCCTCCAGCTTGGGCATGCGGCTCGGTTCGCCGAGGCCGCGCTTGCGGCGTTCGTTGCGGTCGGTGATCTGCACGCCCTGGTCGTACCCGAACGAGGGCAGCAGCCGGCTGTTGAAGAAACTGCCGTTCTCCACCAGGTCGGTGGGCGCCTGATCGGAGGTGATGCCGGTCGGATGCTGGTTGACGCGGAAGTGGATGCGGCGTTCCTCCCCTGGCTGCAGCGGGGCGGTCAGCTGGTAGATGCGATAGCCCAGGTCGGCGTCATGCATCGCCAGCGTCTGGCCGCCCAGGTCGACCGCGGTCAGCTGCTTGTCGTCGTTCATCGCCACGTGCAGCTGCGCGATGGGGGTGGTGTGGGTGTTGCGCACCGTCCAGTACGCATCGATCACCACCGACTGGGTTTCCGGGTGCAGGTCGATCCGGTTGTCCACCGCGACGATGCGCGGCTGCGGCAGGTCGCGGTAGCGCGACAGTTCACGCTCGTAGCGGGCCTGCAGGTCCAGCTGCTGGTCCGGTGAGAGGAATTCGTTGCGGATGTTGGTGCTCCAGTACAGCCAGCCGCCCAGCCCGATGAAGGCCAGCGTTGCGACGGCGGCGCCCAGCCCGGCCGGGCCGCGCAGGCGACGGCCCGCCAGCACCAGGCGCTGGCGCAGGCTGGTGCCGACACCACGGACCCAGAACGCCGAGGCGACACACAGCAGCGCCAGCAGGAACAGCGCCCAGTAGCCCTGGAAAGCCAGTTGCCCCGGCAGGAAATTGCCGTAGCCGTTCATGTCCGAGTACGGCGCGATCGGCCAGCTGCCGAAGTTGTACAGGTTCTGGGTGTAGTCGAGCATGCCCAGCACCGCCTGGCCGATCATCACCACGATCAGCAGCGCGTAGCCGATGAACTTGTTGTTGGTCAGCACCTGCAGCACCAGCGCCAGGCCGCCCATCAACAGGTAGACGGCCGAGTCCAGTGCCAGGGTCTTGAGATACACCAGTGGCTCGATCTGCGTGTAGCCCTTGCTCAGCTGCACCGCGATCGCGGCCAGCGCACCGATCGCCTGGAAGCAGGCGATCACCGCCACCAGCGTGGCGAACTTGGCCAGCAGCGGGACCCAGTTGGGGACGGGCATCGCATCGGTGACTTCATTGATCCGGGCCGCGCGCTCTTTCCAGACCAGTTCGCCGGCGAAGAACAGCACGATGATGATCAGCAGCCAGCTGTAGGCGCCCTGCAGGGCGGTCAGCATCTCCGAGGTGACCGG
The DNA here is from genome assembly GCF_001807865.1 of Stenotrophomonas sp. HMSC10F06. Lineage (NCBI taxonomy): Bacteria > Pseudomonadati > Pseudomonadota > Gammaproteobacteria > Lysobacterales > Lysobacteraceae > Stenotrophomonas > Stenotrophomonas sp. HMSC10F06. The sequence continues at coordinate 234,820 of NZ_KV791297.1, read as the reverse complement.
CCAGATTGGCGTGCCGTACAGGGTCTGGCGGAACAGCGCGCCGGGCAGGAAGTTGCACAGCCCCAGTACCAGCAGCACCAGGAACGGCACGCTGCGCAGCACGCCGCTGGTGTCGAAGCGGACCTGGTGCAGGAACTGCCTCCAGGCGGTGCCGGCGCCGTGGCCCGGCACCACGCGGGGCACTACGACCTGGCTCGGCCGCTGTGCGGGCGCGGTCGTCACGAGGGCGGTCCTGCGTCCCCAGCGACGTCCGGCGCTGCCGCTGCGTTCGGTGCGGAACAAGGCGAACGTGGCGGCGTACAGTACGGCCGCCACGCCCAGCCACAGCGCGCGGTTGGCCAGCAGCTGACCGGCCACGGCAGGCAGGCCGCTGTTGCGCTCGGCCACCGACCAGTAGCGGATGGTCCGTGACAGCGCGCGCAGGCCGAGCGGCTCGCTCAACACGGCCACCCAGGTGTTGTCGATGTCGCTGAGCAGGGCGGCGCTGACGCCGTACAGCACGAAGTAACCGATCACGCCGATATAGACCCACAGGATCGAGCGCGTGGTGGCCGCGAGCAACGCCAGCAGCGCCGTGGTGAAGACCAGGTTCGGGATCACGATCACCCCGAAAGCCCACACGTAGCTGTACAGCGAGACCGGGCCCATGCGGGCCGGATCCACCCAGGGCATGAACGGCCCGAGCGCCAGGCCCAGGGCGATGATCACGTAGACCAGCAGCCCGCTGACCAGGGCCGCACCGATGCGCCCGGCCAGATAGTCGCGGCGTTTGATCGGGCTGGCGAAGATCAGCTCGGCGGTGCCCAGATCGAAGTCGCGCAGCAGCGCGTTGCTGACGAACAGCGTGGACACCAGCATGCCGAGCAGGGTGAAGATGCCCAGCATCGAGGCGATCACGGTTGGCGCATTGCTGTGCACATTGCCGGCGCCGCCGCCGATCTGTACGGCGTCGGAGGAGGCCGCACCGAAGGCCATCAGCGCGAACAGGCCCGCCAGCAGCCACAGCAGCGGGGAACGGAGCTGCTCGCGCAGCTCGAAGCGGAAGAAGGCAGCGATCATCGGCGGGCTCCGGTCAGGCGGCCCGCGACTGCAGGCGCAGTCGCTGGAAATAGACGTCTTCCAGATCGGGAGCAACGGCGGCGAAGCCGTCGCCGGGGTCGGTCGCGCTGTGCACGTGGATCACCGGCCGGCCACCGACCAGGCGGGTGGACAGCACCACATGGTTGGCTTCGTAGGCGGGCAGTTCGGCAACGTCCACCTGCTTGCGCCAGACCTGGTGCTGCAGCGCGTCGATCGCATCGCTGGGCTTGCCGGTCAGCAGCACCTGCCCCTTGTTCATGATGGCCATGCTCGGGCACAGGTCGGTGACATCCTCGACGATGTGCGTGGACAGGATCACCGCCACGTTCTCGCCGATCGCCGCAAGCAGGTTGAGGAAGCGGTTGCGCTCTTCCGGATCCAGACCGGCGGTGGGCTCATCGACGATCACCAGGCGCGGATCGCCCAGCAGCGCCTGTGCGATGCCGAAGCGCTGGCGCATGCCGCCGGAGTACGAGCCCAGTTTGCGCTTGCGCGCGTCCCACAGATTGACCTGCTGCAGCAGGGCATCCACCACCTCGCGGCGCTGGCCCTTGTGGGTGAGGCCTTTGAGCACCGCGAAATGCTCAAGCAGATCCAGTGCACTGACCTTGGGATACACGCCGAAGTCCTGCGGCAGATACCCGAGCCGCCGGCGCACCGCATCCTTGTCACGCAGCACATCAATGCTCGCCTCGCCCGGAATCGACAACGTGGCGGTGCCGCTGTCCGCTTCCTGCAGCGTGGCCAGGGTGCGCATCAGCGAGGACTTGCCGGCGCCGTTCGGGCCGAGCAGCCCGAACATGCCGCGGGGAATATCGAGGGTGACACCGGCAAGGGCGTGGACCCCATTGGCGTACGTCTTGGACAGCGCGCGGATCTCAAGCATGCGGACAGCTTCCCCTGGGCGATGGATCGGTTATCCGCCCTATTCAGATAGCCTGCATCCGCCGTAAGTCATGGGTGCTTCCGGCCGGACGCCCGCCAGCGGGCCGCCAGCCACGACAGCGCCACGCAGGCTGCGCCAGCCAGCAGCCACCCGGTCGCCGCGTTGCCCGCGGCGTGCTCGATCGCGCGCCACCATGCCGGGCCGAACAGCGAAACCAACGCCAGCACCGCGACCGCCAGCACCGCCAGCAGGACGCGGGAGACCCAGCGTTCGATCCCGGCGTCATGCCGGGCGATGCGCGCGGCGACATCGCGGGCAAAGCGCATCGGCGGCCCGCTCTGCGGGGCAGAGGCGATCGCCTGGGCAATGCGCAGGTAATCGGGGGCGTCCGGTCCAGCGCGTTGGCCGCTCAGCGCCGCACGCAGGCCGCGTTCCTGGGCCTGCCATTCGTCCGGGTCGATACGGGGATCGTCTGCGCTGCTCATGCGGGCACTCCAATGCGGGATTCGAGCAGCTCACGCAGCCGCTTCCGGCTGCGGAACAGATGGCTCTTGATGGTGCCTTCGGCCAGCTCGGTGAGGATGGCGATCTCAGCGATGGAGATCTCTTCCAGATGATAGAGGCTGAGCAGGGTGCGCTGCAGCGGGGGCAGGGCATCGATCGCAGCGTGCAGGTGGGCGTTGATGTCCTGCTCGCTGGTCAGGGCTTCCAGATCGATGCCATCGCCGACCCGATCGATCAACGCGGTGCCGTCGTCGCTTACGGTGTTCTCCACCAGCGGGATGCGTCGCCGTTCCAGGTGCCGCTTGGCGATCGAATAGGCGACCTGCGCCACCCAGGATTTCAGTGCGCTCTCGCCGCGGTATTGATGCAGCGTCTGATGGATGCGCAGGAAGGCTTCCTGGCACAGCTCGCGGGTGTCCTCGGGGTGGCGGACCATGCGATCGACCACGCGCCAGCACAGGCCTTGATACTCGCGCACCAGCTGCTCGAACGCGCCGGGCTGCCGCGACAGAATGGCGGCGACCAGTAGCCGGTCGGCATCGAGACAGTCGGCAGGAGGGGGCGGCGACGTGCGCATGTTCCATAGAGATACGGCGAGTGCCCCATCGGTTGCAACCGTGTGCCGTGCAACCGATCCCGCCGTGGCCGTATCTCAGTGGACAAGCCCCTCCTCAACGGAACGAACGCACCATGGATTACAACCTGATTCTGCCCGTCGTCCTGATCCTCGGCATCGTGTATGCCATCAAGAGCGTGGTCGATGGCCACACCCGCCGCCGGATCGTTGAAGCCCGCGGCTCGGAAGAGCTGGTGCGCTCGCTGCTGGCCGGCGACACCACAAAGCGGCGGCTGGCCGCGCTGCATTGGGGCTGCGTGATGTTGACCCTGGCCCTGGCCTTCGGGCTGGTCGATCTGCTCGGCATCGACCGGGTCACGCCGGGCGCGATCGCACTGCTGCTCGGGGCGACCGGGCTGGGCAACGTGGTGTACTTCGTGCTGGATCGCCGTTTGAAATAAGCCAACAGTGGTGGACGGTCAGCGGCGCAGCGAGGATTCCCGCAGCACCTGCTTCACCGCGATGCTCTGGCCTTCCACCGGCTGGCCGTCGATCAGCGCCAACAGCTTCTCCACCAGCAGGTGCCCGGCCTGCTTGGTGTCCTGCTGCACCGTGGACAGCGGCGGGGACACCGAGGCGGCCAGCGGGATGTCATCGAAGCCGGTGACCGCCACGTCCTCAGGCACGCTCATGCCATGCTCGCGCAGGGCGCGCATCGCACCGATCGCGATCAGGTCGCTGGCCGCGCACAGCCCATCGATACGCTCACCGCGTGCCAGCAGCGCCTGGCAGGCATCGAAGCCGGACTGCTCGGTGGTGATCGCATCGTGTTGCAGCGAGGGCTCGGCGGTGAGGCCTCGCGCCCGCATTGCGTCGACGTGGCCGCGATAGCGCTGCTCGAACTCGGGATAGTGGCTGGAAGCGTGGCCGACGAACGCGATCCGGCGGCAGCCCTGGTCGAGCAGGTGGGCGGTGATGTCGAAACCGCCCTGGAAGTTGTCGCTGCCGATCGACACACCGGGCTGGTCGGGCAGGGAAGCGCCCCAGCGCACGAAGTGGGTGCCTTGCTCGACCAGCCGCTGCAGGCGCTCGCGCGACTCGTGGTAGTCGCCATAGCCGAGCAGGATGATGCCGTCGGCCTTGTTGCTGTCCTCGTAATCGGCCTGCCAGTCAGTGGACAGCTGCTGGAAGGAGACCAGCAGGTCATAACCGCGCAGCGCGCAGGCCCGCGTGATCGAGCCGAGCATCGCGTGGAAGAACGGGTTGATCAGCGAATCGTCATTGGTCGGGTCCTCGAAGAACAGCAGGGCCAGTGTGCCGGCATTGCGCAGGCGCAGGCTGGAGGCGTTCTTGTCGACCTTGTAGTTCAGCTCCCGGGCGATGGCCAGGATCCGCTGCCGGGTTTCGGCGTTGACCATCGGGCTGCCGCGCAGCGCCCGCGACACCGTGGGCTGGGAGACGCCGGCCAGGTGGGCGATATCGAGGGAGGTGGCTTTACCGCGGATGGTCATTTCAGCAGGCGGGGAGACAGTGAAGAGACATCATGCCATGCGCCGTGATGGCGGGGCCGGGAGGTCCCTCGGGCTGGCGGCCAGCGGCCTGCGGCGCGGGGACTGAACCGCCGTCACCGTTGCGGCATATGGCTCGAGCAGGTTTCCGGTCGTTCCCGGCCGGAATTCCGACAGGGTCGGGGACGGCGGCGATGATAAGATGGTGCAATCTGGATCCCCCCAATTCTCCCAAGGGCGGCCCGGCAGATCTGCACCCCGCCCGGGGCTGTGATATGACTGCGGCCTGCCCTCGGACAACGGAAGAGCAACCCTATGGCGCGCGGCATCAATAAAGTCATCCTGGTCGGCAACCTCGGCAACGACCCGGACGTGAAGTACACCCAGGGCGGTATGGCGATCACCCGCATCAGCCTGGCCACCACCAGCGTCCGCAAGGACAAGGATGGCAACCAGCAGGAGCGTACCGAATGGCACCGCGTGGTGTTCTTCGGGAAGCTCGGCGAGATCGCTGGTGAGTACCTGCGCAAGGGCAGCTCGGTCTACGTCGAAGGCAGCCTGCGTTACGACAAGTACACCGGCCAGGATGGCGTGGAGAAGTACTCCACCGACATCATCGCCGATGAAATGCAGATGCTCGGCGGCCGTGAAGGCGGTGGTGGCGGTGGCGGTGGCGGCGAACGTCCGCAGCGCCAGCAGGCCCCGCGCCAGGAGTACGGCGGTGGTGGCGGCGGCGGTGGTGGTCAGCGTGGCGGTGGTGGTGGTGGCTACGGCCAGCAGCGCCCGCAGCAGCAGGCTCCGCAGCAGTCGGCGCCGCCGATGGACGACTTCGCTGATGACGATATTCCGTTCTGATTTCTGATTTTTACGGATGCAAACAGAAACCCCGGTAAGCCGCTGTGCTTGCTGGGGTTTTTCTTTTTTGCACGGGAAGCTCTGCTTCCTGCCGGTTTGACGCCTGTCTTCTGCCCGTAGCCATGGCACGATGGGTCACAACTCAAGGGAGAAGTTGCGCCAAGCGATGACTCGCCGGCGATAAGCGGATCCTGCTGCGCGGCGGCACTGTCCTTCCGTAGCCCCGTGAACGCGATTGCGTGGCGCGCCGCTCTCCCATCGCACGCACACGGCGACCGGCATCACGCGCGTTGTGCCCTGCAGCATGCATTTTCGTGCACCGCGTCTTGCAAAAAAACGATGTCCTCCTCTATGGTGCAATCGATTGCATTGCAGCGGATCGCCAGCGTTTGACACCGGTTGGGAGGCCGGAAGACGGATGTCCATCCATTCGATCAGCCCGGCATCGGGGCCGGCCGGGGGTCTCACGCGACGCGATGCGCTGCGCATGGCGGCCGCAGCGAGCCTTGCCTTGGGCGCTGCGGCGGTGTTGCCTGCATCTGCCGGCACCGCGTCGCTCAAGGGCAACCTGAGGCATTCCGTCGCCCGCTGGACCTTCCCGCAGCAATCGGTGGCCCAGCTTTGCACGACGGTGAAGGACATCGGGTTCGCCGCCATCGATCTGGTCGGCCCGGAAGACTGGCCCACCCTGAAGGCCCATGGCGTATACAGCTCGATGTGCAACGGCGCGGAGCTGGGCCTTACCAAAGGCTTTGCCGGCCGTGCGTTCCACGACCAGCTGGTGGAGCGCTACACGCGGCATATCGACCTGGTGGCCGATGCCGGTTACCGCAACCTCATCTGCTTTTCCGGCAACCGCAACGGGATGGACCCGCAGGAGGGCATGGCCAATGCCGAGGCCGGCCTCAAGCGCATCCTCGGGCACGCCGAGAAACGTGGCGTGGTGCTGGTGATGGAGCTGCTGAACTCCAGGGTCGATCATCGCGACTACCTGTGCGACCACTCCGCCTGGGGCGTGGAGCTGTGCCAGCGGCTCGGCTCGGACAACTTCGGCCTGCTGTACGACATCTATCACATGCAGATCATGGAGGGCGACATCATCGCCACCATCGGCAGGTATCACGCCTGTTTCAAGCATTACCACACCGCGGGTGTGCCGGGCCGGCACGAGATCGGGGACCAGCAGGAACTCAATTACCCCGCCATCTGTCGCGCGATCCGCGACACCGGTTTCGATGGGTATCTGGCGCAGGAATTCATGCCTGCGGCACCAGATCCCGTCGGTTCGCTGCGCGAGGCCATCCGCCTCTGCGACGTCTGAAACGATATCCACCAGGTGAGAGATCCATGGCAGACAATCATTACGACGCCATCGTTGTTGGCTCGGGAATCAGTGGCGGTTGGGCGGCGAAGGAATTGACCGAGAAAGGCCTCAAGGTCCTGATGCTGGAACGCGGGCGCAACATCGAGCACGTCAAGGACTACGTCAACGCGATGAAGGAGCCGTGGGACTTCCCGCATCGCAACCGGCCTACACAGGCGATGAAGGCCGCCTTCCCCGTGCTGATGCGCGACTACGCGCTGGCCGAGAACCTGCAGGGCATGTGGGCCGACGAACAGGAATCGCCGTACATCGAGACCAAACGGTTCGACTGGTTCCGCGGCTACCATGTCGGCGGGCGTTCGCTGATGTGGGGCCGACAAAGCTATCGCTTCTCCGACCTGGATTTTGAGGCGAACCTCAAGGACGGCATCGCCACCGACTGGCCCATCCGCTACGCCGACATCGCGCCGTGGTACGACCATGTGGAGAAATTCGCCGGCATCGCCGGTACGCGGGAAGGGCTGGACGTGTTGCCGGACGGCGAGTTCCTGCCGCCGATCCCGTTGAACATCGTCGAGAAGGACGTGGCCGCCCGGATCCGGAAGGCCTTCGGCGGCACCCGGCACATGATCCACTCGCGCACGGCGAACATCACCAAGCCGATGCCCGAGCAGGGCCGGGTCAACTGCCAGTACCGCAACAAGTGCATCCTCGGCTGTCCCTTCGGTGCCTATTTCTCCACCCAGGCGGCGACGCTGCCGGCGGCGATGAAGACCGGCAACCTGACCCTGCGGCCGTTCTCCATCGTCAAGGAAGTGCTCTACGACAAGGACCGCAAGCGTGCACGCGGTGTGGAGGTCGTCGATGCGGAGACCGGCCAGACCTACCAGTACACGGCCAAGGTGATCTTCCTCAACGCCTCCTCCTTCAACTCGACCTGGCTGCTGATGAACTCGGCCACCGATGTGTGGGAGGGTGGGCTGGGCTCTTCGTCCGGTGAGCTGGGGCACAACGTGATGGACCATCACTTCGGCGCAGGGGCCTCCGGTCGGGTCGAGGGTTTTGAGGACAAGTACTACTTCGGCCGTCGTCCCTGCGGCTTCTACATTCCCCGCTTCCGCAACGTGGCCGCTGACAAGCGCGGCTACCTGCGCGGCTTCGGCTACCAGGGTGGTGCCAGCCGCACGGGGTGGTCGCGCGAGATCGCCGAGCTGAACATCGGTGCCGACCTGAAGGAGGCGCTGACCGTGCCCGGTGACTGGCGCATCGGCATGACCGGCTTCGGCGAAATGCTGCCGCACCACGACAACACGATCCGCCTGGACCGGGACCGCAAGGACAAGTGGGGATTGCCGGTGCTGGCGATGGACGTCGCCATGCGCGCCAACGAACTGGCCATGCGCAAGGACATGGCCGCCGATGCCGCCGAGATGCTGGAGGCCGCCGGCGTCAAGGACGTGGAGATGCACGACAACGACTACGCCCCGGGCAAGGGCATCCATGAGATGGGCACCGCTCGCATGGGACGGGACCGCAGGTCCTCCGTGCTGAACCAGCACAACCAGGTCTGGGATGCGCCCAACGTCTATGTGACCGACGGTGCCTGCATGACCTCCAGCGCCTGCGTGAATCCATCATTGACCTACATGGCGCTGACCGCGCGGGCTGCCGACCATGCCGTGCGCGAACTGAAAGCGGGGAACCTGTGATGGACCGTCGCGAACTGCTGAAAATGATCGTCGCCGCCACCGGTGCGGCGATGGTCGGCCTGCCTGCGCTCGGTCAGGCACAGGCGCCTGCCGCAGGAGCGAAGGCGCGCTTCTCCGATGCGGATGTTGGCACGCTGGACGAGATTGCCGAGACCATCCTGCCAAGGACGAAAACGCCGGGGGCGAAGGACGCGGGCGCCGGCGCGTTCATGGCGACGTTCGTCAGCGACTGCTACACCGCCCGGCAGCAGGCGACGTTCCGTGCCGGCCTGGCCGATATCGACAAACGCGCCGGCGGCCGCTTCGTTTCACTTGCGCCGCAGGCGCGCACCGAACTGCTGCGCGCGCTGGATGCAGAGGCCAGGAAGCACGCGGTCGAGGTGAACGAAACCGGCACCGCCGAAGCAGGAGAGCCGATGCCGCATTACTTCACGATGTTCAAGCAGCTGACCATCTTCGGTTTCTTCACCTCGAAGGTCGGCGCGACCGAAGTGCTGAAGTATGTCGCCGTGCCGGGTCGCTACGACGGCGACCTCGCCTATGTTCCCGGTACACCCGCCTGGGGGACCAGCTGATGGATCACGCCATGAAGATCACGCCGCTATTGATCGCCGCCGGTGTGCTGGCCGCTGCACCGGCGTTCGCGCAGGCCGGTGCCGATCCCGTTCGCGATCCAGCGAAGACCGAGGTGTGGACGCCCGTGCCCGCGAGCGTGGCCACGCCGCCGGGAGGTGCGCCCTCCGACGCGGTCGTGCTGTTCGATGGCAGGGATGTTTCCGCCTGGGAGTCGGAGCAGGGGGGGCGCGTGCCCTGGAGCGTCGCCGACGGTGCGCTGACCGTGGTTCCCGGAAGCAAGGGCATCCGGACCCGGCAGCGCTTCTGCGACATCCAGCTGCACGTCGAATGGCGCTCGCCCATCGCGACAAAGGGCTTCAACGGCCAGGATCGGGGCAACAGCGGCATCTTCCTGCAGGAACTGTATGAGCTGCAGGTGCTCGACAGTTACAACAATCCGACCTATGCCAACGGCCAGGCGGCCTCGCTCTACAAACAGGCCATGCCGCTGGTGAACGCCTCGCGTGCACCGGGCGAGTGGCAGGCCTACGACATCATCTGGAAGGCACCGCGCTTCTCGCCGGGCGGCGGGCTCACCTCGCCCGCCCGCATCACCGTGCTGCACAACGGCGTGCTGGTGCAGGACGACACCGTCCTGGCGGGAAAGACCGAGTACATCGGCGCGCCGTCGTACACGCCGCATGCGTGTGCGCCGATCTACCTGCAGGAGCACGATTCCAGGGTCAGCTACCGCAACATCTGGGTGCGCGAGCTGTAGCGCCGGCACGAAACGGCAGCCGGCGCCGGCGCGGGCAGCCTAGTGCGCCAGGTAACTGGCGATATCGTCGATCTCCTGGGGCGACAGCTGTGGAAACGGCGGCATCAATCCGCCGCCCTTGCTGATCTTCTCCTTGATCTGCGCCGGCTGCAGCCGCTTGGCGACGTCGGTGAGCGCGGGGAACGTTGGCGGAACACCGGCGCGCTCGGCACCGTGGCAGGCCGTGCAGTGGGTTGCGTAGAGGGTCGCGCCGGCCGCGGGGTCGTTCTTGGACCACGCCTCAGGCACAAGCAGCGCAATCGACGCCAGTACGGCGAGGATCGGGATCAATCTGAAACACGTATTCAAGCATTACTCCTTTGCTGGCTGGCGCGGTGCGCTGGCGGGCAGGCGGGCGGGAAGGTGTCTGCGCAGGTAGTCCGCCCCGGCCTGGATGACCTTGGCCGGATCACGCGGCTGGTCGTGTTCGATGATGTACCACCGCACCCCGGCATCGGCCGCGGCCGGCAGGATCGTGTTCCAGTCGAGGACACCCTGGCCGACGGCGGCAAAGCCGCCTTCGTCTTCGGCGTGGCCCTTCGGCGCATTGTCCTTGGCGTGTACCGCGAACAGGCGGCCGCGGAATGTCTCCAGCATGGCCGCCGGGTCATGGCCCGCACGCGCGACCCAGGCCAGGTCCAGCTCGGTCAGCAGATCGGGTCCGGCGGCCGCGAACAGCAGTTCCAACCCTGTGCTGCCGTCGAAGTCGACCAGCTCGAAGTCGTGGTTGTGGTAGGCCAGCTGCATGCCCTTGGCCCGTGCCTGCGTCGCGATTCCGCCGAGTTCCAGGCCCAGTGCGGTCCAGCCTGCGGCATTGGTGGGTCGATCCTTTTCGTCCAGGTAGGGCACCACCAGCGTCGTGTTGCCGATCGACCGGTTGAAGGCCACCACGCCGTCCAGGTCCTTGCGCAGTTCGGCCAGTGGCACGTGCGAGGAAATCGCCCTGATCGAATACCGGTCCAGCAACTGCTTGAGTTCGCTGGCGCTGACGCCCTGCGTGCCCACCGTTTCCACCGCATCCACGCCGGCGTCGTGGACGATCTTCAACTGCTGGTCGAGCGGGCCGGCGTTGCGCAGTGTGTACATCTGCACGGCGATGGGCTTGTGCGGGCTGGCGGCTTCGTGTGCCAGGACGGGCAGGGCAGCGAACAGCAGCAGGGCGAGGGTGGCAGTTCTGCGGGCAGGCGTGTTCATCATGAGATGCTCCCGGGGTTCAACCGATGGCGGTCCAGGCACGGGTCCTGGCCGAGGTGATGACGCGGTCGACGATCAGCGCCGAGCGCACGCCGTCTTCGAAGGTGGGCAGGCCCTGCGGCTGTTCGCCTTCAATGGCGAGATAGGTATCGGCGACGAACGCCTCGAAGCACTGGGCGTAGCCCTGCGCGTGCCCCGCTGGCAGCACGGACAGCCGGCGTTGCTCGGCACTGCCGGCGCTGGGGCCGCGCACGAAGGTTTCCTCGCGCTGGTCGGGCTGGCCGATCCAAAGCCGCTCGGCGTCTTCCTGATTGAAGGCCACGCTGGCCCTGGCACCATCGATCTCGAACCAGAGGCGGTTGTGGCGTCCGGCCGATACCTGGCTGACCGTCAACGATGCCAGCGTACCGGCGCTGGTGCGGAACATCGCCGCCGCCACGTCCTCGCTGGTGACCGCCTGCATCGCGCCACCGGCTGCCGCGGTGGTGAAGCTCTGCCCGGTGTCGGTGCTGCGTTCGGCGATCACCGTGTCGAATGCCGCGCTGACCTCGGTGAGGCGCTCGCCGCTGACCCATTCCACCAGGTCGCACCAGTGCGAGCCGATGTCGGCGAACACGCGCGACGCGCCGCCCAGCGCCGGGTCCACGCGCCAGTTGTTGCTGGCCGGGTCCAGCAGCCAGTCCTGCAGGTAGCTGCCGTGAATCAGGTGCAGGGGCCCCAGTTCGCCATGGGCGATGCGTGCGCGCGCCTCGCGGACCACCGGGTGGTAGCGGTAGACGAACGGCACCGTGGCGACCAGCCCGGTCGAGGCGGCCAATGCGGCCAGCGCCTGGGCGTCCTCCAGCATGGTGGCCAGCGGTTTCTCGCAGATCACGTGCTTGCCCGCGTTCAGCGCCGCCTGCGCCATGCCGCGGTGCAGATGGTTGGGCGTGCAGACGTGCACCACCTGCACCTGTGGATCGGCGACCACGTCCTCGATGTCCCGATAGGCACGCGGGACACCCCACGCCTGCGCCACGTCGCGTGCGCGCTGCGGAGACGAGGCGGCCACGCCACGGATGTCGGCACCCGCCAGCAGCGCCGCGCGCCGGTGCACGGCACCGATCATTCCCGTGCCGACGATGGCGATTCCAGGTTTTGGCATCAGGTGGGTCCTCAGGGCGTGGAAGGTGCGGCCGCGACCACTGGCCGGTCGCGGAACAGCAACAGGAAGGCGATCAGCACGACCAGCGCGACGCCTGCCGGGAACAGCCAGATCTGTTGCCAATCCGGACCGGCTGCAGTGGTGAAGTGCTCCACCACCGCGCCGGACAGGAACGTACCGATCAGCATGCCCACGCCATACGTGGCCAGCGTGATGAATCCCTGCGCGCTGCTGCGCGCGGCCGGGCCGGCATGCGCATCGGTGTAGATCTGGCCGGTGACGAAGAAGAAGTCGTAGCAGATGCCGTGCAGCACGATGCCGATCACCAGCAGCGAGAAGCCACCGCCCGCATCACCAAAGGCGAACATGACGTAACGCACGACCCATGCGGCCATGCCCACCGCCAGCATCGTCTTCACCCCCAGCCGCACGAACAGGAACGGCATGGCCAGCATCAGCAGCACTTCGGAGACCTGGCCCAGCGATTGCAGGCCGGCCGCGCCGCGCACGCCCAGATCGTTGAGGTACGGGTTGGTGAAGTTGTAGTAGAACGCCAGCGGGATGCAGATGGCGATGGAGGCCAGGAAGAACACCAGGTAGGAGCGCGACTTCAGAAGCCGCAGCGAATCCAGCCCCAGGATCTGTCCCAGCCCGGCGTCGCGCTGTTGCGCCAGCGGCGGCGTGTGCGGCAGCGTGAACGCATACAGGCCCAGCGCCAGCGACGCCATCGCCGCCATCCGGAACGTCAGCTCGAGCCGATGCGCCTGTTCCCAGCCCAGCCAGCCGATCAGCACGCCCGCCACGATCCAGCCGACGCTGCCGGCCACCCGCACGAGCGGAAACTGCTTTTCCGGCGACTGCATGTGCCGCATCGCCACACTGTTGGCCAGCGCCAGCGTTGGCATGAACAGCAGCATGTACCCCATGACATAGAAGGAGAAGGTGCTGAAGTCCGTCGCCGTGGACGCCAGCCACATCAGCGCCGCGCCAGCGAGGTGGAGTACCGCGAGGATGCGCTGCGCCGCGAAGTACCGATCCGCGATCAGGCCGACCAGGAAGGGCGCGACGATGGCGCCGATCGATTGGCTGAGAAACGCCGTCGCGACCTGGCTCGCGCTGGCCTGCAACGGCCCCTGCACCAGGTAGGTCCCCAGGGTGACGAACCATGCCCCCCAGATGAAGAACTGCAGAAACATCATCGCGCCCAAGCGCGACATGGTGTGCGTCATGGCTTGCCCTCCCGGGGCGGTATCGGCTCAGATTCCCAGCATGCGGCGCAGTGATGCGGCGTCTGTGCCGCTGTCGGCAAAGTCATCGAAGGCGCGTTCGGTCACGCGGATGATGTGGTCGCGGATGAAGGCGGCTCCTTCCCGTGCACCGTCTTCCGGGTGCTTCAGGCAGCACTCCCATTCCAGCACCGCCCAGCCGGGAAAGTCGTACTGCGCGAATTTCGAGAAGATCGCCTTGAAGTCGATCTGGCCATCGCCGAGTGAGCGGAACCGCCCGGGACGATCGATCCAGTCCTGGTAGCCGCCATACACGCCACTGCTGGCACTGGGGTGATATTCCGCGTCCTTGACGTGGAAGATGCCGATGCGATCGTGGTAACGGTCGATGAAGCCGAGGTAGTCCATCTGCTGCAGCAGCAGGTGGCTGGGGTCGTACAGGATCTTTGCGCGGGGGTGCTGGTCGACCACGTCGAGGAAGCGCTCGAAGGTCGCGCCGTCATGCAGATCCTCGCCCGGGTGGATTTCGAAGCATAGATCCACGCCGCAGGCGTCGAATGCATCCAGGATGGGGCGCCAGCGGCGGCCGAGTTCGGCGAAGGCTTCCTCCACCAGACCGGGTGGGCGCTGCGGCCAGGGATAGAAGTAAGGCCAGGCCAGTGCGCCGGAGAACGTTGCATGCGCGGTCAGCCCCAGTCGCTGGCTGGCCTTGGCGGCCAGCAGCAGCTGCTCTACCGCCCAAGCCTGGCGGGCGACAGGGTCGCCGCGTGTGTCCGGCGGCGCGAATCCGTCGAACAGGCTGTCATAGGCGGGATGGACGGCGACCAGCTGCCCCTGCAGGTGGGTGGACAGCTCGGTGATCTGCAGGCCATGCCCGTCCAGCATGCCGATGACATCGTCGCAGTACGCTTGGCTGCGCGCAGCTTCGGCCAGATCGAACAGCCCGGGCGCGCTGGTCGGCACTTGTACGCCAGAATAGCCCAGCCCCGCGGCCCATCCGGCCAGCGTGTCCAGCCGATCGAAGGGAGGTGTGTCGCCGATGAACTGCGCCAGGAACAGCGCTGGACCCTTGAGCGTTTTCAAGAGGATTCGCCCTCGATGCAATCGATTGCATTATCCTAGCAGGGGCATTCGAAAGTCCTGTTGTGCACTGCACAGCGGAAGGAAGAGGTAGCGCCATGGCCACCATCTACGACATTGCAAAGCACGTCGGCGTCTCGGCCGGCACGGTGTCGCGGGCGCTGTCCCGGCCGGACAAAGTGCTGCCGGCTACACGCGCGCGCATCGAGCAGGCCGCTGCAGCGCTGGGCTACGTGCCCAACACGGTGGCCCGTACACTCAAGACCCAGCGCAGCGGCAAGATCCTGGTCACCGTGCCGGATATCGCCAACCCGTTCTTTGCCCAGATCCTGCAGGGCGCGGAGGACGCGGCGCAGGCGGTTGGCTACGCTGTCCTGCTGGGCGATACCCAGAACCTGCCCGAGCGCGAAGAGCGCTACGCGCAGATGCTCCGGCGCAACGAGGCCGACGGCCTGATCGTGCTGGGGCACCGCCTGCCGCCGACGGCGCGCGAGATCGTCCAGCAGCGGGGCGCCGCCGCGCCGGTGGTCAACGGCTGCGAATTCGACCCCGCGCTGGGCATTCCCAGCGTCCACATCGACAATGCGGCCGCCGCGCGCGCGGTGATGGAGCACCTGTACGGACTGAGGCACGAACGGATCGCTGTGGTGGGCGGACCGCCGGACAATCCCCTGCATCAGCAACGGCTGGAGGGGGTCCGGGCCGCCGGCAAGGCGCGTGGCCGCCTGCGCCAGTTGAGCGTCGTGCCGGGCGACTTCACCGTCGAATCCGGACATGCGGCCGGGATGTCGCTGTTGGCGCGCGCGCCCGTGCCGACGGCGGTGTTCTGTTTCAGCGACCAGATGGCGCTGGGCGTATTGGCGGCCTGCCGGGATCTGGGCATCCGGGTACCGGGTGATCTGTCCGTCGTCGGCTTCGACGATCTGGCATCGTCGCGTTACCTCACGCCTCCGCTGACGACCATCCGGCAACCGATGCGGGAGATCGGTGCCCGTGCAGTCAACCTGCTGCTTGCGATCATCGAACGTGTCGATGTGCCGCTTCAGCAGACGCTGGATTTCAGTTTGATGGTGCGGGGCTCGACGGCGCCGCCCACACCACATCCACTACCATGGGCCACCCGTCTGGATGCCCCCGCATGTCCATTGTGATTCCCACGCTGCCCAAGCCACCCACCGCCCGCATCGCGGCCTGGCTGCTGATGCTGCTGGGCATGTGGCTGACCTTGAAGCTGGGCCTGGTGGTGACCCTGCTGTCGGGCCTGCTGGTGTTCCACCTGACCCACCTGCTGGCCTCCACCGTCGAGGGCAGGCTGCCGCCCGGACGTGCGCGCGCCTATTCGGTGATCGTGCTGTCGGCGCTGATCATCGGCGCGCTGACCCTGGCCGCGATCGGCATCGCCTCGTTCTTCCGCAATGAGACCGGTGGCCCCGATGCGCTGCTGATGCGCCTGATGGACATCCTCAACACCTCCCGCCACCAGGTGCCGGACCTGTTGCAGCCGTACATCCCGGAAGATCTGCAGGCCTTGCGCACGGCCATGAACGACTGGGCCGCCACCCACCGCCAGCAGCTCGGCATCGCCGGCACCTCGGCCGTGCAGATCAGCGTGCGGATCCTGATCGGCATGGTGCTGGGTGCGATGATCGCGCTGTACGACGAGCTGCCGCTGCCGAAGCTGGGGCCGCTGGCGCGCGAGCTGATCGGCCGCACCAGCCGCATGGCCACGGCCTTCCGGCAGGTGGTGTTCGCGCAGGTGAAGATCTCCCTGCTCAACACGCTGTTCACCGCCATCTTCCTGCTCGGGGTGCTGCCGCTGTTCGGGGTGCACGTGCCGCTGTCCAAGACGCTGGTGCTGATCACCTTCCTGGCCGGCCTGCTGCCGGTGGTGGGCAACATCATCTCCAACACGGTCATCACCATCGTCGCGCTGTCGGTCTCGTTCTACGTGGCCGTGGTCGCGCTGCTGTACCTGGTGGTCATCCACAAGCTGGAGTACTTCCTCAACGCACGCATCGTCGGTGGCGAGATCCAGGCACGCGCGTGGGAACTGCTGCTGGCGATGCTGGTGATGGAAGCGGCGTTCGGTCTGCCAGGGCTGGTCGCCGCGCCGGTGTTCTATGCCTACATCAAGCGCGAACTGCTGGACCAGCGCTGGATCTGAGGGCCGGGCCGCGCTAGAGCTTCAGGTTCAACGACACATACGCCGAGCGCCCGGGGGCCGGTGAGAACATCGGCTGGTCGTCGCCGCCCCAGAAGAAGTTGTCATACCACGCATACGCGTAGTCGCGGCCGGTCAGGTTCTTCACCTGCACGTCCACGCTGACCCGCTCGGAAAGCCGATACGACGCACTGGCATCGAGCACCGCGAAGGCGCCGAACCTGCCCTGCGTGTTGCGTTCTTCAATGTAATAGTCGCCCTGCATCCGGCCCTGCAGGCCGAAGGTCCAGCGCTCGTTGCCGCGGTAGTCCACGCCGATGTTGCTGATGTAGCGCGGCGTGGCGATCACCTCGTTGCCGGCCAGGGCGGTGCCATCGGTGGTGAACGCGCGCACCACCTTGGCCTGCTGGATCGCATGCGAGCCCCACAGCGTCCAGTGGCCGCCCAGGCGCGAGGTGAACTGCAGGTCGACCCCTTCGCGACGGGTCTGGCCCAGGCCGACCGAGGTGCCGGTGGCCGGCATGTTCGCTACTTCGTCCGTCGCGTCCTGGCGCCACACCGCGATGCGCGCGTCGGCGCCGACGGCCGGGGTGAACTTGATGCCCAGCTCCTTGCCGGTGTTGATCGAGGGCCGGAAGGTCTCCTGGCCGGCGGTGAGGTAAGCCGGTGCGGTGGAACCGGTCAGCACCTGGAAGGTCCTGCCCCAGTTGGCATAGATGTTGAGGACCGGGGTGATTGCGTAGACCACGCTCAGCTTGGGCTGGCCGATGGTGCCGTAGCGCTGCAGCGGCGCGGTGATGCCGCCGGGCAGGTGGGTGCTGCCGGAGAAGCGGTCCACACGGTAGGCCGGCACGATCTTCAGCGCGGAGGCGGGCTGATACACGGCCTGCGCATAGGCACCGAGGTTGTCCAGGCTGTAGCGGTCGTCGTTCTGGATCCGCGCCGGGGTGGAAAAGTCGGTCGGGATGGCGTGGCTGTAGCGCAGCCGGCGGTACGTATTGTCCTGATGCTCGGCGTTGAATCCACCCTCGACCGTCAGCGCAGGCGTGGCGGCCCAGGTCAGCGTGCTGAGCAGGCCGGTCTGTTTCTCATCCCAATGACGACGCTGGCGCGGCGCGTTGCCGGGCACGTACGCGGTGAAGGTCACCTGCCGGTCGTCCTCGTAACGGTTGTAGTACAGCTTGTTGCTGACATGCACGGCATCGCTGAGCTGCAGATCCAGATGGGTGCTGAGATGGCGCATGTCGCGGTCGTCGACGTCGTTGGCATTCTTGAGCGCGGATCCGCGACGATCGGCTGCCAACTCTGCGGCGGTCATGAAGCCGGGCTCGTCGGCTTCGTGGTGGTACACGCGCGCGATCAGACCGAGATTGAACAGGTCATCGTCGCCGCTGTAGAGCCACTTGCCGCCCAGCGAGTATTTCTTCGATCGGTCATGATCGCGGTAGCCGTCGGACGCCTGCGACGCCAGAAAATAGTTCTGCGCGACACCGTTGGCGTCGCGACCGATCGCCACCTGCGCTTCGCGGGTGTTGTAGCTGCCATAGGTGAGCCGCGCATCGGTATAGGTGCCGCCTTGGCGGGTGCCGAGGTTGATGTTGCCCCCGATGTTGTGCAGGCCATAGCGCGGGTCGTTGGTACCGCGCACGACTTCGATGTAGTCGATGTCCAGCGGGAACACCATGTCGATGAAGCGCTGGTTGCCACTGTTGACGTTGCTGGGAATGCCATCGATCAGGATCTTGATCCCGTTGAGGTAGCCCTCGCCATTGAATGCACGGAAGGTCGCCTTGCCGGACTCCGCGCCCTGGCGGGTTTCGGTCAGCTGCATGCCCGGCATCTGGCCGAGCAGTTCCCAGCTGTTGGACACGTTCTTCTCATGGACCTGGTCGCCGCCCATCACATCCACCGAGGTCAGCACCCGGTGGGCGGCCAGGGGACGGTTCGCGCCTTCCCGCACGTGCACGCTGCCGAGGGTGATCGCAGCATCGGCGGATTGGGCGCGCGCTTCGCCGGCGCACAGGGCCGCCAGTACGGCGGACACCATTGCCTTGGTTCTCATCTCTTCGTGCCTCAGGAGCAGGTAGGACAGGGGGTGGACCAGCAGACACCGGACGTCTGCTGTTCTGACCCGAAAAAGAAATAATATAACATTGCAATCGAGCATCGTTCCATCCCGTAGGCCGCTCGCGCGCCTGTGGCTTGAAGCCCCTTCCGATCGGGTCTATAACGCGCACGAAGGGCGCCGGCCGGGCCGCCCATGGTGATCGGTGTCCCCATGATCCAGCCCAATGCCCGTTCAACGCCGCGCGCCGCAATGGCCAGCGAGCCGTCCGCGTCGCAACAGATCGATGCCCGCATCCAGTCGCTGGAGGATTGGCGCGGCGAGGCGCTGTCCCGGATCCGCGCCTTGATCCACCAGGTCGATCCGGACGTGGTGGAGACATGGAAGTGGCGGGGTGTACCCGTGTGGGAGCACCACGGCATCCTGTGCACCGGGGAGACCTACAAGGCGGCCGTGAAGTTGACCTTCGCCAAGGGCGCGTCGCTTCCCGATCCCAACGGGCTGTTCAATGCGAGTCTGGAAGGCAACACCCGCCGCGCCATCGATCTGCACGAAGGCGATACGATCAACGCCACCGCGTTCAAGGCGTTGATCCGCGCGGCGATGGCGCTGAACCGGGCGGCCAGAACCGCTGCTCCGGCGCCACGCCGGAACGCCCCCCGGCGCTCAGCCTGAATCGTCACGACCTCCTGCACTGGAACCGGCGGGCCGAATCGGGAACGATGGGGGGCTGACTCCCCCATCGATATTCCAGGATGTGCCTGTGCTGAGTGTGATCGGCTGTTTGCTTGCGTTGTATCTGGTGTGGCGCCTGATCTGGCCGTTGCGGCTGCCGCGCCCGGTCCGGATCGCGCTGGGCCTGTTGGTGGTGGCGCTGGCGCTGCACCACCGGATCGTGGCGCAGTTTGCCGGGACCATGGCGTCGCCGGAAATTCCCACGGCGATGATCGCCGTGCTCGCCACCGGCTTCACCACGCTGCTGCTGAGCGCGGTATTCGTGCTGCTGCTGGACGCGCTGCTGCTGATCGCGTGGCTGGTGCGTGCGCGGCGCGTGCTGCCGACGCTGCGTGCGACATGGCTGCGTCCGACGGCCGGCGCATTGGCGCTGCTGCTGTCTGCCTACGGCATCTGGCAGGGCATGGCCGTGCCCAAGCCGCGTCAGATCGAGGTTGCCATCGACGGCCTGCCGGCTGCGTTCGACGGTTATCGCGTGCTGCAGCTCACCGATATCCACGCCAGCCGCCTGCTCACGGGTGCCTGGGTGGAGAAGGTGGTCGCCGAAAGCAATGCGCTCCATCCGGATCTGGTGGTGATCACCGGCGATCTGATCGACGGCAGCGTTAGCGCCCGTGCCAACGACTTCGCGCCCCTGGCCAGGCTGCACGCGCCGGATGGCGTCATCGCGATCACTGGCAACCACGAGTATTACGCGCAGTACGCCGAGTGGATGCAGGCCTTCCGCGGGCAGGGCATGCAGGTGCTGGAGAACACCCATACCCGGGTGCAGCGCGACGGGGCGACGTTGACCATCGCCGGCGTGACCGATCCCGTGGCGGCACGCTATGGCCTGCCCATGCCGGACCTCGGCGCTGCCCTGGCCGGGGCGGACCCGCAGGCACCGGTGATCCTGCTTGACCACCGTCCGGTCGAAGCCCGCGCCAACGCCGGGCACGGCGTGGCCCTGCAGCTGTCCGGGCACACGCATGGCGGGCATATTCTGGGTATGGACCAGCTGGTCAAGCGTGCCAACGGTGGCTATGTCTCCGGGCGCTACCAGGTGGACGCGATGACGCTGTACGTCAGCAACGGTGCCGGGCTGTGGCCGGGCTTCGCCGCGCGGATCGGCGTGCCCTCGGAGATCACCCTGATCACGCTGCGGGCGCGCTGATGGCGTCCGGATGTGCGATGCCCGGGGTGGTGTTGCCGGACACCGAAGCCTGGACCGTCCGCGACCCGGTGGGCCGGGACTACCCGATCTGGGTGTCCCTGCCGGCCGGGTATGCGCGGGACACGCACCTGCGCTACCCGGTGCTGTATGTCACCGACGCGCTGTACAGCTTCCCGCTCGCGCGCAGCGTGCGCAACATGGTCGGGCAGGGCGGTGCGCACCTGGCGCCCTTCATCCTGGTCGGGCTGCCGCCGCAGCAGGGGCTGAGCTCGCAGCAGAGCCGCTCGCGTGACTACACCCCGACCCAACCCAGCCGCAGCCCGGGCGACGATTACACCGATGGCATCACCTACGGCGGCGCTGCGCACTACCGCGATTTCCTGGCCGACCATGTGCTGCCACAGGTCGAGGCGCGCTACCGCACCGACGCGGCGCAGCGTGCGTTTGCCGGCCATTCCTACGGTGGGCTGTTCGGTGCGTACGTGCTGCTGACCCGCCCGGCGATGTTCCAGCGCTACATCCTTTCCAGCCCATCGCTCTGGTTCGACCAGCACGTGATCAACCGGGTCGAGGCGGACTACGCCGATGCCCATGCCGATCTGAACGCGCGCGTGCTGCTGTCTATCGGCGCACACGAAACCCCGGCGTCGGACGCACCGTTTGCTGCGCGCAACGACATGGTCGCGCATACGCGAGCGTTTGCCGAGTGTCTGCGCGGGCGCGGTTATCCAGGCCTCTGGCTCGAGACACGCGTGGTTGCCGATGAGGATCACCTGACGGTCTACCCGGCGATGCTCACCCGCGCGCTGCTGGCCCTGTTCCCCAGCCGGAGCACCGCCCCGGCCGTGTGAAATTTTCGCCAGTGGGCGTGCACGCCTCGGTCACCGCGCAGCGCGGAGGCTGGACGCACATGCCACGCCCACCCGGAGACCCCATGACCACACTGACCCTGCCCGAACTGGCCAAGAAGATGGCCGGCATCGATTTCGCCATGCTGCAGACCCACACCGCCAGCGGCGAGATCGCCGGCCGGCCGATGAGCAACAACGGTGACGTGGACTACGACGGCGACAGTTACTTCTTCGCCTTCGACAGTGCCGACATGGTGGGCGAGATCGAACGCGACCCGAAGGTCGCGCTGTCCTTCACCGGCAGCAAGTCACTGCTGGGCAAGCCGCCGCTGTTCGTGGCCGTGGAAGGCCATGCCACCCTGAGCCGCGACCGCGCGACCCTGCAGGCACATTGGGTCCCGGACCTGGAACGCTGGTTCGAACAGGGCGTGGATACCCCGGGCATCGTGCTGATCCAGGTCAAGGCGACCCGTATCCACTACTGGTCCGGCGAAGACGACGGTGAGATCCGGCCGTAAGCGATGCCGGCCGCCCCCGTCAGGATCGGATGCGCAGGCTGGTCCATTCCCGGCAGGTACGCGGCGTTGACCGGCGAGGGCGAGAGCATGCTGGCGCGCTATGCAACGCGTTTTTCGGCGGTGGAGATCAACTCCTCGTTCTACCGGCCACACCAGCAGCGGACCTATGAACGCTGGGCGGCGAGCGTGCCGGCTGGCTTTCGTTTTTCGGTGAAGCTGCCCAAGGCGGTGTCGCATGACGCAGCGCTGCGCGGTTGCGGCCCGGCGCTGGATCGGTTCCTCGAAGAGACCGCCGGCCTGGGCCGCAGGCTGGGCGGATTGCTGCTGCAGCTGCCGCCCAGCCATGCATTCGATGCACGGGTGGCGGCGGGTTTCTTCGGCCTGCTGCGCCGTCGCACGGATACGCCGGTGGTCTGCGAACCGCGGCATGCCAGCTGGTTCACGCCACAGGCCGAGGCGTTGCTGGGGCGGCACTCGGTAGCGCGCGTCGCGGCCGACCCTGCGCGGGTTACGGGGGCGGCCCACCCCGGGGGTGACGCCGCGTGGCGCTATTGGCGTTGGCATGGCGCACCGCGGATGTATTACAGCGAGTATGACGAGGCGGCGCTCCAGTCCCTGGCGCGTGATGTCGCGGCGCATGCCGGCAGCACGCGCTGGGTGATCTTCGACAATACCGCCCATGGGTTCGCCATCGCCAACGCGGCACGGCTGCAGGACATCCTTGGCGGCGCATCCCACCCGGGGGCCGCCGATGCCTGAAGGTCCTTCCATCGTCATCCTGCGCGAGGCGGCGGCGAAGTTCCGTGGGAAGACCGTGCGCCTGGCGACCGGCAACAGCTCGCTCGACCTGACCCGCATGGAAGGCCGTCGCGTGGTCACCCTGCGCAGCTGGGGCAAGCATTTCCTGATCGAGTTCCGAGGCTTCAGCCTGCGCGTGCACATGCTGATGTTCGGCAGCTATCGCATCGATGAGCGCAAGCCTTCCCCGCCGCGGGTATCGCTGCAGTTCGACAACGGCGAGCTCAACATCTATGCCTCGTCGGTGAAGTACATCGAAGGCGCGCTGGAGGACACCTACGACTGGCGCGGCGACGTGATGGACCCCTCGTGGGATCCCAGGCTGGCGCGCAGGAAACTGAAGGAACACCCGGACACCTTGATCTGCGACGCGCTGCTGGACCAGGACATCTTTGCCGGCGTGGGCAACATCATCAAGAACGAGGTGCTGTTCCGCACGCGCGTGCATCCTGAATCCACGGTCGGCGCGCTGCCGTCGCGCAAGCTGGGCGAGGTCATCAAACAGGCGCGGCAGTACAGCTTCGATTTCCTGGACTGGAAGCGGCAGTTCGTCCTGCGCCAGCACTGGTTGGTGCATACCAAGCGCACCTGCCCCCACTGCGGTGGCCCACTCAGCAAGACCTACCCGGGGACGACCCGGCGGCGGACGTTCTTCTGCCCGGTCTGCCAGCTGCGCTACGGTACGGCGCCGGTCGTACGCAAGGCCGTCCGCAAGGCCGCAGGCAAGGCAGTCCGCAAGGTCGCAAAGGGCACCCCTGGAAAGGCCCCAAGGCGTTCAGCCAGGGCCACCCGCATGGCGTAGGATGGGTTGTCACACGCACGTACGCGCGTCCTGCGCGATCGACGTCCGATCGCCCTCGCTCCTTCCTCCGAGTCCTTCATGCCGCCCCGGGATGAAGACTCCCGTGTCCCACGGAGCGCTCATGCCGGGCTATACCACCCGCATCCTCACCATTCCGGTCGGCGGTCACGACTTCCGTATCCGTGCGCTCACCGATCTGCAGCAGTTCTCCGATCCTACCGGCCGCGCCGCGCGTGCCGGCATCCACTCCTCGCTGTGGAGCCTGTTCGGCCAGATCTGGCCGGCCGGCCGCGCGCTGGCCGATACCATGAGCCACTTCGACGTGGCCGGTAAGCGCATCCTGGAACTGGGCTGCGGGCTGGGCCTGTCCAGCCTGGTGCTGGCACATCGGGGCGCGGATGTCGTCGCGACGGATCACCATCCGTTGGCCGAATCCTTCCTGGCCTACAACGCAGGGCTCAACAACCTGCCGGCGGTGACCTACCGCGACCTGCCCTGGGAAGTTCCGGATGGCTCGCTGGGCCGCTTCGACCTGATCATCGGCAGCGACATCCTTTACGAACGCGGCCACGCCCACCAGATCGCCGCGATGATGCTGCGGCATGCCAAGCCCGATGCCGAACTGCTGATCACCGATCCCGGGCGTGGCAACGTCGGCGCGTTTTCGCGCGGCATGGCCCTGCAGGGCTTCGATGTGACCGAGGAACTGGGCCTGTTCGAGGATGAGGGCGATGCGCCAGGCCATGGGCGGCTGCTGAGTTATCGGCGCGGCGCCGTCCGCCCGGCGGCCCTCGCCTGAGCGCGGGCCGGGCGCGTTGCGGCGCCGGCGTTCCTCCGTGACACGACGTGCAGATCCGCTGGCGTAGGCTGTCGCCGTCCAGATGCGGCCCAGGCGGCCGGGAGAGCCCCGATGCGATGTCGTCCCCTGTCCAGCCGCGATGGCCTGCCTGTCAGCAGGGCGCACGCTTGAGTACGGCCAGCGCCGCGCCGGATGCGCGACCACAGACCCGCTCGATGATCATCGCCGGGCTGTCCACCGTGGTGGAGTGGTACGACTTCACGCTCTATCTGTATCTGGCCACGGTGTTGTCGAGGGTGTTCTTCGGCGGCGGCGAGAACGCGCTGCTGGCCACGCTGGCCGGGTTCGCGGTGTCGTATCTGATGCGCCCCCTGGGCGCGCTGGTGTTCGGCCATCTCGGCGATCGCTTCGGCCGGCGCTACATGCTGTTGGCCTCGATGCTGCTGATGACGCTGGCCATGCTTGCTACCGCGCTGCTGCCCACCTTCGAGAGCATCGGCGCCACCGCCGGTGTGCTGTTGTTGCTGTTGCGCTGCCTGATGGCTTTTTCGGTCGGCGGCGAATACACCGGCGTGGTGGCGTACCTGCTGGAAACCGCGCCCGTGCGGCGGCGCGGCCTGGTCACCTCGCTGGCGTCGGCCGCGAGCGAGGTGGGGGCCCTGTTGGCAGTGGCGCTGTCGGCGCTGACGGTGGCGCTGCTGAGCACGGCCCAGCTGGATGGCTGGGGCTGGCGCATTCCCTTCTTTGTCGGCGCGGCGCTGGCCGGCGCGATCCTGCTGGCGCGCTCGACCATGCATGAGTCGCCCGAGTTCGAGCGGCAGCAGGCCGAAGGCACCGTGCCGGAGTCGCCGATCCGCGACACCTGGCGGCACCACAAGGCCGCGATCGCCCGCACCTTCGCGATCTCCGCACTGGGCTCGATCACCTATTACGTCGGCATTACCTATGTGCCCGCATTCCTCGGTTCGGTTGGGCAGGTGAGTGAATCCGAAGCGCTGTGGCTCTCCACGATCGCGGCGGTGGCGGTGATCGTGGTGACGCCGCTGGCCGGCGCGTTGTCGGACCAGGTCGGTCGTCGGCCGGTGTTGATCGCGCTGGCCGCCCTGTCGGCGTTGCTGCCGTTGACGATGTTCTCGGTGATGGCCGGTGGCAGCACGCTGGCGATCGGGCTGGCCGCGGTGGTGTTGGCGTGCCTGGCCGGTGGCGTGAGTGCGGTGGCGGCACCGGCGACGGCCGAGCAGTTTCCCGGCGAGGGGCGGCTCAGCGGGCTGGCATTGGGCGTCACCATGGCGACGGCCTTCTTTGGTGGCGCCACGCCGTTGCTGGCCGAAGTGCTGGTGCGCCACACCGGCTGGTCATCGGCCCCCGGCGCGATGATCGCCGGGGTCGCCGTGCTGGTGCTGCCGGTGATGTGGACGCTGCGCGAGACGCGGCCCCGGTAGCGCCGGCCGCTGGCCGGCTGCACACAGGGTGCCGAGAAGGTAGTGCCGGCCGCTGGCCGGCTCCACGCAATGTCGGTTCTTCGAGGAGCCGGCCAGCGGCCGGCACTACCTGGACACGGTGCGCCGCCACCAAAAAAACGGGCCGCCCGAAGGCGACCCGTTCGTTCAACACAGCGATGTCGTCAGGCCTCAGTATTTCCAGCGCAGGCTCAACGCGACGAAACGCGGCTCGCCGTAGTTGTTGTAATCCAGGTTGGCCCAGTAGGTCTTGTCCAGCGCGTTGCGCACGCTCAGGGTCGCCGTCCAGCTGTCGCTGAGGCGGTAGTTGGCGTTGAACTGCACCAGCGCGTACGCCGGCTGGTTCACCGTCACCGTGCCGCCGAGCGGATAAGGAACGTTGTAGCCCTGCACCTTGCTCTGCCACTGCACGCCCGCACCCACGCTCAGGCGTTCGAGCGCGCCGCGCAGCCGCACCTGGGTGTTGAGCTGCAGCAGGTCCTCGGCCGGGTTGGCGTACAACAGATCAGTGGCGGCACGGGTCACCTTGACGTGGGTGAAGCCGGCATTGACCGTCCAGCCCGGCAGGATTTCGCCGTTGACGTCCAGTTCCCAGCCGCGTGCCTTGGTGCCGTTGATGCCGATGTAGGCCGAGCTGCCATCGCTGAGCGAGCGCTCCGGCACGCTCGTGTCCAGCACCGCGTAGTTGTCCTGCTTGGCCTCGAACACCGCCGCATTGGCGGTCAGGCGACCGTCGAACCACTGCGACTTGATGCCCGCTTCCAGGTTCGAGCCCTCCACCGGCGCCAGCAGGTTTTCGTTGCGGTCCTTGAAGTTCTGCGGGTTGAAGATCTCGGTGTAGCTGGCATACGCCGCGACCTGCGGGGTGATGTCGTAGACCAGGCCCACATAGGGCGTTACTTCGTCCGTCACCTTGTAGGCGCCGCTGGTGCCGGTGTAGGCCCCGGTCGTGCCGTAGGCGCGGGTCAGCGTCTCCCAGCGGCTCAGCCGCGCGCCGGCGATCAGTGCCAGCGGGTCGGCCAGGCGCAGGCGGGTGGCCACGTAGAAACCGCTCTGCGTGGTCTTGGCGACCCGGCGTGCACCGGTACGCGAATAGGTCACTTCGGAGATGTCGCCATCCCAGGTGCGGATGTCCGGGATGTAGTAGCAGCGCTCGGTGCCGCACCGCGCCCAGTCGGTCGGGTAGCGCAGGGCGATGGTGTTGGTGGTGCCTTCCAGGTCCGCCCACTGGCCGCCCACGGTCAGGTCGTGTTCGCGGCCGAACAGCGAGAACGTGCCGCTCAGGTAGGCATCGACGTTGCGCCGGGTGTCTTCCGAATCACCGGCGGCAGTGCGCAGGAAGATGCCCGCGCCGGTGGCCGGATCGGGGTAGCCGCTGCCGTAGACGCGCACGTTCTGCACGTTGCCCCGGGTGTAGGCGGTGTTGATCTTCAGCAGCCAGTTCTCGCCGAAACGCTGCTCCAGGTTGGCGAACGCCGTGCTCGTCTCGCGCTGCCAGTAGCTCCACTTCGGGGCGACGTTGGTCGAGCGCGGCAGGTGCGCGAAGTCGCCCTGGCTGTTGAAGAACGGCACGGTGCCCCAGGTCGAGCCGACCGGGTTGTTGTCCTGGGTCTGGTAGCCCACGGTCACGGTGGTGCTGTCGGTCAGGTCACCTTCCAGCACGGCCATGCCGGCCATCTTGTTCTCGTGGTAGCGGTCGTAATACAGATCGCGGTCGGTGTAGGCGGCGACCACTCGGCTGCGGAAACGGCCATCGGCGGTCAGCGGCGCGGTCACGTCGGCCTCCATGCGCTGGTAGTCCCAGCTGCCGGCGCTCACTGCGAAGGAGGCATCGAATTCCTTGCCCGGGCGCTTGCGCAGCAGGTTGACCGTCGCCGATGGCACGCCGGCGCCGCTCAGCAGGCCGTTGGCACCGCGGATCACTTCGACGCGATCGTAGAAGGCGGTGTCGTACTCCTGGTTGGTCGAACCGCTGTAGGTGGGGATGCCATCGACCTGGAAATCAGTGATGGGAAAGCCGCGGGCGTAATAGAGCGGACGCTGGGTGTCGTAGAAGGAGACACTCACGCCGGTGACGTTGCGCATCACGTCGTTGATGCTGAACAGCGATTCGTCCTGCAGGCGCTGGAGCCCGATCGAGGTCGCTGACTGCGGGGTTTCCTGCAGGCTGATCGGCAGGCGGGTGGTGCTGGATGGCATCGCGCGCGCACCGACCACGCTGACCTTGTCCAGGGTCTTCGCATCGGCAGTGCTGCTGGCGTCTGCCAGCGCATCGGCGAAGGCCTGCGGGGCGGTCAGCGAAAGGGCGGAAAGCAGGGCCAGGGCCAGCGGGGCACGGCGGGAGCGGAACGGGTGGGCGCGGAGCGACATGGGGGTCTCTGGACGGGAAGTAGGGAAGAAAGGCAACAGGCAGGCAACGCCGGCGCGCAGGCGCCAGGCACGGTAGGTCCATCCTGGGAAAGCAGGTTGCCGGGCAGCTGCGGGGAGACGGCAGTCCGTTGAGACCGTCCAGTACCCGTAGCGACAACCCTGCGATGCGCAAATGTAAATCGTTCTCAGTCGCTTTACAATTCTTGAACAATCGGGCGCGTCGGCGTAGAGCGGTCGCGCGGCGGCGCTGGCCCCCAAAAACGCAACCGGCCACCGCGAGGGTGGCCGGAGGGAAACCGTGGCGGAGGCCCGAAGGCCTCGCCGGTGCAGGCTTACAGCGCCTGCAGTTCTTCGTTGGCGTTGCGCTTGGCCTCGGCCGGCTTGGCGGCCGGCGGCGGGGTCAGCATCACCGCCGGGCTGGTCTCGACCGGCACCTCCAGGTACGGCAGCTTCAAGGTTTCGCTGGTCAGGCGGCGGATCTCATTGGTCAGCGCCGGGCTGTCATTGAGCTTGCGGCCATACGACGGCACGATTTCCTTCAGGCGCACTTCCCAGCCCGCCGCCATCTGCTCGGGGAAGGCTTTCTTGAGCAGGTCCAGCATGATCGGCGGCGAGGTCGAGGCACCCGGCGAGGCGCCGAGCAGGGCGGCCAGGGTGTGGTCCTGGTCGGTCACGATCTCGGTACCGAACTGCAGGATCGAGCCCTTTTCCGGGTCCTTCTTGATGATCTGCACGCGCTGGCCGGCGGTGACCAGCGTCCAGTCCTCGCGCTTGGCGTTGGGGTAGTACTTGACCAGCTCGGCCTGGCGGTCGTCATCGTTCAGGCGTGCCTGACCCATCAGGTACTTCACCAGGTCCAGGTTCTCCAGGCCCACGCCCATCATCCCGGCCACGTTGTTGTGGTTCACCGAGGAATACAGGTCGAACCACGAGCCGTGCTTGAGGAACTTGGTGCTGTACAGCGCGAACGGCCCGAACAGCACGACCGGCTTGCCATCCAGCTTGCGTGCGTCCAGATGCGGGACCGACATCGGCGGCGAGCCGGTTTCGGCCATGCCGTAGGCCTTGACCGAATGGCGGCCGGCCACCTGCGGCGACTGGAAGGCCAGGAACTGGCCACCGACCGGGAAGCCGGCGTAGTTCTTCGATTCCGGGATGCCCGACAGCTGCAGCAGCTTGAGCGCGGCGCCACCGGCACCGATGAACACGAAGCGCGACTTGACGGTGGATTCGTTGTCGGACTTCAGGTCCTTGACGGTCACGTTCCAGCTCTTGTCGTCGTTCTGGCGCAGGGCACGCACTTCATGGTTGAGGTGCAGGCTGAAGTTCGGGCTGCGCTGCAGGCCAGCGGTCAGCTGGCGGGTGATCACGCCGAAGTTGACGTCGGTACCCAGCGGCATCCAGGTCGCGGCGACCTTCTGCTTCGGGTCGCGGCCTTCCATCAGCAGCGGGGCCCACTGCTTGATCTGCGCGGCGTCCTCGGAATACTGCATGCCGTAGAACAGCGGGTTCTTGACCAGTGCCTGCTGGCGCTTGTGCAGGTAGGCGATGTTCTCATCGCCCCAGACGAAGCTCATGTGCGGGGTCGGGTTGATGAAATCGCTGGGCTGGCTCAGGCGCCCTTCGCGCACCTGGTGGGACCAGAACTGGCGTGAGATCTCGAACTGCTCGGCGATGCCGACCGCGCGCTTGGTCTCGATGCTGCCGTCGGGTAGTTCCGGGGTGTAGTTCAGTTCGGCGAATGCGGAGTGGCCGGTGCCGGCGTTGTTCCAACCGTCCGAACTTTCCAGGGCAACCCCGTCCAGGCGCTCATAGACCTGGATGTTCCAGTCCGGTTGCAGCTCCTGCAGGAACGTGGCGAGCGTGATGCTCATGATGCCGCCGCCGACCAGGACGACGTCGACCGGCTTGTCGTTGCCGGCGGCCGGGACCGAGCGCTGATGCAGCGGCCAGTACAGGAACAGGGCCGCTGCCAACAGCAACAGCACGAGCAGGCCGAGGACGACCTTCGCTAGTTTTTTCATGGGGATCTCAGGTAGGGAGACATGGGAAGGATGCCGCCGCTGCCGGGAACGCCCGTGAAGACGGGCGTCACAGCGGTACCTTGATCGCAATTTTAGCCCGTTCCGGTACGGATTTGGTGCAACGCAGCATCCGGTGGCTGTGCCGGACCGGCTCAGTCGCTGGCGAGAGTGAAGTACTCCAGGAGGAAATAGCTGGCTTGATAGGCCAGTGCTATCAGAGCCAATACCAGATGCGCACGCCGCTGGCGCAGGGCGAAGCCCAGCCCGGCGATCCCCAGCATCACCACGGTATGCACCCAGTAAGCGTCCCCCAGCATCTGCCAGCGGCTGTGGCCCTTGATGGCGGTATCCACCAGATCCAGCAGCGTGACCAGTGCCAACATCCCGAAGAAGCCGCCGCGGCGCTGCAGCAGGTAGTTCTCATAGCTGCCGAACTCGCGCACGTCGTCCGGAAACAGCAGCACGCAGAGCAGGTACCACGACGCGCAGTAGGCGATCACGAACAGATACAGCTCGAAGGTCCACTGCCGGACCTCGCCCAGCCGGAACTCCCACCACCAGAAGGTCACCACCGAAATCAGTGCCCAGACCACCCAGCACAGGTGGATCAGCGAGCAGCCGCGTCGTTTGGGGTGCTCGATGATGCCCGCCAGCCCGCGCAGCAGGGTGGTGATGCTCAGGCCGAGGATGATGCTGAGCACCACGCGGATGTGCAGGTAGACCGGATCGGTGTCCATCGACGTGCCCGCGGCTGGGATGCGCCGATGCTGCATCGGGGCGGGTCATCGAATCGTGTAGGGCGGCGTGCGGCCCCGGCACGACAGCCGACCAGCGGTCGGCGCTACCGGTCGGGGTTATCGCTTCTTGCGCACCAGCGTCGCCGAGGCCGCCAGCACTGCCTGGGTCAGCAGCGCCATGGTCTGTACATCGCCCTTCCAGTGCTGCCAGTACAGCGGCACGTCTTCCCACGCGCGCTGCTTCATGTGCACCAGGCGCCCGGCATCCAGGTGGCGTTTGACCAGCGGCAGCGGGTTCATGGTCCAGCCCAGCCCGCCCAGGTTCGCCTGCACGAACGCGCGGGTGGAGGGAATCCACCAGGTCGGTGCGGTCAGCGGCAGGTCGTTGCCCGCCAGGCGCCGGGCGAAGCGGGCCTGCATGTCGTCCTTGCGGTTGAACACCAGCACCGGCGCCTGGGCCAGCGACTGCGCATTGACCCCCTTGGCGAAGTACTGCTCATGGAAGGCCGGGGTGCAGGTGGCAGCGTAGCGGATGCTGCCCAGCGCGTGGATCTGGCAGCCCTGCACCGGCTCGTCCAGGGTGGTCACCGCGCCCAGCACGGCCCCCTGGCGCAGCAGGGCCACGGTGTGGTCCTGGTCTTCCGAGCGCAGGTCCAGGGTGGTGCCGGTCTGCCGCGCGAACTGCAGGGCGGCTTCGGGGAACCAGGTCTCCAGGCTGTCATGGTTCACCGCCACGGGGATGCTGGCGTGCGGCAGGTCCTCATCGGCGATGCCCATGCGGTGCAGCGCATCGTGCTCGAGCAGGGCGGTCTGTTCGGCCAGCTGCACCAGCACCTGGCCCTCGGTGGTGGCGACCGCTGGGGAAGAACGTTTGACCAGCAGGCGGCCGACCCGGTCCTCCAGCGCCTTGACCCGCTGGGAGACGGCCGAGGCGGTGACATTGAGCGACTGCGCGGCCCGTTCGAAGCTGCCTTCCCGGATCACCGCCGCCAGGGCGCGGAGCTGGGCATGGTCGATGCGCATGATCTTAAGTTCCGCTAAAGATGGTTAAGTAAGTTTAGCTCTACTTTTTCATGTTGCGGCGCGACAATATGCGCCATCCGGTGCTGTACGCCTTGGCGAGGCACGCCCCCCAGCACGACACAGGTGGTATCCCATGTTTTCAATCATTTCCGGCGGCGCCGGGCTGAGCGCGTGGCTCAGTGGTGCCGCAACCGGCATCGGCCTGTTTGCGGTGGTCGGCGCGCAGAGCGCGTTCATCCTACGCCAGGGCATCCTGCGCAAGCACATCATTCCGGTGGTGGCGACGTGTGCCGCCATCGATGGCATCTTCATCTTCGCCAGCGTGGCCGGCCTGCGCACGCTGACCCAGGCGCTGCCGTGGCTCACCACCGTGGTGCTGTGGGGCGGCGTCGCCTTCCTGGCCTGGTACGCCTGGCAGTCGGCGCGGCGCGCGCTGGCCGGCGGTGGCGGCATGCACGTGGACGAGGGCGACAGCACCTCGCGCCGCGCGGTGCTGATCTCGGCGGTCGGTTTCTCGCTGATCAATCCGCATTTCTGGCTGGACATGATGGTGATCGGCGGTATCGCCGAGAACTTCGGCAATGCGCGCATGGCCTTCGCCGCCGGCGTGTTCACCGCCAGCTGCCTGTGGCTGACCGCCCAGGGCCTGGGGGCACGCCTGCTGGCGCCACTGTTCACCAAGCCCAAGACCTGGCGCATCCTCGACGGCACCATCGCGGTGATTCTGTCGATCCTGGCGCTCAGCC
This sequence comes from Stenotrophomonas sp. HMSC10F06, assembly GCF_001807865.1. NCBI lineage: Bacteria > Pseudomonadati > Pseudomonadota > Gammaproteobacteria > Lysobacterales > Lysobacteraceae > Stenotrophomonas > Stenotrophomonas sp. HMSC10F06. Next base: position 202,140 of record NZ_KV791297.1, on the reverse strand, counting down.
TCGCGTTCCGCGGCATGCATTGAACTCTCTCCTCGATGCAGGTCCTGGAAATGGCACCGTTCGCGGTGCCATTTTTTTTTGCACCAACAGGAATATCCCTCTGGTTGGCGGCTCGATCTTCCGCCTAGAATCGCGATCCCGGACATGAGGTCCGATGCAGCAGGGGGAAAGGATGAAGCACGTACAAAGGTTGGGATTGCTGGTATTGCTGGCCATTACGGGCCAGGCCGGCGCGGTGGATCTGGAGCGCTACCTGCGCCGGGATGCCTTCACCGATATCAAGATTTCGCCGAACGGCGACTATTACGCGGCCACCGTGCCGATGGAAGATCGCACCGCCCTGGCGATTCTGCGCAGGAACGGCGGCGGGGTGGTGGGCTCGTTCGTGCCGCCCAGGAACAATCACGCCAATCATTTCGACTGGGTCAGCGCAGAACGTGTGCTGATCGGCCTGGCCGAGAAGCAGGGCTCGCTGGACCAGCCGCGCATGACTGGCGAGCTGTATGCCATGAACGCCAACGGCGGGCGTGGCGAGCTGCTGGTCGGCTACCGCGCGCAGGACAACGGCCCGGGTACCCGCATCCAGCAGAAAAAAGTGGAGGCCGTGGCCGCGTTCCTCGCCGATGATCTGCCCGCGGACGAGCGCAACGTGCTGGTCACGATCTGGCCATTCAGCGATGACCCGTTCACCCGTGCCGACCGGATGGATGTCACCACCGGCCGTCGCCAGACCGTGGCGCGCTCGCCCGTACGCCGCGCCGATTTCGTCACCGACAACCAGGGCCAGGTGCGTTTCGCCCATGGCGCGGGAACCGACAACGTCAACAAGCTGTACTACCGGGAAGGGTCGGGCACGACCTGGAAGCTCGTCAACGATGAAGCCCTGAACGGGCGGATCGAAACGGCGATCGGGTTCTCCGAAGACGGTCGGCTGGCGTATTTCAACACCGAGATGCCGCAGGGCCCCGACGCCATCGTGTCCTGGGATCCGGTGACCGAAGAGCGCAGGCTCGTGCTGCGTGATCCCGTGGTGGACGTGCACAAATACATCTACCGGCCCGGCACCTCGATCCCGGTGGGCGCGCTGTACCTGGGTGACACGCCACGCACCCGCTTCTTCGACGAACAGGGCCCCGATGCGCGGTTGTATCGCAGCCTGGAAGCGGCGTTCGGGGGCGATGCGGTCTTCGTCACGTCCAGTACCCGCGACGGCCGGCAGCTGATGGTAGAGGCGTGGTCCGGGCGCAACCCGGGCGATTTCTACATCTTCGACAACGTGGCCAAGAAAGCGGACCACGTCATCAGCCGCAGCAACTGGATCGACCCGGCCGCCACCGCAGAGGTACGCCCGGTGGCCCTGAAGGCACGTGACGGGCTGCCGCTGCACGGCTACCTGACTGTGCCCGCCAAGGCCGCTGCCAATTCGCTTCCGATGGTGGTGATACCGCATGGCGGGCCTTACGGTCCGTTCGATACCGGCGGGTACGACGCGGAAAGCCAGATGCTTGCCGACGCCGGGTACGCTGTCCTGCAGGTCAACTTCCGCGGCTCGGGCAATTACGGGCGCGCCCATCGGTCCGCGGGTGCCCGCCAGTGGGGCGGCACCATGCAGGACGATCTGACCGATGCAACCCGCTGGGCGATCCGGGAGGGCATTGCCGACGCCTCGCGGATCTGCATCTATGGCGCCAGCTATGGCGGTTATGCGGCGATGATGGGGGCGGCGAAGGAGCCGGCGCTGTACCGGTGCGCCGCCGGGTATGTAGGTGTCTACGACCTGCCGATCATGTTCACCAGTGGCGATATCCAGCGCCGCGGCTCGGGCGAGACCTACCTCAAGGAATGGATCGGCGAGCGCGCCCAATTGGCGGCGGTATCGCCGGTGAACCTGGCCGACCGCATCAAGGTGCCGGTGTTCCTCGCCGCCGGTGGCGAAGACGAGCGCGCCCCGATCCAGCACACCAGGCGGATGGAAGCGGCGCTGAGAAAGGCCGGCGTGCCCGTGGAGGCGTTGTACTACCCGACCGAAGGCCACGGTTTCTACACCGACCCGCACCGCCGCGAGTACTACACCAAGCTGCTGGCGTTCCTGTCCAACAGCCTGGGCGGGGAGACTGCTTCGGCGTCGACGCCAGCCCAGCCCTGAGCAAGACGCGGCATCAAGCCTGCTGCAACGACAACGGCACCGCGAGGCGCCGTTGTCGTCTGCGCATCAGGCCAAGGCTCACTTCACCCCGTGCATCATCTTCTTCAGCAGCGGCGAACAGGCCAGGGCAACCGCCGCGCACCCCAGGCCGATCCACATCAGCAGCCAGAACAGGTGTTCGTAGCTGGCGGCGGCGCTGGCGATGTTCATGGTTTCGCCTTCCGGCACCTCGATCGCGGCGAGCTTGCCGAACAGCGCGGCCAGCGTTTCCGAAAACGCGGTGGCCAGGAACCACGTGCCCATCATCAGGCTGACCACCCGCGGCGCGGCCAGCTGAGTAACGGCGGACAGACCGACCGGTGACAGGCACATTTCGCCGATCTCCAGGATCAGGTAGGCCAGTACCAGCCACCACACGCTGGCCATCTGCCCGGTCGCGCCGACGTGCTGGGCGGCCAGCGCCAGGGGCACGAACGACAGTGCGGCGAAGATCAGCCCGATCGAGGATTTGACCGGCTTGGACGGGTCCATGCGGCGACGGTCCAGCCACGCCCACAGCATGGCGAACAGCGGCGCGAGCACCACCAGGAACAGGCCGCCCAGGTAAGTCAGCGAGCCGGCGGTCTGCGGAATCACCAGGCAGTCGCGGATCAGCATGACCAGCATCGCCGCGACGATCACGATGAACAATGTGCGTGGCGCGGACGAGCCCGGGCGGCGCTCGGACAGACGCGCGGCCACCACGAAGCCCAGCGGCGCCAGCAGCAGCGAGGCGATCGACCACGGCAGCGGGGTGCCACCCTGGATCACCAGCGACGGCACCAGGTCCTTGGTGAGCAGGCGGTCGGTGAAGGTCACCCAGGAGCCATAGGTCTGCTCGTACAGGGTGAAGAACACCAGCGCCATGAAGATCAGCGCCATCAGCGCGATCATCTGCTGGCGCTGCACCGGCGTGCAGCGGGTGCCGGTGAACCAGGCGAACCAGACCAGCACGCCACCGAGCACGACGATCATCAACATCAGCGCCAGGCTGAGTTCACCACCGAGCGCGAACGCACCATTGGCGGCGGCCCACATCAGCGCGGCCACCGGAATCACGCCCAGCACGGCCACGGCATAGATCAGCCATTCGCGGCGGATGCCGAGCACGCGTTGGCGCAGCGCGGGCAGATCGGACGGTTCGGCGTGGCCCTGCAGGTACTTCTGGCCCCACAGGAACATGCCCAGTCCGATCACCATGCCGATGCCGGCCGCACCGAAGCCGTACTTCCAGCCATAGGCTTCGCCGAGGAAGCCGCACACCAGCGAGGCGAACAGCGCGCCCAGGTTGATGCCGGCGTAGAACAGCGAAAAGCCCGAGTCGCGGCGCGGATCGTTTTCCGGGTACAGCTTGCCGACGATGGTGGAGATGTTCGGCTTGAGGAAGCCCACGCCCATGATGATCAGGGCCAGCGAGAGGTAGGTGATGCCCAGCGCGGCATCATCGCGGACCACCGCGCCATCGACGCGGACCGCTGCATGACCTTCGAAAGCCATGCCCAGGTGGCCGAGCACCAGCAGCACGCCGCCGAACACCACCGCCTTGCGCATGCCCAGCCAGCGGTCGGCGAGCAGGCCGCCGAAGACCGGGATGCAGTAGACCAGGCCGCCATAGGCACCGAGCAGATCCAGGCCGGCCTTGTCGCCGAACAGGTGGTATTTGGTGAGGTACAGCAGCAGCAGCGCCTTCATCCCGTAGAACGAGAACCGCTCCCACATCTCGGTGAAGAAGCAGATGTAGACGCCCTTGGGATGGCCAAGGAAGTCGTCGGTCGCGGTGGAGGTCGAGGCGGCGGGCAGGACGGCTGCGGTCATCGAGGGCTGGGGCAGGGCGGACAAGGGGGCGAGTATAGGCCCGGGGCGAAGGGTCAGCCGTGCCGTGTCTGGCCGCTCCGCCGTCGTGCTGCCGGCCATGCGCGCTTACAGATAGCGAAGCCAAGCCAGATCCCGCCGCCGCGCCTTGAACCGCGCGAATGCCCGTGTCGGCCAATACAGCGCCACTGCCAGCACCGCGGTGATCACCCACAGGCTCGCCACGTGATCGACCGCGAAGTACCCGCCGTGGGTCTGGCCCCAGCGGGCTTCGGCCAGCACGTACAGCAGCTTCAGCACATACAGGTGCAGCAGGTAGAAGAACATCGGTGCCGCGCCGATGTCGGCCAATGGCGCCAGCGCCCGGGCCACGCGCGGCTCTTCGTACAGGCGCAGCAACAGCAGGCCGATGCCCAGGGTCAGCAGCAGGAACAGCAGCGAGGGCGGGTACTTGGTCACGTTGAAGAAGCTCATCAGCGTGCTGCCCAGGGTGGCGAAGGACTGCCACGGGCTGTCTCCGTAGAGGTTCACCGCCCGCAGGATGACGAACGCCAGCAGCGCACCGGCGCCGGCCATCCACAGGCGACGCTGGCGCAGGAGGGCATCGCCGCCGCGCGCGAACCACGGGCCGATCACCCAGCCCAGTGCAATGACGCCGATCCACGGCAGCACCGGGTAGGAGGTGCGCAGGCGCAGCCCGTCGGTCACGGTGATCCAGTCGCGCTGGTGCAGCACCTTCCACAGCACGGCCAGCACCCCGTCGCCCTGCACGCGGACGCCATCGAGCAGGTTGTGCCCGGCGATCACGGCCAGCGCCAGCACCGCCAGTGCGCCGCGTGGCAGCCACAACAGCCCGGCCAGCGCGATCATGCTGATGCCGATCGCCCAGATCACCTGCAGGTACATCACGCTGGGCGGGAACTGCAGCGTCCAGGCGAAGTTGACCACCAGCAGCTCCAGCACTACCAGGAACAGGCCGCGCTTGAGCAGGAAAGCCGACGCGGCCCGGCGCCCATCCGGCTTGCCACTGGCGTACAACCAGGCCGACAGGCCGGTCAGCAGCACGAACACCGGGGCACACAGATGCGCCAGCAGCCGGCTGACGAACAGCGCCGGCTCGACCTGGTCCACCACCATGGGGTCGCCGACCTGCTGGTGCATGTAGAAGGTTTCGCGCACGTGGTCGAGCAGCATCAGCACAATGACGGTGCCGCGCAGCTGGTCGATGGAGGTCAGGCGGGAGGCGGGGGAATGCGTCACAGCGGCGCCGATTACTTGGTGCGATAGGATATAACATAACTAAAGTGGACGGGCCCGGCCTGGGACGTTGCCGAGTCCGGCGTGTGGCCACTCCGGTGGCACGCGCAGGTCAACAGGCGCCTCGATCGGGCGGTGAAGCGTTGCCGGCCAGCGGCCGGCACTACTGGACTTGCCCGTACATGAACGCTAGCGTGGCAGGGATTTTTTGCCAGCAGGGGCTTCCATGAACAACGACGCTGCGCCACGCCAGCTCACTTTCCGTGCGGTGGTGCTTGCCATCGTGCTGGCGGTGATTCTGTCGGCCGCCAACGCCTACCTCGGTCTGTTCGCAGGCCTGACCATCGCCACCGCCATTCCCGCCGCGGTCATTTCCATGGGGGTGCTGCGCCTGCTCGGCGGTGGCACGATCCTGGAAAACAACATCGTCCAGACCGGTGCTTCGGCCGGTTCGTCGATCGCCGCCGGTGTGATCTTTACCATCCCCGCGCTGGTGATCATGGGGTACTGGCCGGACTTCAAGTACTGGTGGGTGCTGGGCATCGCCGGTCTGGGTGGCCTGCTGGGCGTGCTGTTCTCGGTGCCGCTGCGGCGTTCGATGATCGTGGAAGATCCGCTTCCGTTCCCGGAAGGCAAGGCCGCCGCCGAAGTGCTCAAGGCCGGTGAAAACCCGGGCCCGGGCCTGAAGATCCTGGCCGTGTCGGCGGTGATCGGCGCCTTCGTGAAGCTGGCCGCCGAAAGCGGCCTGCGCCTGATCCCGGATGCCTGGGCCACCTCGGCCTACGTCGGTACCTCGAAGATCACCGCCTTCATCGGCACCAACCTGTCCCCGGCGCTGCTGGGCGTGGGCTACATCGTCGGCCTGAATGTCGGCATCGTGGTGGTGTCCGGCTCGATCCTGACCTGGCATATCGCCATTCCGCTGTACCAGGCGTTCTTCATGAACACCGATCCGGCGCTGGCGGCCTCGATCGCCACGGCCAATTCGACGGAAGCGGCCTTCGCCATCTGGGGCGCGAAGATGCGTTACCTGGGCGTGGGCGCGATGCTGATCGGCGGCGTCTGGACCCTGATCTCGCTGCGCAAGTCGCTGCTCAACGGCGTCAAGAGTGGCTTTGCCGCGGCCCGCAAGAGCGGTGGCCCGGCGCTGGCGCACACCGAGCGCGACCTGCCGATGAAGTGGATGCTGGTGGCCCTGGTGGTGTTCACCCTGCCGCTGCTGGCGCTCTACCAGGCCATCGTGGGCCAGTGGCACGTGTCGATCCCGATGACCCTGATCATGATCGTGGCCGGCTTCCTGTTCGTCTCGGTCTCGGCCTACCTGGCCGGCCTGATCGGCTCGTCCAACAACCCGGTCTCGGGCATCACCATCTCCACCATCCTGTTCGCCTCGGCGGTACTGGTGCTGCTGCTCGGCAAGGATGGCCTGACCCCGGTCGGCATCGGCGGTGCGCCGCTGGGCGCGGTGGCCGCGATCATGATCGGCGCGGTGGTGTGCTGCGCGGCCGCGGTCGGCGGTGACAACCTGCAGGATCTCAAGGCCGGCTACATCGTCGGCGCCACCCCGTGGAAGCAGCAGCTGATGCTGGGTATCGGCGCGTTCTCGTGCGCACTGATCATGGCCCCGGTGCTGAACCTGCTGGCCACCGCCTACGGCATCGGCGTGAAGTCCGAGCTGCATCCCAACGCGCTGGCGGCGCCTCAGGCCAACCTCATGGCCTCGGTGGCCAAGGGCCTGTTTGGCGGCGAGCTGCCGTGGACCTTCATCGGTATCGGTGCGGTGGTCGGTGCGGCGATCATCGCCTTCGACAGCTGGCTGAAGTCGCGCAATGCGCGCTTCCGCGTGCCGGTGCTGGCCGCGGCGATCGGCATCTACCTGCCGCTGGAACTGATGGTCCCGATCTTCCTGGGTGGCCTGATCGCCTACCTGGTGGAGCGCTTCCACAAGATCCGTGGCGATGATGAAGAAGGCCGTGACCGCGTGCACAAGCCGGGCGTGCTGTTCGCCGCCGGCCTGATCACCGGTGAAGCCCTGATGGGCATCGCCATCGCGATCCCGATCGTGGTCAGCAGCCGCGCCGATGTGCTGGCGCTGCCGTTCCACCTGCCGGGCGCGCAGTGGATCGGCCTGGCCGTGCTGTTCCTGGTCGGTTGGCTGATCTACCGCACCGGCAAGCGCGCGGTGGGTTCGGTCTAAGCAACAACGACTCCGATCCGGGTCATGACACACCCCGCTGCGGCGGGGTGTGTCGTTTCTGCGTTCAGCCAATGCGCCGGCATGACCGATGGCCTTTGCATGTGCGGCCCTTGCGGCCCTAACATCGGCGTTTTGCCGTTCCGCGGAGACCCCGATGAAACTTCGTTACGCCCTGCTGCCGTTGTGCCTGCTGACCGCGATGCCCTCGCTGGCGGCCACGCGTGGCCTGGATGTGCGCGACATGATCGCGCTGGATCGGGTCTCCAGCCCGCTGCTCACCGCCGATGGCGGCAACGTCATCTTCGCCAAGCGCGTGGTCGGCACCGACAGCAAGGCCAGCACCGGCCTGTACATCCGCAACCTGCGCACGCGCGACCTGGCCCCGCCCAAGCCGCTGACCCCGGCCGGCTGGAACGTCAATTCCGCCGCGCTGTCGGCCGATGGCCAGACCGTGTATTTCCTGAGCGCCAAGAGCGGCAGCCAGCAGCTCTACGCGCAGCCGGCCACCGGCGGCACGCCGCGCCAGCTGACCGATTTCCCGGTCGATGTGGACAGCTTCCACGTCTCCCCGCAGGGCGACCGCGTGGCCTTCAGCAGCGGCGTGTTCCAGGACTGCGGTTCGGACCTGGCCTGCACCAGCAAGAAGCTGGACGCGCACAAGGCGCGCAAGAACACCGGCGAGGTGTTCGACAACCTCTTCGTGCGCCATTGGGACACCTGGGCCGACGGCCGCCGCAACACGCTGTTCGTGGCGCCGCTGCCGGCCGCCAAGGCCGCGGCGGTGAAGGGCGCCTCGGCGATCAGCGCAACGCTGGCCGGCGATGCACCGTCCAAGCCGTTCGGTGGCAATGACGACTTCACCTGGTCGCCGGATGGCAAGAGCGTGGTCGCCGCGATCCGCGTGGCCGGCAAGCAGGAGCCGTGGTCGACCAACTTCGACCTGTACCGTCTGGATGCCGAGGGCAAGCAGGCGCCGGTCAACCTGACCGCGTCCAACCCGGCCTGGGATGCCGGCCCGGTGTTCAGTGCCGACGGCAAGACCCTGTACTACCGTGCCATGAAGCGCCCGGGCTTCGAAGCGGACCGCTTCGGCCTGATGGCGATGGACGTGGCGACCGGCAAGACCCGCGAGATCGCCCCCAAGTGGGATCGTTCGGCCGGCGAGATCGTGCTGTCCGGTGACGGCAACCTGATCTACACCAGCGCCGACGACATGGGCGAGCACCGCCTGTTCGCCGTGGACATCGCCACCGGCAAAGCCGAAGTGGTGGTGGACGGCGGCAGCATCGGCTCGCCGGTGATCGCTGGCACCACGCTGGCGTATACGAAGAACAGCCTGAAGAGCGGCGACCAGATCGTCGTGGCCGCCTTCGATGGCGCCAACCCGCGCGAGATCACCCCCAGCGCCGGCGAGATGCTGCCCGATGTCGCCTTCGGCGATTACGAGCAGTTCCAGTTCAAGGGCTGGAACAACGAGACCGTGCATGGTTACGTGGTCAAGCCGTACAACTACCAGGAAGGCAAGCGCTACCCGGTCGCGTTCCTGATCCACGGCGGCCCGCAGGGCAGCTTCGGCAATGGCTGGAGCTATCGCTGGAACCCGCAGACCTACGCCGGCCAGGGCTACGCAGTGGTCATGATCGACTTCCACGGCTCCACCGGTTACGGCCAGGCCTTCACCGACGCGATCAGCCAGCACTGGGGCGACCGCCCGCTGGAAGATCTGCAGAAGGGCTGGGCCGCGGCACAGAAGCAGTACCCGTTCCTCAACGGCGACAAGGCATGCGCGCTGGGCGCCAGCTACGGCGGCTTCATGGTCAACTGGATCGCCGGCAACTGGAACGAGCCGTGGAAGTGCCTGGTCAACCATGACGGCGTGTTCGATCAGCGCATGATGGGCTACGCCACCGAAGAACTGTGGTTCACCGAGTGGGAGCAGGGCGGCACGCCGTATGAGAAGGCCGCCAACTACGAGAAGTTCAACCCGGTCAACCACGTCCCGGACTGGAAGAAGCCGATCCTGATCGTGCACGGCCAGCTCGACTACCGCATTCCGGTGGAGCAGGGCCTGGCGGCGTTCACCGCCGCGCAGCGCCAGGGCATCGAGTCCAAGTTCCTGTACTTCCCGGACGAGAACCACTGGGTGCTCAAGCCGCAGAACAGCGTGCAGTGGCATGACACCGTCAACGGCTGGCTGAAGCAGCACATCGGCGAGTAAACCGGTTCGAAGCGCCGCCCCCAGGGGCGGCGCTTTTTCATGGCACCGGGTCTCGTTGGCCGTGGTGTCACCGGTGATCGGTGGTGTTGTAACCGACCAACGGTCGGCTCTACCCGTGATTGTTTCCCGAAACGTGCCGAATCGCACGCCCATCGTCCAGGCACTCCACACCCGTGAAAGCACCCGCCCTGATCCAGAACGACATCGTCGTCTTCGGCCTGATCGCCGCCACCCTCGGCGCCGTGTTCTGGACCGCCTCGCGCGAGCAGGGGCCGTGGAAGCGTTTCTACACCTACGTGCCAGCCCTGTTGCTGTGCTACCTGATTCCCGGGGTGTACAACACCGTCGGCCTGATCGATGGCCAGAACACCCATCTCTACAACCCGGTCGCCCGCGACATCCTGCTGCCCGCCGCGCTGGTACTGCTCACCCTGGCCGTGGATATCAAGGGCATCCTGCGGCTGGGACCGAAACTGATCGTGATGTACCTGGGCGCCTCGCTGAGCATCATGGTCGGCGCGGTGGTCGCGTTCCAGCTGATGAAGTGGCTGCACCCGGCAACCGTGGCCGGCGATACCTGGGCCGGCATGGCCGCGCTGGCCGGCAGCTGGATCGGCGGCGGTGCCAACATGCTGGCGATGCGCGAAGTGTTCGATGTCAACGCGACCACCTTCGGGCAGTTCGCGGTGGTCGATGTCGGTGTCGGCTACGTGTGGATGGCGGTGCTGATCTTCATGGCCGGGCGTTCGGCCAGGATCGATGCGCGCAGTGGTGCCGATACCTCGGGCATCGATGCGCTCAAGCTGCGCATCCAGGCGTTCCAGGCGCAGCACGAGCGCGTGGCCAGCCTGACCGACCTGATGCTGATCGTCGCCGTTGCCTTCGGCGTGGTGGGGCTGTCGCATGCGATCGCCGGTCCGGTCTCGGCGTGGTTCAAGGGCCATGTCGCCTGGGCCTCGCAGTTCAGCCTGGACGCGCCCTTCGTATGGGTGGTGGTGATCTCCACCACCTGCGGCCTGGCGCTGAGCTTCACCCGTGCGCGCAACCTGGAAGGCGCCGGTGCCTCCAAGCTGGGTTCGCTGCTGCTGTACTTCCTGATCGCCTGCATCGGCATGCAGATGGATCTGCTGGCGTTGCTGGACCGCCCCTGGCTGTTCCTGCTTGGCCTGATCTGGATCGCGGTGCACATCGTGCTGCTGTGGGCGCTGGCGCGCGCGCTGAAGGTGCCGTTCTTCTACTTTGCGATCGGCTCGCAATCCAACATCGGCGGGCCGGCCTCGGCGCCCGTGGTCGCGGCGGCGTTCCACCCCTCGCTGGCGCCGGTCGGCGTGCTGCTGGGCACGATGGGCTACGCGACGGGCACGTACCTGGCGTATATCGTGGGCATCACCCTGCGCGCGATGGCGGGGTAGAGCCGACCGTTGGTCGGCTGCTGTCACGTCGCGTCACAGCGCACGACAGCCGACCAACGGTCGGCTCTACGGCAGAAGCAACCTGCGCTAAAGCAACCAGGCGATGCATCAGGTGTCCAGGAGGTTGCCGGCCAGCGGCCGGCACTACCGGGAATTCGGGCCGCCCCGCGTTACCGCACGTGCGGATTTACGCGGTAAGAAGGCCGCGTTCGAGTAACCACGCTCTGGCGTCTTCCGCATCCTGCTCGAACCACGCCTTCGTAGACCCCAACCGATACGTGTACCCCCACGCATCCATGTCGGCCATCAGGCGCGCGCTGCCTACCCCCGGCAGTTGCCCGGCCAGCACGATCTGCAGGTAGCAGGTGGCGTCTTCTTCGGGTACCGAATCGGTGGCATCGGTGTGCACCAGCGCACGCCGCTCCGGCGGCAGCACGATCAGGTGGCAGGCTTCGTGCAGCATCGAGTGCACGGGCGTGTCATCGCGCACATAGACATCGCTGCCGATGATGCCGGCTTCAGGTTCGCCCCAATAGCTGCCCGGAATCGGCGCGCCATCGGCCACACGATGCAGGCGCAGATCGTGGGCCGCGAGCAGGGTGTGGGCGTCGTCGAAACGGATATCGCCGAGGCGGGTGACCTGCGGTTCGGCGGTGGGGGCAGCGTCGTTCATGGGTTACCGCTCAACCGCCCCTTCCGGGGCGGAAGGGGCGATGTCGATCAGGGCTGCTGCGGGCCTTCCGGCAAGGCGACGGAAATATCGAGCACATCGTGCTCGCCGTCCTTGACCAGGTCGACCTTGACCGCATCAGCGTCGATGTTGACGTACTTCTTGATCACTTCCAGCAGCTCGCGCTGCAGCAGGGGCAGGTAGTCCGGGCCGCCGCGGTGGCTGCGTTCCTGCGCGATGATGATCTGCAGGCGGTTCTTGGCCGTTTCGGCAGTGGTCTTCTTTCGGTTCAGGAAATCGAACAGTCCCATGCTTACCCTCCGAACAGCTTGCTGAAGAAGCCTTTCTTCTCCACGGTGGTGAAGCGCATCGGACGCTCTTCGCCAAGGATGCGGCCCACCGCATCTTCGTATGCCTGGCCCGCCGCCGATTCGGGGTCCAGAATGACCGGTTCACCCTTGTTGGACGCATTGAGCACGTCGCCCGACTCGGGCACCACGCCAATGGCCTTCAGGCCCAGCACTTCTTCGACGTCGGTGATGCTGAGCATCTCCCCGCTTTCCACCCGCACCGGGCTGTAGCGCGTGAGCAGCAGGAAGGCCGGTACGTTCTTGCCGGATTCGGCCTTGTGGGTCTTCGAGTCGAGCAGGCCGATGATGCGGTCCGAGTCGCGCACCGAAGACACTTCCGGGTTCACCACCACGACCGCACGGTCGGCGTAGTACATCGCCAGGAACGCGCCCTTCTCGATGCCGGCCGGGGAGTCGCAGATGATGTATTCGAAGCCGTCGGCGACCAGGTCGTCGAGCACCTTGCGCACGCCTTCCTGGGTCAGCGCGTCCTTGTCGCGGGTCTGCGAGGCAGCCAGCACGTACAGGTTGTCGAAGCGCTTGTCCTTGATCAGGGCCTGCTTGAGGGTCGCTTCGCCGTGCACGACATTGACGAAGTCGTACACCACGCGGCGCTCGCAGCCCATGATCAGGTCGAGGTTGCGCAGGCCGACGTCGAAGTCGATCACGGCCACCTTCTTGCCACGACGTGCCAGCCCGCAGGCCAGGCTGGCGCTGCTGGTGGTCTTGCCGACGCCGCCCTTGCCGGAGGTGACTACGATGATTTCAGCCAAAGGATTTCTCCTGATTCTTCTGTTTGGGGGCTGCGTCAGTCCAGCGCAGCGATCTTGATCTGGTCCTGTTCCAGCCACACCTGCACGGCCTTGCCGCGCAGGGAGTCCGGAACATCGTCCAGTACCTTGTAATGGCCGGCGATGGCGACCAGTTCAGCGTGGAATTCACGGCAGAAAATACGCGCCGTGGTGTTGCCCTGGGCACCTGCCAGGGCACGGCCCCGCAGCGTACCGTAGATGTGGATGCTGCCGTCGGCGATCACTTCGGCGCCGGCGCCGACGGTGGCCATGACGGTCAGGTCGCAGTTCTCCGCGTACAGCTGCTGGCCCGAGCGGACATTGACGGTCTGCATGCGGCCCGGCTTGGGCGCGCCACCGGTGGCCACGGCATTCGGGGCAGGCGCCGCGGGTACGGCGGCAGCGGCACGCGAACGGCGCGGCGGCTCGGCGACCGGCGCGCGGGCAGGCGCGGGGGCCGGCTCGGCTTCGGCACGCTCGTACTGGGCGCGGAACTTGGCCAGCAGCGGCAGGCCGAGCTGCTGGGAGAGCAGGTCGGTTTCGGTGGTGCCATAGGCCAGCGCGACCGGCAGCACGCCGGCCTTGCGCAGGCCATCCAGCAGTGCCTTGGCGGTGGCCACGTCGGGTATTTTGCTGAGTCCGCCGAAATCCAGGATCACCGCGGCACGCCCGAACAGCTTCGGCGCACGCGCGACACGTTCCTGCATTTCCCGGGTAAGGCGTTCGACATCGAGGGTGCGGATGCGCAGATTGGCGATGCCGACCTGGCCGATCTTCAGTTCGCCGGCCTGTTCAAAATCCATGTTCGCTGCCACCGATCAGGTCCCCGTCTGCTGCTGCGCGCGCAGCGGCTCGCGGCGATGGCCCACCCAGGGCACATCCGGCAGCTGGTCGCCGTAGGTGTCGTGCACCCACTGGTAACTGCACAGGTCCTTGAGCAGCATGCTGGCACGCACATCCACGTGGGCCATGTTGTTCTGCCCGACTTCGCGGAAGCCGAAGCTGCCGTGGAAGAGCAGGGCGGCATCGGCGCCGTGGTCCAGGAAGACTTCGCAGGTGAGCTGCGGATAGCGCAGCTCGGCGTAGCTCTGGGCATCAGCATAGAACGCACGGCCGACACCGCCGCCGCGACGGCGGCTGGCGACCACGATGCGGTCGATGTAGAAGAATTTGGTATCCAGCTGCTGCTTGAACCAGGCGAAGTTGCTGCTGTCGTGCTGGCTGTCGCTGCCGAAGCCGATCAGGAAACCGGCCAGGTTGCCGTCGCGCTCGGCGACGCGGAAATACTCAGCGCTTTCATAGAACAGACGCAGGCGGGCGGCATCCAACGGCAGGATGGCCAGGCCGGCATTGTTGTTCAGGGCCAGGACGGAATCGAGCTCGTGCTCGCGCACGTCGCGGATGACAATCGACATTGTGACTCCGTGGGGTAACGCGGTTGGCCCATCGAGGGGCCCTCGGTCCGATTATTGCATGGGTGGCTTCCCCCCGCGAGCCGACAGGCATGACTTCTGTGGGAGTGCAGGGGAACAGGTTCAGCCTACTATGCGTCCATGTTGGGATACCTCAGCCACACCCGAGTACTGCGACTGGCCGGCCTGTTCACCTGGGTCATGGTCGGACTTCCTCTGGTTTACTCGCAGTACGAAGCGCTGCTGCGCCGCGGCGGTGGCGTCGATGCGTGGGCGCTGTGGCTGTTCGCCGCGTACCTGGCCTTCGGTGCCGGCTACTTCTGGCTGACCCGCGGGCTGCGCAACGGCGGCCACTCGCGCTGGTACGACCGGGTCATGCTGGTGCTGCTCACCGCCTCGGCGCTGGGCGTGAGCTACCTGAGCGGTTCGGGCCTGGGCAGCATCCTGATGATGGTCGCTGCCGGGGTCATTCCCTGGATGCTGCCGGTGCGCGGCGGGGTGATCTGGCTGTTGTTGAGCCAGCTGGCGGTCCTGCCGGTCTACTACCTGATCCTGAATTTCTCGCTGTTCGAGGCGGTGATGCAGTCGCTGCTGTATGGCGGCTTCTCCATGTTCATCTTCGTGACCAGCCTGGTGGCCCGGCAGCAGACCGATGCCCGCGAGGAACAGCGCCGGCTCAATACCGAGCTGCGCGCCACCCGGGTGCTGCTGGCCGAAAGCGCCCGGGTCAATGAACGCACCCGCATCTCCCGCGAGCTGCACGACCTGCTGGGCCACCACCTCACCGCCCTCAGCCTCAACCTGGAGGTGGCCGGCCACATCACCGAGGGCCAGGCCCAGGAGCATGTGCACCAGGCCCACACCCTGGCCAAGCTGCTGCTGACCGACGTGCGCGAGGCGGTGAGCCAGCTGCGCGACAGCGGCGCGATCGACCTGGCCGCGGCCCTGCGCCCGCTGACCGAGCAGGTCCCCTCGCTGGACATCCACCTGGATATCGACGAGCCGCTGAGCGTGGAAGACCCCGAGCGGGCCCACGTACTGCTGCGCTGCACCCAGGAAATCATCACCAATGCGGTGCGCCACGCCGGCGCGCGCAACCTATGGATCAAGGTCCGGCGCGAGCCACCGGGCATCGTGGTGCTGGAAGCGCATGATGACGGGGTGGGGGCCGACGGCATCGTGGTCGGCAACGGGTTGCGCGGGATGCGCGAGCGCCTGCAACAATGCGGTGGTGAGCTGCAGATCGAAACCCGCCGGGGCCAGGGCTTCCGCCTTCGTGCCTCGGTACCCGGCGTGCCAGTATTGATGCTGAGCGCTGTCATTGAAGGAGTGCGTTGATGATTCGCGTCTGCCTGGTCGACGACCAAACCCTGGTGCGGCAGGGGATCCGCTCGCTGCTGGCGCTCGATGACGGCATCGAGGTGGTCGCCGAGGCCGCCGATGGCCGCCAGGCAGTCGAGGTGGTCCCGCAGGTCCGCCCGGACGTGGTCCTGATGGACATGCGCATGCCGGTGATGTCCGGCCTGGAGGCGCTGCAGATGCTGTCGCGGCTGAACCAGCTGCCGCCGACCATCATCCTGACCACCTTCGATGACGACCAGCTGGTGCTGGCCGGGCTCAAGGCCGGCGCCAAGGGCTATCTGCTCAAGGATGTGACCCTGGACCAGCTGGTGGGGGCGATCCGGACCGTGGCCGATGGCGGCTCGCTGGTCCAGCCGGCGGTCACCCAGCGGCTGCTGTCCGGGCTGGAGCACATGCGCAACGAGTTCGTGAGCCTGGACCGGCCCGACCCGCTGACCGACCGCGAGACCGAGATCCTGCGGCTGATGGCCAGCGGCTTCTCCAACAAGGAGATCGCCAATTCATTGGGTGTGGCCGAGGGCACCATCAAGAACCACGTGTCCAACATCCTCTCCAAGCTGGGCGTGCGCGATCGCACCCGGGCCGTGCTCAAGGCTTTCGAACTGCAGCTGGTCTGAGCCGGGCGGACCGGCGGAGGCCATCGTGCAGCCGCCGGTCCCGACGTATTTTCCGAATTTCGTGAAACCCTTGCGGCGCAAGCGATGCGGGGGTGTTTTCGGGCCTGACGGCCGAATCCGGCAAAGAAATATTGTCCATCCGCTACGTGCTGACACGCGCGATGCGTTATCTTTCCGCTCCTTGTCTATGCAAAACCGCTGCCGACATGGAAACCGGTGTGCCAACCCTGATCAACAACACCGGCGAAGCCTGCTAGGATTGGCGCTTCGCTTCAATCAACCCGGCCGTGGGATCGGCCCCGGAGACTCCTGAATGACCCGTATTATCGAGTTCCTGATCGCCTTGGGGATCGTGGCTGGCCTGTTCGTCATCATTGGCGTATGTCTGCCGGGCGAGCGCCATATTTCCGAAAGCATCGAGACCAACCGCAAGATGACGATCGTGTTCGACACGGTCAACAGCCTGCGCCGCTTCAAGGACTGGAACCCGCTCTTGCTGCGCGATCCCGCCGTTGAACTAAAGCACTCCGGCCCCGCTGCCGGCGTCGGCGCACGCCTGGACTACACCTCCAAGGAAGGTTCCTTGGGCCAGGGTAGCTGGGTGATCACCGAGTCCGAGCAGAACAAGCACGTTGCCATCGCCATCGAGGACGAGAGCAAGGGCCACGACAAGGTGACCAACTTCACCCTCGAGCCGACCGGCAAGGGTGGCCGCAACGTCAAGATCACGCAGGACTACAACGTCAAGTACGGTTTCAACCTGTTCGGTCGTTACGCTGGCCTGTACGTCAGCCGTCACGCCGGCGACGACCTGAAGCTGGGTCTGTCGCGCATGGCCAACATGCTGGCCACCGTGCCGAACGTGGACTACCGCACCGCCGAAGCCCCGCTGACCGATCTGGCCATCGTGGACGTCCCGGCCGAGGACCTGCTGGTCGTCACCGCCGGCAACGTGGACCGCGGCCAGGAAACCATCACCAAGTCCATCAAGGACAACCAGGAGTGGATCAAGCGCGTCATGGAGGCCAACAACCTCGAAGCCGCCGGTCCGTTCCGCATCATCACCACCGATTTCGGCGCCGAGAAGTACGCCTTCGACGTGGCCCAGCCGGTCAAGAAGAAGGGTGCTGAAGGCGCGACTGCCGAAGCCCTGACGGTGAAGATCGACGGTGGTGCCCCGGTCAAGTACGTGCATGTCGCTCCGCACCGTTCGGCCCACGCGGCCTACACCGGCCACATGGCTGGCCTGGACATCGCCCGCAACGCCCTGCGTGCGTGGTCGGTGACCGGCGGCAACGAAGTGATCGATCGTCCGTACGAGTCCTGGAAGGACGGCGTGGACAAGTCGTTCACTCCGGAAGGCACGTACGACATCTACTGGGCCGTCAAGTAAACCGACGGTTGCCGTGATGTAACGCACGACCTGAAACGCGCCGCTTCCTGCGGCGCGTTTTTTTTTGGCTCCGGCCACGGGGCACTGTCTGAAGGACGCAAGCATGCTCAACCTGGAACGACGCACGCGCAAACCCTCCCTGCTGGCCGGCCTGGGCGGCCTGCTGGCGGCCACCGCGGTCGGGCTGTCGGCCTATGCCTCGCATGGCATCGCCGATCCGCTGGCGCAGTCGCACGTGACCACGGCGGCGCTGTACGCGTTCGGGCACGGCGTGGCGCTGGCGGTGCTGGGCCCCACGCAGCAGAACACGCTGGGCCGCCTGGCGCTGTATGTCCTGCTGATCGGCACGCTGCTGTTCTCCGGCAGCCTGGTGGCAGGCGCGCTGTGGAAGCTCAGCACGCAGCTCGCCCCGGTCGGTGGCACCGCGCTGATGGTGGGCTGGCTGGCCTACGGCCTGAATGCGCTGAGGCGCTGACATGCCCCGGTACCGCCGCGGCTTCGATGTTGATGAAGCGCATGACTGGTTGAGTCGGCGCGACCGGCGGCTGGGCACCTGGATGAAGCGGCTCGGCCCCATCCAGGCGCAGCCCGGCTGGGCGAAGACCTTCGACCCGGTCGATGCGCTCGCGCGCGCGATCCTGTTCCAGCAGCTCAGCGGCAAGGCGGCCTCGACCATCGTCGGGCGCGTGGAGACCGCCATCGGCAGTCCCCGTCTGCATGCCGATACGCTGTCGCGCATCGACGATGCGGGGCTGCGGGTGTGCGGGGTATCGGGGAACAAGGCACTGGCGCTGCGCGACCTTGCGCGGCGCGAGGCGGCCGGCGAGATTCCCGACCTGCGCCGGATGTCGGTGATGGACCACGACGCCATCATCGATGCGCTGGTGCCGATTCGCGGCATCGGCCGCTGGACGGTGGAGATGATGCTGATGTTCCGGCTCGGCCGCCCGGACATCCTGCCGGTGGACGACCTGGGGGTCCGCAAGGGCGCCCAGCGCGTGGACAAGGCCGAGCGGATGCCCAGCCCGAAAGAGCTGCTCGCCCGCGGCGAGAAATGGGGGCCGTTCCGGACCTACGCCAGCCTGTACCTGTGGCGGATCGCCGATTTCACGGTGGATCCGAAGGCGACGACCGATCGGTCGCAGGGTTGAGGCTACGCGGCCGGTGGCTTCGGCGCCCCGGTCAGGGTGTGGCGTTGCGCCAGCACCAGTGCCACGGTTCGTAGACGATCCCGTGCGGGTTGTCGCGCGGGTAGCTCAGCTGGAACCCGAAGCGCCCGGCATGCTCGCCCAGCCACGCGAACGCGGCAGTCGACTCGAACGATTCTTCCGCCGGCGGTTCGCCCGGTGTGCCGATATCCAACGCGTAGCCGCTGTGGTGTTCGCTGTACCCGGGCGCGGCGTTGACCGTGAGGATGTCCTCCACGCTCAGCCCACGGCCGCGCTTGCGCGCGAAAATGCCGAGCTGGTAATCGTGGCTGCGGTAACCGGAGATCGCGTCCAGTGCGATGCCATCGGCGGACGCCTGCTGGCGCAGGCGTTGCCAGCCCCGGGCGGCCTCACGGCGCAGCCAGAGGGGGCGACGGTAGCGGTCCAACCCGGCCAGGTGCAGCTGCGCCGGTTCGGCCTCCAGCGCAAGACCGGTCGCGGCCTCGTAGGCATCGGCATCAATCCCGAGGGTTTCGAGGCGATGCTGCAGTCCACTCAGGGGCAGCACCGCATCGGGCGCGTTGCCACGACGGCGATCCAGCAGCTGGCGGTCCAGCGCATCCAGTGCCTCCTCGATGCCCGGCTCGCGCATCAGGCGCGGCACCAGCGGCAGCACGCCGTGGGCGGTAGCGACGGCGAGGTAGCGCCCATCGCGCTTGCGCCGCAGTACCCACTGCGCGCGAGCCAAGGCGCGCGCGTCGGCAGAGCCGCGTGCACGCAGCAGGCCGCCGGGCCACAGTTCGATCTCGGCGGTGTTGATCAGCAGGGCAGGGGATCGGCGCATGCTGCCAGCTTAGTGCGCGCCCGGCCGCGCGGCCAGCGCCTTCAGGGCATCGAGCAGTGCCCGTGGGCGGTCCGGGCTGATCACCAGGGCGCTGCCATCGCGCAGCGGCAGGTGCAGCACACGGCTGCTGTCGGTGATCAGGCAGAACGCCTTGCTGCGGTCGGCCATCCGGTAATGCCCGGATTGAAAGCCCGGCACGCCGTAGCCATTGGTCTTGATCGTGGGCTTGTAGCGGCCATGCTCGGCGAAATCGACGATGCGCGCCTCATCCAGGCGCATGGCGCTCACCGGCACGCGCTTGCGGTAGAAGGTCGACTGCACCTCCAGCGTGTCCTGGTGCAGCACGATGCTGCGGCGGGTGTACGCCCAGGTCAGCGCCGCGGCCAGCACCGCCAGGAACGGCAGGGTGATGAACAGTTCGGTGTGCGAGCGCTCCGGTGCATCCAGCGCGGTGCCCACCATCACGCCAGCGACCAGCAGCAGCGGAACCCACAACCACAGCAACCGCCAGGCCGGCGATGGGGCGACGTCGAAGCGGTGAAGTGCACTCACCTCATGCCTCCTTCTTGAAGAGCAGCACCGACGTCGTGAACGGAGGTGCCGACACCAGGCTGATCGCGTTGACCAGCTCCCAGCCCAGTTGGCCCTGCTTGGTCAGTTCCTGCTGGATCTGCTCGGCGTTGACGATTCCCATCAGGTTCGGCTTCACTTCAATGGTCAGGTAGTTCCAGCGCTTGCTCATGACTTGCTCTCCTTGTCGGTGGTGGGTCTGGGAAGGCGTCCGGCCTTGCGCAGTGCATCGCGCAGCACGTATTCGATCTGCGCGTTGAGGCTGCGCAGCTCGTCGTCGGCCCAGCGCTGCGCCGCCGCCAGGACGTCGGCATTGATACGCAACGGGTACGCTTTCTTTTCGGTCATGCGGGGTCCTTTATCCACACCCCGTGCCGTCCCCTCGGCGCCGGGCTGCGTTGGTAAGTGCCTACCCTGGGTCGGCACGTGGGTGCATCAATACAGCGAACCGGCGTTGACCACCGGCTGGGTGCCACGGTCCGAACACAGCACGGTCAGCAGGTTGCTCACCATGTGCGCCTTGCGCTCTTCATCGAGCTGCACCACGCCGTTCTTCTGCAGTTCGGCCAGGGCCATCTCAACCATGCCGACCGCACCGGCCACGATCCGCGTGCGCGCAGCAATGACCGCGTTGGCCTGCTGGCGCTGCAGCATCGCCTGTGCGATTTCCGGTGCGTAGGCGAGGTGGCTGATGCGCGCATCGATCACCTGCACGCCGGCATCGGCCAAGCGCTCGGCCAGTTCGTCCTTGAGGTGCTGGGAGATCTCGGCGGCATGGCTGCGCAGCGACAACTGGCCCTCCTCGTGCTGGTCATACGGGTAGCTGGTGGCCATCGCACGCAGCGCCGATTCGGACTGGATGTGCACGAAGCTTTCGTAGTCGTCCACGTTGTAGACGGCCTCGGAGGCGTCCACCACCTGCCACACGATCACCGCGGCAATCTCGATCGGGCTGCCGTCCAGCTCGTTGACCTTCAGCTTGCCGCTTTCAAAGTTGCGCACGCGCTGGCTCACCTTGACCTTGGTGAAGAACGGGTTGTTCCAGCGCAGGCCGTTCTCCTTCACGGTGCCGACGTACTTGCCGAACAGGCTGACCACCACCGCCTGGTTGGGCTGCACGGTATACAGCCCGACCAGGCTGACCAGGGCGGTGGTGGCCAGCAGCAGGCTGCCGATGATCAGTGCCGGGTTGCGGTTTCCCTTATCCACCCCGACCACGAACATCCACACGGCTACCGCGGTCAGGGCCAGCACCAGCAGCAGGAAGGGCAGGCCGGACAGCGAGCGGATCGACTTCTCTTTCATGGCGGGGCGTCCTTGGGTAGTTGATAGGACGATATCAAATTGATATCAGTCCGCAAGTGCCGGGCCAGCCGGCCATGGGGCGGCCGCAGCGGCTAGAATGCCCTCCCGTCTCTGTTGCCCGGAACACCGCCATGTCCACGCTCGGTACGCCGCTGTCTCCTTCCGCCACCCGTGTGCTGCTGCTGGGGTCCGGTGAACTTGGCAAGGAGGTCGCCATCGAACTGCAGCGGCTGGGGGTGGAAGTGATCGCCGCCGACCGTTATGCCGATGCCCCGGCGATGCAGGTGGCGCATCGCTCGCACGTGATCGACATGCTCGACGCGATGGCGCTGCGCGCGCTGATCGCGCAGGAGAAGCCGCACCTGGTGGTGCCGGAGATCGAGGCGATCCACACCGAGACGCTGGTCCAGCTGGAACAGGAGCAGGGCCTGCGGGTCGTGCCGACCGCGCGTGCCGCGCGCCTGACCATGGACCGTGAGGGCATCCGCCGTCTGGCCGCCGAGACGCTGGGCCTGCCGACCTCGCCGTACCGCTTCGTGGATACCGACGCTGAGTACCGTGCCGCCGTGGCCGCGATCGGGCTGCCGTGCGTGGTCAAGCCGGTGATGTCCTCCTCGGGCAAGGGCCAGAGCACGCTGCGCCAGGACGCGGACATCGCGCCGGCCTGGGAGTACGCGCAGACCGGCGGCCGTGCCGGTGCCGGGCGCTGCATCGTGGAAGGCTTCATCGACTTCGAGTACGAGATCACGCTGCTGACCGTGCGTCATGCCGGTGGGACGTCGTTCTGTGCCCCGATCGGGCATTGGCAGAAAGACGGTGACTACCGCGAGAGCTGGCAGCCGCAGCCGATGTCGCCGCGCGCGCTGGCACGGGCGGAGGAAATTTCGCAGGCGATCACCGACGAGCTGGGGGGCTGGGGCCTGTTCGGGGTCGAGTTGTTCGTGAAGGGCGACGAGGTGTGGTTCAGCGAAGTGTCGCCGCGGCCGCATGACACGGGCCTGGTGACGTTGGCCTCGCAGGAGTTGAGCGAGTTCGCGCTGCATGCGCGCGCGATTCTGGGGCTGCCGATTCCGGTGATCCGCCAGAGCGGTCCGTCAGCCTCGTGCGCGCTGTTGGCACACGGCGAGGGTGTCCCGTTCTTCAGCAACGTGGCCGCGGCGCTGGTGCATCCGGATTCGGCACTGCGGTTGTTCGGCAAGCCGAGCGTGCATGGGCATCGCCGGGTCGGGGTGACGCTGGCGCGTGGCGGGGACATCGATGAGGCGCGGAAGATCGCGCGTGAGGCCGCCGAGGCGATCGGGATCGAGTTGCGGTCGTGAGGCAGGGCGCCTTGGGTGCTGCCGGTGTGAGGTGATCGGGCTGCCCGATCACCTCCTCGTGGAAGGTCGGTTGCGCGGTTCGAACAGCGGAGCAAACGAAAAACGGCGAGCCTTGGCTCGCCGTTTTTTGTTAAGAGCGACGCGGGCCTTACTTCAGGTCGACCCACACCAGGTGGTGGTCGCTGCCGTCGGCGATTTTTGCTTCCGGGCTGTCATTGGCGGGCCAGAACACGCCGCTGCCGAGGTAGCTGAAGCCGACCGAGGGCAGGACGTAATCCAGGCGCATGGTGCCGGATTTGGGGCCGAAGTCGCCGGTGGCGTGGAAGGGGGCGCCCTTGCGGACGATGCCTTTTTCGGCGTAGGCCAGGCTGGTCTGCTCTGCGCCCACGCTGCGTGGGGTGGGGTAGCGCAGGACACGCGGGTTTTCGATCAGTTCGACGATGGCTTCGTGGCGGCCGTCGCCGTCGATCGGGTCGTTGTTGAGGTCGCCGAGGATGACGAAGCGCGCATCCTGCGGAAGGCCGCCACAGTGGCCACGGTCATCGCACAGCCAGGACGTGTCGCGGTCCTTGAGGTAGTCGTGCCACAGGCGCAGTTCGTCGTGGTTGCGGGCGGCGTTGCGCTTTTCCGGGCCGTCGAAGACCGGCGGGGTGGGGTGCGAGACCAGGGCGTGCACGGTGCCGTTCGGGGTGTTCACCGGCACGTCCCAATGCGACTTGGAGGACAGGCGCAGCTGCGACCAGACGTGGTCGTTGTAGAAGGATTTACCGGTGCGCGGATCGATCGGGCGCAGCGCGCCGGGCATGGTGCTCCACTTCAGCAGCTGGAAGCTGCGGACCTTGGCCGCGTCGATCGGGTAGCGCGACAGCACCAGCATGCCGTACTGGCCCGGGTGCAGGCCGTAGCCCCAGGCATCGTTGCCACGGGCGCGGCCTTCGCCGCCGATCTCGCCGTTGTTGTCCAGGTCCAGGCCGCTCTGCACGCCGGTGTTGACCGGGGCGAGGTAGCGGTAAGCGTAGTGCAGCGGCTCGCCACCGCCGGGCTGGGCGGCTTCCAGGTAGCGCTGCTGGAACAGGTCGGCAGCGCGGTGGGCGTCGTCGTAGTCGAACTCGTTGAGCAGCACCAGATCCGGGCGGACCTGCTGCAGGACGGCGGCGATCTTGCGCGCGTGTTCGCTGTCGCCTTCGAGCTCGGCGATCAGGCCGCCGGTCTCGTCGCTGTACAGGGAGGTGTTGTAGGTGGCGATCCGCAGCGGTGCGGAAGCAGTCTCCGGCATGGCGGCGGTCTTGGCAGGGGTCTGTGCGCAGGCGCCGCAGAGCAGGGCCAGGGCAAGGATCAGGGGATGGGCTTTCATCCGCCTATTTTGCACCCGGCACGGTGTCAGTGTTGCGTCAGCGGCCGTCCCGTTCGTCATCGAAGGCGTGCCAGCGGCGCCCATCGTAGGCCTCCAGCGGGCGGAACCGTCGCTTGTAGTCCATTTTGCGGTGGTCGCGGATCCAGTAACCCAGGTACAGGTGCGGCAGCTGCTCGCGCTGGGCCCAGGCGATCTGCTGCAGGATCGCGAAGGTGCCCAGGCCGCGATGGGCCTGGTCCGGGTCGAAGAAGGTATAGACCGCCGAGAGCCCCTGCGGGGTGACATCGGTCACGGCGACCGCGAGCAGGGGGCCGCGGTGGCCGTCCGCGGCCGGGCCGCGGATTTCAATGAAACGGCCCTGCGACCAGCGCCCGATCAGGAACTGGTCGAACTCGTGCGGACCGTGCTCGTCCATCCCGCCCTGCGCGTGGCGATGGGTCAGGTAACGGTGGTACAGCGCGAACTGCTCGTCGGTCTGCTCGGCCGCGACGATCCGCACTTCCAGATCCGCGTTGCGCGCCAGGCAGCGGCGCTGGCTGCGGTCCGGTGCGAAGCGGGCCACGGGGATGCGCACCGCCACGCAGGCGTGGCAGTCGGCGCAGTGCGGGCGGTAGACCAGATCGCCGGAGCGGCGGAAGCCCCAGCCCAGCGCCATCGGGTACAGCGTGCCCAGCCGCGGATCGTTGGGGTCGAGCACCAGATCGCGTGCGGCCCGTTCCGGCCAGTAGCCACAGGGGTGGTCGCCGGTCTGGAACAGTCGCAGCTCGTCGTCGCGGTCGCCGTGTATTGCCATGCCTACAGCATAGCCCCGCGCCGTCGCAGCCGCCGCGACTGTCTGCCAAATGAACACGGCCGGCCGGGCTGTCAACGGTGCTGGTGCCCGCGCGTTGTTACCGGTGTGGGTGCCACGCACCGCACGCAGTTTCCCTCACGAACCGGAGTTACCCATGCGCAACCGCAAATCCCTCCTGCTGCTGGCCCTGCTGCTGTCCACCGGTGCTGCCGGCCTGGCGGTCGCTGCCGATACGCCCGCCGCCGGCGACAAGCCCGCCCGTGCCAAGCTGGACACCAATGGCGATGGCTTCATCGACCGCGCCGAAGCGGCGAAGGCCCCGCGTCTGGCCGCGCAGTTCGATACCCTGGATACCAACAAGGACGGCAAGCTCTCCCGCGAGGAACTGCCGCGCTGGCACGGCAAGCGCCACGGGCGTGGCCCGGGTGGCCGCGGCGACTGGATGGCCAAGCTGGACACCAACAAGGATGGCCGCATCAGCCGTGAGGAGGCCAAGGCCGATCCGCGCCTGGCCGCGCGCTTTGATGAGAGGGACGTCAACAAGGATGGCTACCTGGACAAGGCCGACCGCGAGCTGCGCATGAAGCAGCATCGTGATGCCTGGTTCGCCGCGGCCGACACCAACAAGGACGGCCAGCTGAGCAAGGCCGAGTTCGATGCGGCCAAGGGCCCGTTCGGTGGCCCGCGTGGCGATCATCGCGATGGCAAGCACCGCGACGGCAAGCTGCCGATGGCGCCGAAGGCACCGGCGGCGAAGTAAGCCGTCCGCTGAAGCTGCAGGACGAAAGCGCCGGTCATCGACCGGCGCTTTTCTGTGTCAGATCCGGCCGTTCCTGTACATCGCCCAGACGATGGTGCCGACCACGAACAGGTTCATCACCCACAGCGCCTTGCGGCCGTACAGCGACTCGTATTTCCAGTTCGGGCCGGTGCGTCCATGGCGCGCCGCATCGCGCGCGATCATCGGGGCCATGATCCGCTGCAGCGGAACGAGACACTGATAGTTGATCAGGCCAAGCCCGATCGCCAACGCCACCACGGGCCAATACCAGGCCAGCGGCAGGAAGCTCAGGGCGAAGACGGCGACGCACGTCAGCATGGCAGTGAACGTGCTGTAGTGCACGAACCCACGGATGGCGGCTCGCTCACTCTCGTTCTCGGCGTAGGAGAGCAGGTAACGGCCCCCCAGGTAGCTGCCCAGTACGCCCCCGACCACGCTGCCGGCGATCGCACCCCAGGCGAAATCCGGCGGCAGCACGTGGCTCTGGCTGGCCGCCGCACTCAGTGAACCCAGGGCGGCACCGCCGGAAACACTGGCACCGCCCAGCCCGAGCTTGCTGGTGCCCAGCCCGGTGCCGAGCAGGATCGCGGCACTGGCCGTACCGGGCGCGGCGACCAGCACCATCGAGACCACTGTCGTGGCGAACGCCGCGCTCGGCGCGCTGCTGCGCGCGAACTCGCTGAAGCGGCGCATCATCTCGTCGCGCACGGTGGCGCGAGCGCGCGAGAGGCGCTTGCGCACGGCGGCATCGCTGAGGCCGAGCAGATCGGCGACCTGCTGCGAGCTCTGGCCTTCGCGGTAATACAGCAGCAGGGTCTCGCGGCTGTCTTCGGGCAGCGCCGAGATGATCTCTTCGGCCGCCAGTTCCTCTTCCACCCGCTGCAGGTGCTCCGGGGCGCTCGGGCTGGGGTCGGCAGCCATGTTGATGGCGATTTCGGCGGCTTCGCCGGAGAGCGGACGGCCGCGGTTGGCGCGCAGCCAGTCGCGGGCCAGGTTGCGGGTGATCTGGCGCAGCCATGGCAGGAAGCTGGCATGGCTGTGCAACTGGTTGAGCTGCTGCCAGGCCTTGATGAAGGCCTCCTGCGCGATGTCCTCACTGGCGTGCACGTCGCGGGTGATCGCCAGCGCGATCGCGGTGACCGTGTTCTGGCAGGCCAGCACGATGCGGCCGTAGGACTGCTGGCAGCCACCGGCGGCGGCGGGCAGCTCGCGTTCGAGCGTGGTGGTCAGCGGATGCGGCGTCATGGTGTCCTCCCCCGGGGATGGTCCCATCATGACGCGTGCCGGGCCGGGATGTGACCGGAGAGTGCCGGCCGCTGGCCGGCTCTGCAGGCTTCAAACCCCACGAGGAGCCGGCCAGCGGCCGGCACTGTTATTCGGTGGGCTGGATCCGGACCCGCACTTCCTCTTCTTCCGGTGGGGTGGCCGCCGGTGCGGTCGGCGTCGAGGCCGGCTGGGTCACCGGTGCCGGGGCGGGCGCCACCACCGGCGCGCCGCGGTGGCGCATGACCACCACCATCGCCACGGCAGCGATCACCAGCAGCAGGCCGATGCGGATGCGCCAGGCCCAGTTGCGCGGGGCATCGGCCTGGGCGACTTCGTCGCGGAACGCGAACTGCGCGGTCGGGTGGTCGCGGCGGGTGGTTTCCAGCAGGCGCGCATCGCGCAGGATCTCGCGCGCGCGCGGCTGGTCGTCGGCATGCACCACCCACAGGGTCGGATGGGTCGTGGCCTTTTCCTTGTCCAGATAGCTGAACTGGCTGCCGCGCTTGCTGTGGTACGAGCGTCCGTTGGTGATGCGCACTTCGATGCCGGCGTCGCGCAGCAGCTGGGCCACGCCTTCGACGGTTTCCACGCGCTGGCTGTTGAAGATCTGTCTCATGTCAGTCCTTGGCCGGTACGGCGGCGGCCGCGGCACTGTCCTCGACCACCCGGATCAGGCCTTCCTGCGCGGTGCTGGCGACCAGGATGCCGTTGCGGGTGAAGAACTGGCCACGCGCCAGTCCGCGCGAATCCTGCGCGCTGGGGCTGTCGAGCGAGTACAGCAGCCAATCGTCGGCGCGGAACGGGCGGTGGAACCAGATCGCGTGGTCCAGCGAGGCCATCTGCACGTGCGGCTGGTAGTAGCTGATGCCGTGCGGGAAGGTCGCGGTGCCGAGCAGATGGAAATCCGAGGCGTAGGCGAGCAGCGCCTGGTGCAGCTCAGGGGCATCGCCAACGGTTTCGTTCAGGCGCAGCCACACCTGGTGGTACGGCGGACGCTTGGGCGGATTGAGTTCATCGCGCGGGTACACGTGGCGGAACTCGAACGGGCCGCCCCGCGAGAGCCAGCGCTGCACCTTGATCGGCAGGCGATCCAGGACCGCCTGCGGCAGCGGCTGGTTCGGCTCGATGTCTTCGGGCTGCGGCACTTCCGGCATCTTGTGCTGGTGCTCGGCGCCGGTCTCGGCCTGCTGGAACGAGGCCGCGCAGAAGAAGATCACCTTGCCGTGCTGGATCGCGGTGACCCGGCGCACGGAGAAGCTGCCGCCATCGCGGGTGCGGTCCACGTCATAGACGATGGGATGGTCGATGTTGCCCGCGCGCAGGAAGTAGGCGTGCAGCGAATGCACGTGGCGGCCGTTCTCGACGGTCTTCTGGGCGGCCGACAGCGCCTGGCCCAGCACCTGGCCGCCAAAGACGTACTTGGTGCCGATATCGCGGCTCTGGCCGCGGAACAGATTGTCTTCCAGGCGTTCGAGCGAGAGCAGGTCGATCAGCTCGGAAACGACGGGTTCGTGCGTGGCGGACAAGGGAAGCAACCTGGGGTGGGCGAACGCAAATTATAGGGTAGTGCCGGCCCATGGCCGGCAACCACGCACCACTTCTATCATTCATTGCCTGGTTGCCGGCCAGCGGCCGGCACTACCGGTGTACATGGCGTCGAGAAGCGCCGGCCAGTGGCCGGCACTACCGGTGTGCGCGGGTGCGTCAGCCGTGGTGGGTCATCCCTTGCCCAGCCTGGCCACCAGCCCCTGCAGCGCCTGCTGGGCGTCCGGGGCGTACCAGGCCTCGACGAAGCGGTCGAGCTGGATCAGATCGGCGTGCAGGGCCTCGTGCAGGTCGGCGCGGGCGATGGTGCGGGTCAGCAGCATCGGCTGCCGCGGCAGCTTGAGCAGGGCCTGCAGCCAGGCCACGGCGCGGGCCACGACCAGGTCGGCATCGACCACCTCATCGACCAGCCCGATCTCCAGCGCACGCTCGGCCGGCACCATCTCGCCGCCGACCAGCAGGGTGGTGGCCCGGTGATGCCCGACCACGCGGCGCATCAGGCGCTGGATCCCTTCCGGCGCAACCAGCCCGACCTGGACCTCGTTCAGGCCGATCACGGTGGGATGGGCGGCATCGGGGCTGCGCGCGATGATCCGGTAGTCGCAGCACAGGGCGAGCACGCAGCCACCGGCCGGGGCGTGCCCGGTCAGGGCGGCCACTACCGGTACGCGGCATTCGGCAAGCGTGCGCACTGCGCCGAAGAAGGCCTGCCAGCTGTCCAGCAGCTTGTGCTTGTCCTCGCCGTGGCTGAGCAGGTGCGGCACGTCCATGCCAGCGCTGAAGATGCGCTCGCTGCCCGAGAGCACGATGCCGTGCACGTCATCGGCCATGGCCTGGTTGATCGCCTGGATCAGGTGCCGGCACAGCTCGGTGTCCAACGCATTGACCGGGGGACGCGCCAGCCGCAGTTCGCGGATGGGGCCATGGTTGATCACCTCGATGAGCGTCGTCATGCTGCAGTCTCGTTGCGGACAGGGAACGAAGCCGATGATAACCAAACCATTCGTGTGCGTATTGTTGGGGGTGTGTGCGTTCGCAGCATCGGCGGTGGCCATGGCGGGGGAGCCCGCCTGCGTGTCGCTGCGCGATGGTTGGCTTCGCCTGCCTCCGGGCGCGATGCCGATGGCGGCCGGCTACGGCCAGATCCGCAATGACTGTCGCGCCCCGGTGGTGGTGGTCGCTGCCGGCAGCAAAGCGTTCGGCGATGTGTCGCTGCACGAAACCACGCTGGTGGACGGGGTCAGCCGCATGCGCGCGGTGGAGCGCATGCCCATCGCGGCGGGCGCGACGGTCGAGCTGAAACCCGGTGGCCTGCACCTGATGTTGATGCAGCCGGAGGTGGCGCTGAAAGCGGGGGCGCAGCTGCCGTTGCGGCTGAGCCTGGAAGACGGGCGCAAGGTGGATGGAACGTTGCAGGTGCGCAGCGCGGTACCGTAAACCTTCATGGGGCGTAGAACGGTAGTGCCGGCCGATGGCCGGCACTACCTTTCAGTTCGGCGCGGCGAAACCTGTCAGCTTGACGCGGCGGAACCCATCAGCTCGACGCGGTGCGGATCGCCTCGGGCAACGGCGCGCTCTTGCCGGTCTGCGTGTCCATCCAGACCACCACCACGTTGCCGTCCGAATACAGCGTGCTGTCGTTCTTCTCGTCCACGATGCGGTGGCCGATGGTCACGCTGCTGTTGCCGAGGCGCTCGACGAACAGCTCCACCACGATGTCGTTGGGCCACACGATCGGCAGGCGGTAGTTGACGTTGGTCGCCGCCACTACCGGTGCGATGCGGTCGGTCATCGAAACGCCCTCCACCCCCAGCATCCAGCGCACACGCGCTTCTTCCAGGTAGGAGATGTACTTGGCGTTGTTCACGTGGCCCATGCTGTCCATGTCGCGCCAGCGGACGCTGATCGGTACGCGGGCGAGGATCTTGTGTTCGCTGCTCATTACTTCTTCTTCGCCTTCGTGGTCTTGGCAGGGCTGGTTTTGCTGGGGGTTGCCGCACGCGTGGCGGCAACCGCCTTCTTGGCCACCTTGGCCGGCTTTTCCGGCTTGGCCTTGCGCGGCGGGCGGGCGTCGGGCTTGTTGGCCACGGCCGCCGGCTGTTCCGGGCGCGCGCTGGTGGAAGGCAGCATCTTGGCAAGGAACTGGCCGGTGTACGAGGTCGGGCAGGCCGCCACGTCTTCCGGCGTACCTGTGACCAGGATGGTGCCACCGCGATGGCCGCCTTCCGGACCCAGATCGACGATCCAGTCGGCGGTCTTGATCACGTCCAGGTTGTGCTCGATCACCACCACCGTGTTGCCTTCGTCGCGCAGCTTGTGCAGCACGCCGAGCAGCGCCTCGATATCGTGGAAGTGCAGGCCGGTGGTCGGCTCATCCAGGATGTACAGCGTGCGGCCGGTATCGCGGCGCGACAGTTCCTTGGAGAGCTTCACACGCTGCGCTTCGCCACCGGACAACGTCGTCGCGCTCTGGCCCAGCTTGATGTAGCTCAGGCCCACGTCGACCAGCGTTTCCAGCTTGCGCGCAATGCTCGGCACCGGCTCGAACAGCTTCAGCGCATCTTCGACGGTCATCTGCAGCACGTCGTTGATGTTGTAGCCCTTGTAGAGGATCTCCAGCGTTTCGCGGTTGTAGCGCTTGCCATGGCAGACATCGCAGGGCACGTACACGTCCGGCAGGAAGTGCATTTCCACCTTGATCAGGCCATCGCCCTGGCACGCTTCGCAGCGGCCGCCGCGCACGTTGAAGCTGAAACGCCCCGGCGAATAGCCGCGCGCACGCGCTTCGGGGACCTGCGCATACAGCTCGCGCAGCGGCGTGAACAGGCCGGTATAGGTGGCCGGGTTCGAGCGCGGGGTGCGGCCGATCGGCGACTGGTCGATGTCCACCACCTTGTCGAACAGATCCAGCCCGTCCACTTCCTTGTAGGGGGCGATCGGGTGCGATGAGCCGTTGATCTCGTTGGCGGCCAGCGAGAACAGGGTGTCGTTGATCAGGGTCGACTTGCCCGAGCCGGACACGCCGGTGATGCAGGTCAGCAGGCCCGACGGAATATCCAGGTCCACGCCCTTGAGGTTGTTGCCGCTGGCACCGCGCAGGTGCAGCGTCATCTTCGGGTTCGGCTTGTGCCGGCGCGCCGGGATCTCGATGGCGCGCTTGCCCGACAGGTACTGGCCGGTCAGCGAACGCGGCGCATCCAGGATGTCCTGCAGGGTGCCCTGGCCGACGATCTCGCCGCCATGCACGCCCGCGCCCGGACCGATATCCAGCACGTAGTCGGCCAGGCGGATCGCGTCTTCGTCATGCTCGACCACGATCACCGTGTTGCCGAGGTCGCGCAGGCGGGTCAGGGTGCCGAGCAGACGCTCGTTGTCGCGCTGGTGCAGGCCGATGGACGGCTCATCCAGCACGTACATGACGCCGACCAGGCCGGCACCGATCTGCGAGGCCAGCCGGATGCGCTGGGCTTCGCCACCGGAGAGGGTGTCGGCCTTGCGCTCCAGGGTGAGGTAATCCAGCCCGACATCGACCAGGAAGCCGAGGCGTTCACCGATCTCCTTGACGATCTTGCCGGCGATCTCGCCGCGCCAGCCGGGCAGGGTCATGCCGCTGAAGAACTTCAGCGCGTCGTCGATCGGCATCACCACCAGTTCGGGCAGTGCACGGTCGGCCACGAACACGTTGCGCGCAGCCTTGTTCAGGCGCTGGCCGTTGCACTCGGGGCAGTTGCGTTCGCTGATGTACTTGGCCAGCTCTTCGCGCACCGCGGCCGATTCGGTTTCTTTGTAGCGGCGCTCGAGGTTGGGAATGATGCCCTCGAAGCGATGCTTGCGCTGGGTGCGGCCACCGGCTTCGGTGAAGTAGGTGAAGGTGATGGTTTCATCGCCGCTGCCGTACAGCACGGCCTGGCGCACATCCTCGGGCAGGCTCTGCCAGGGGGCGTCGGTGTCGAACTTGTAGTGCTTGGCCAGCGAGGCGATCAGCTGGAAGTAATACGCATTGCGGCGGTCCCAGCCGCGCACGGCACCGGCCGAGAGCGACAACTCCGGGTGCACCACCACGCGCGAGGGATCGAAGAATTCGGCCATGCCCAAGCCATCGCAGCCCGGGCAGGCGCCGACCGGCGAGTTGAACGAGAACAGGCGCGGTTCCAGCTCCGGCAGCGAGTAATCGCAGACCGGGCAGCTGTACTTGGACGAGAACAGATGCGCAGGCGCATCCTCCACATCCAGCGACTGCACCGAGACCATGCCGTCGCCCAGCTTCAGCGCGGTTTCAACGCTCTCGGCCAGGCGCTGCTTGATGTCCTCGCGCGGGCGGAAACGGTCGATCACCGCTTCGATGGTGTGCTTCTGGCGCAGCGCCAGCGGCGGTACCGCATCGATTTCATGCAGCTGGCCATCCACGCGCACGCGCACATACCCCTGCGCGCGCAGCTGGTCGAAGACCTGGGCGTGCTCGCCCTTGCGCTCGCGGATCACCGGGGCCAGCAGCATGTAGCGCTGCTCGGCGTCCAGAGTGAGCACGTGGTCGACCATCTGGCTGACCGTCTGCGCCTCCAGCGGGTAGCCGTGGTCCGGGCAGCGCGGGCTGCCGACGCGGGCGTACAGCAGGCGCAGGTAGTCGTAGATCTCGGTGATCGTGCCGACGGTCGAGCGCGGGTTGTGCGAGGTCGACTTCTGCTCGATCGAGATCGCCGGGGACAGGCCCTCGATGTGGTCCAGGTCCGGCTTTTCCATCACGCTGAGGAACTGGCGGGCATAGGCCGACAGCGACTCGACGTAACGGCGCTGGCCTTCGGCGTAAATGGTGTCGAACGCCAACGAGGACTTGCCCGAGCCGGACAGGCCGGTGATGACAATGAGCTTGTCGCGGGGCAGGTCGAGATCGATGTTCTTGAGATTGTGCGTCCGCGCGCCGCGGATGCGGATGAAATCCATCGCCATGGGGGATCCGTTGTGGGGCTTCGGCTCAGCGAGCCGGCAAGCGGGTGGGGCAATCGGAAACGGCAATCGGTCAGCCTACCGAGCTTGGGATTTGGGGGCAATCGCGGACTTTGCCACCCCCATGTCTCATTCCCTGAGACCCCGCCAGCCGGTTTCCTGAACCGTATTCAGCCAAATCCGGGTCAGAGCAGGGGGTGGGTTGACCCGAAGTGGTTGAAGTCATTAAAATTCCGCTTCTGTCCGCCCTCGATGGCGGCAGTCCATAGACCACAATAACTACAGAGGAAGTCTGGTCATGTACGCAGTACTGGTAACCGGCGGTAAGCAATACCGCGTGGCGCAGGGCGAAACGCTCCGCGTTGAAAAGCTCGAAGTCGAAGTCGGCAACGAGATCAAGTTCGACAACATCCTGATGCTGGGCGACAGCGATGGCATCAAGCTGGGCGACGCGCTGAGCGGCGCTTCGGTCACCGCCAAGGTCGTGTCGCAGGGTCGTGCCGACAAGGTCCGGATCATCAAGTTCCGTCGCCGTAAGCACCACATGAAGCGCCAGGGTCACCGTCAGTACTACACCGAAATCGAGATCACCGGCATTGCCGGTGGCAGCAAGTAATAAGGAGAAGCAGTCATGGCACATAAGAAGGGCGTAGGCTCATCGCGCAACGGTCGCGACTCCAACCCGAAATACCTCGGCGTCAAGATCTTCGGTGGCCAGGCCATCGACGCCGGCAACATCATCGTGCGTCAGCGCGGCACCCAGTTCCACCCGGGTACCGGCGTTGGCCTCGGCCGTGACCACACCCTGTTCGCGCTCGTCGACGGCAAGGTGGAGTTCTCGGTCAAGGGCCCGAAGAAGCGTCGTACCGTCAGCGTCGTCGCCGAAGCCTGATCTTCAGCGGTACGCAGGCGCCCACGCCACGGCGTGGGGTCGCTGACGAAAGCCCCGCTTCGGCGGGGTTTTTCGTTGGTATCGAATATCGGGCGGGACATTTCCCGCCGCCGGCCCTGGATCGTACCGGGGCCGTTAGACTCTGCGGTGGGGTGCACCTCGCGCCCGCCGCCTCCAGATTGGCATCCAGAATCATGAAACTTGTAGACGAAGCAGAAATCCAGGTGATCGCCGGCAATGGCGGCAACGGCTGCATCGGTTTCCGTCGCGAGAAGTTCATTCCGCTGGGCGGGCCGGACGGTGGCGACGGCGGTAATGGCGGCAGCGTGTGGATCCGCGCCGACGAGAACCTCAATACCCTGGTCGACTTCCGCCATGACCGCATCTTCAAGGCGCAGCGCGGCGAGAACGGCATGGGCCGCCAGGCCTATGGCAAGGGCGGCGAAGACCTGGTCATCACCGTGCCGGTCGGCACTGTGATCATGAACGTCAGCACCGATGAGGTGATCGGCGACCTGACCGGTCACGGCGACCGCCTGCTGGTCGCCAAGGGCGGCCGTGGTGGCTTGGGCAACATGCACTTCAAGAGCTCCACCAACCGCTCCCCGCGCCAGGCGCTGCCGGGCGAAGAGGGTGAAGAGCGCCTGCTCAAGCTCGAGCTGAAGCTGCTGGCCGACGTGGGCCTGCTGGGCTTCCCGAACGCCGGCAAGAGCACGCTGATCCGCGCGGTCTCCGCCGCGACCCCGAAGGTCGCCGATTACCCGTTCACCACGCTGTACCCCAATCTGGGCGTCGTGCGCGTGGAGAACTACCGCAGCTTCGTGATCGCCGATATTCCCGGCCTGATCGAGGGTGCGGCCGATGGTGCCGGCCTGGGCGCGCAGTTCCTGCGCCACCTGCAGCGCACCCGCCTGCTGCTGCACCTCGTGGACATCTCCCCGATGGAAGGTGGCGTGGAAGGTGTCTCGCCGATCGAGCAGGTCCGGGCGATCGAGCGCGAGCTGGAAAAGCACGACCCGGAGCTGCTGAACAAGCCGCGCTGGCTGGTGCTGAACAAGGCCGACCTGATGTTTGAGGACGAGGCCAAGGCCGCCGCCGAGAAGATCATCGCCGAGCTGGGCTGGACCCAGCCGTGGTACCTGGTCTCGGCCTTGGGCCGTGAAGGCACCTGGCCGATCATGAACAACATCATGGCCTTCTTCGATCGCCAGAAGGAAGACGAGGCGCAAGCGCGCGATGCGTACTGAGCGCACCCGCGCGCCCCTGAGAAACCCGGCTCCGGCCGGGTTTTTCTGTGGTGCCGCCGTCGCCGCCAGCCGGGCTGGACGTCGCAGATCGCAGGCAACAAAAAACCCGGCCGGGGCCGGGCTTTTCTCTGCGGCTGGATCGAAGCCACGCGTGGCGTGGCTCTACGACACCCACAGCGCCGTATCAGGCGGCCTTGATGGCCTTGATGCGCGCGGTCAGGCGGCTCTTGTGGCGAGCAGCCTTGTTCTTGTGGATCAGACCACGCGAGCTGAAACGGTCGAGGATCGGCTGGGCAACAGCGAAGGCTGCCTCGGCGCCGGCGGCGTCATTGGCATCCAGAGCCTTGATCACCTTCTTGACAGCGGTGCGCAGCATCGAACGCTGAGCCGTATTGCGCGCGTTGCGCACGACGGTCTGCTTGGCGCGCTTCTTGGCGGACTTGATATTGGCCACAGTGGTGGTTTCCTGAAAAATCGGTGTAATGGGAACAGCAAGCTGGAAAGTATGATGGCTCGAAAAATGTACGTCAAGTCAATTGTCAAGAGGGAACACGGGTGAGTTCACCAAGGATGTTGCGGGGCCTGCTGTCTTTCAGCAGCATGACCATGATTTCGCGGGTGTTGGGGCTGGTTCGCGACCTGGTCATCACCACCACGTTCGGCACCAATGCGGTGACCGACGCCTTCTGGGTCGCCTTCCGGGTGCCCAATTTCCTGCGCCGCCTGTTCGCCGAGGGCTCGTTCGCCACCGCCTTCGTCCCGGTGTTCACGGAAGTGAAGGAAACCCGCTCGCACGCCGAACTGCGCGAGCTGATGTCGCGGGTGGCCGGCACCCTGGGCGGGGTCCTGCTGCTGGTCACCGCGCTGGCGCTGATCTTCGCGCCCCAGCTGGCGACCCTGTTCTCCAGCGGGGTGGATACCGACCCGGCCAAGCATGGCCTGCTGGTGGACCTGTTCCGGCTGACCTTCCCGTTCCTGCTGTTCGTCTCGCTGACCGCCCTGGCGGGCGGGGCGCTCAACAGTTTCCAGAAGTTCGCGATGCCGGCGCTGACCCCGGTCATCCTCAACCTGTGCATGATCGCCGGTGCGCTGTGGCTGGCCCCGCGGCTGGGTGGTACGCCGGAGAAGCAGATCCTGGCGCTGGGCTGGGCGGTGCTGGCGGCCGGGCTGCTGCAGCTGCTGTTCCAGCTGCCCTCGCTGAAAGGGATCAACCTGCTGACCCTGCCGCGTTGGGGCTGGCGGCATCCGGGCGTGCGCAAGGTGCTGACCCTGATGGTGCCGACCCTGTTCGGTTCTTCGATCGCGCAGATCAACTTGCTGCTCGATACCGTGATCGCCGCCAAGCTGACCGACGGCTCGCAGTCCTGGCTGTCGCTGGCCGACCGCTTCCTGGAGCTGCCGCTGGGCGTGTTCGGGGTGGCGCTGGGCACGGTGATCCTGCCGGCGCTGGCCCGCCACCATGTGAGCACCGACAAGGCCGGCTTCTCCAGTGCGCTGGACTGGGGCCTGCGCACGACCCTGCTGATCGCCGTTCCGGCCATGCTGGGCCTGCTGCTGCTGGCCGAGCCGCTGATCGCCACGGTCTTCCAGTACGGGCGTTTCACCGCCTTCGATACCCGGATGACCGCGCTGTCGGTGTACGGCCTGAGCTTCGCGCTGCCGGCGTTCGCGCTGCTCAAGGTGGTCCTGCCGGCCTTCTACGCCCGCCAGGACACCCGTACCCCGGTCCGCGCCGGCGTGGCCGCGCTGGTGGCCAACATGGTGTTCAACTTCATTCTGCTGGCCGTGCTGTACCAGGTGATGGTGCCCGACGCGCTCAAGGCGCAGGGCGTGTGGGTCGCGCTGGGCAAGCAGCCAGGCCTGCACCTGGCGCTGGGCATTGCCAGCGCGCTGTCCAGTTATCTGAACCTGGGCCTGCTCTGGTACTGGCTGGGCAAGACCGATGTGTATCAGCCCAAGCCGGGCTGGGGCGGCTATGTCACCAAGCTGGGGCTGGCCTGCGTGGCCATGGTGGCGGTGCTGCTGGCCCTGCGTTACGGGATGGCGGACTTCACCGGCATGGACAAATGGCACCGGATCGGCAACCTCGCGCTGCTGGTCGGCGGCGGTGGCCTGACCTACCTGGTGGCCCTGATCGCGATGGGCTTCCGCCCGCGCCACCTGCGGGAGCATTGATCCGGGGGCAGCCCGGCTATACTTCATGGCTATCTCTTGCAAAGCATCGGCCCTGGTGGGCCGCATTCCACGTAGATGAGCAGGCTGTTTAGAAGCGTCGAAGGCGGGCAGTTGTTCCCGCACGGAAGCGTGGTCTGCATCGGCGCATTCGACGGCCTGCACCTGGGTCATCGTGCGTTGGTGCGCCACGCCGTTTCGCGCGCGCGCGCACTGGGCGTGGCCGCTGTGGCAGTGGCCTTCGAGCCGCTGCCGCGCGAGTACTTCGCCCAGGGCGAGCCGCCGCCGCGGTTGACCCTGGCCCGCGACAAGGTCGCGATGCTGCGCGAGCTCGGCGTGGACGCGATCGGCCTGCTGCGCTTCGACGCGCGCATGGCCGCGATGCAGGCCGAGGATTTCGTCGAGCAGCTGCTGGTGCACCGGCTGAGCGCGCGCGAGGTGTGGATCGGGCCGGAGTTCTGCTTCGGCAACCGCCGCCGCGGTGATCTGGCCCTGCTGCAGGCGATGGGTCGCGAGCGTGGCTTCAGTGCCGACGAGATCGAGCCGGTGGATCTGCACGGTGAGCGCATCTCCAGCACCCGCATCCGCCAGTTGCTGCGCGCCGGTGATTTCAGCCACGCCGGCGATCTGCTGGGCAGGCCGTATACGATTGGGGGCAGGGTAGTGCGCGGCCGCCAGTTGGGCCGTACGCTGGGGTTCCCGACCGCCAACCTGCGCTTCCCGAAGACACCGGCGCTGTCGGGGATCTATGCCACCTGGGTCCACGGCGTGTTCGACCAGCCGTGGCCCTCGGTCTCCAGCTTCGGTACGCGTCCCACCGTGGAGGGCGTGGAGCCGCTGCTGGAGGCGCACCTGTTTGATTTCCAGGGCGACCTGTACGGTCGCCACATCGATGTCGAATTCGTCGCCAAGTTGCGCGACGAAGAAAAGTTCCACGATCTGGCCGCGTTGACCGACCAGATGCACCGTGACGCCGAACAGGCCCGTCACATCCTTTCCGAACACAGATTGCGAGCCACTGCGTGAGCCAGGACTACAAAGCCACCCTTCATCTGCCGGCAACCGAATTCCCGATGCGCGGCGACCTGCCCAAGCGCGAGCCGGGCATTCTGTCGCGCTGGGAGGACGAGGGCCTTTACGCCCGCCTGCGCGACAACGCGCAGGGCCGCCCGCTGTTCGTGCTGCATGACGGCCCGCCCTACGCCAACGGCCAGATCCACCTGGGCCACGCGGTCAACAAGATCCTCAAGGACATCATCGTCAAGTCGCGCTACCTGGCCGGCTTCGATGCGCCCTACGTGCCGGGCTGGGATTGCCACGGCCTGCCGATCGAGATCGCGGTCGAGAAGAAGTGGGGCAAGGTCGGCGTCAAGCTCGATGCGGTCGCGTTCCGCCAGAAGTGCCGCGAGTTCGCCGAAGAGCAGATCGAACTGCAGCGCCGCGACTTCAAGCGCCTGGGCGTGATCGGCGATTGGGACAACCCGTACAAGACGCTGAGCTTCGATTTCGAAGCCAACGAGATCCGCGCGCTCTCCAAGGTGTTCGCCAACGGTCACATCGTGCGCGGCGCCAAGCCGGTGCACTGGTGCTTCGACTGTGGCTCGGCGCTGGCCGAGGCCGAGATCGAATACCAGGACAAGACCTCGCCGGCGATCGACGTGGCCTACGTGTCGCGTGATTCGCAGCAGCTGGCCGCGCGCTTCGGCGCGACCCTGCCGGCCGATGTCGAGGTCGCGGTGCCGATCTGGACCACCACCCCGTGGACGCTGCCAGCCTCGCTGGCGGTGTCGCTCGGTGCGGAGATCGAGTATGTGCTGGCCGAAGGCCCGGCCCACCACGGCAAGCGCCGTTGGCTGGTGCTGGCCGCCGCACTGGCCGAGCGTTCGCTGCAGCGCTATGGCGTGGACGGCCTGGTCGTGCACGGCCGTGCCACCGGCGCCGCGCTGGAGAACCTGCTGCTGGCCCATCCGTTCTATCCGCAGCGCGACATCCCGCTGCTCAACGGCGAGCACGTCTCCGACGAAGACGGTACCGGTGCGGTGCATACCGCCCCCGGCCACGGCCAGGAAGACTTCGTGGTCAGCCAGCAGTACGGGCTGATGGAGAAGTACAACGCAGGCCAGATCAATCCGGTCGACGGCCGCGGCGTGTACCTGTCCTCGACCCCGCCGGCCGGCGATGTCGAGCTGGCCGGCGTGCACCTGTGGAAGGCGCAGCCGCTGATCGTCGATGTGCTGCGCGCGTCCGGTGCGCTGCTGGCGTATGTCGAGATCGTGCACAGCTACCCGCACTGCTGGCGCCACAAGACCCCGGTCGTGTTCCGTGCCACCCCGCAGTGGTTCATCTCGATGGACAAGGCCAACCTGCGCAGCGATGCGATGGCCGCGATCGACAACGTCGGCTGGTTCCCGAGCTGGGGCAAGGCGCGCATCGGCTCGATGGTCGATGGCCGTCCGGACTGGTGCATCAGCCGCCAGCGCACCTGGGGTGTGCCGATCGCGCTGTTCACCCATCGTGAAACCGGTGAGCCGCACCCGCGTACCGTCGAGCTGATGCAGCAGGTCGCCGACCGCGTGCAGGCCGAAGGCATCGACGTGTGGTACTCCCTGGACAGCGCCGAGCTGCTGGGCGATGAAGCGCCGCAGTACGAGAAGGTCACCGACATCCTCGATGTCTGGTTCGACTCGGGCGTGACCCATGAAGGCGTGCTGCTGGCGCGTGGCTTCGGCAAGCCGGCCGATCTGTACCTGGAAGGCTCGGACCAGCACCGCGGCTGGTTCCAGTCCTCGCTGCTGACCGGCGTGGCCATCGACAAACAGGCCCCGTACAAGCAGTGCCTCACCCACGGCTTCACCGTGGATGAGAAGGGCCGCAAGATGTCCAAGTCACTGGGCAACGGCATCGAGCCGCAGGACATCATGAAGACCCTGGGCGCGGACATCCTGCGCCTGTGGATCGCCTCGGCCGACTACAGCAATGAAATGTCGCTGTCGCAGGAAATCCTCAAGCGAAACGCGGATGCCTACCGGCGCCTGCGCAACACCGCGCGCTTCCTGCTCGGCAACCTGGACGGCTTCGACCCGGCCCAGCATCGGGTGGCCCCGGCCGACATGGTCGCGCTGGACCGCTGGATCGTGCATCGCGCCTTCGAGGTGCAGGAGAAGATCAAGGCGGCGTACACCGGCTACAACATGGCCGAGATCGTGCAGCTGCTGCTGAACTTCTGCAGCGTGGATCTGGGCTCGGTGTATCTGGATGTCACCAAGGACCGCCTGTACACCATGCCGGTGGACTCGCGCGGCCGCCGCTCGGCGCAGACCGCGATGTACCACATCGCCGAAGCGTTCACGCGCTGGATCGCGCCGATCCTGAGCTTCACCGCCGATGAGCTGTGGGGGTACCTGCCGGGCGAGCGCAAGGAGAACGTGCTGTTCGCCACGTGGTACGAGGGCCTGGCCCCGTTGCCGGCCGACGCACCGCTCAACGCGGCCGATTTCGACCAGCTGCTGGCCCTGCGCGAGCAGGTCGCCAAGGTGCTTGAGCCGATGCGCGCCAATGGTGCGATCGGTGCGGCGCTGGAAGCGGAGATCACCGTCGCCGCCGATGCCGAGACCGCCGCGCGCTGGCAGCCGCTGGCCGAGGAGCTGCGCTTCCTGCTGATCAGCGGTGACGTGCAGGTACGCCCGGCGACCACCGATGAGGTGTTCGTCAGCGCCCAGCCGACCGGCAAGCAGAAGTGCGTGCGCTGCTGGCATTACCGCGCCGATGTGGGCTCGGTCGCTGCGCATCCGGAACTGTGTGGCCGCTGCGTGACCAACATCGATGGGGCCGGCGAAGACCGGCGGTGGTTCTGATGGCCGCCGCCCGTCCGCGTCCGAACGCGCTGATCTGGCTGCTGCTCTCGGCGGCGATCATCATCGCCGACCAGTGGAGCAAGGCCTGGGTGCTGTCCAGCCTGCCCGAGTACGAGCCGGTGGTGGTCATCGAGGGCTTCTGGAACTGGTTCCGCACCTATAACACCGGTGCGGCATTCAGCTTCCTGAGCGATGCCGGTGGCTGGCAGCTGTGGTTCTTCACCGCACTGGCAGTGGGCATCAGCGGCCTGATGGCCTACTGGATGTGGGGCACCCCTCGCGGCGCCTGGCGCAGCGCCGTGCCTTACGCGCTGGTGATCGGCGGGGCGATCGGTAACGTGATCGACCGCCTCATGCACGGTCACGTGGTCGATTTCATCCAGTGGCATATCGGGGACCATTACTGGCCCTCGTTCAACATCGCCGACTCGGCGATCGTGGTCGGCGCGGTGGGTATCGCCCTGTTCGGCCTGTTCGACGGCAAGGCTGCCAAAAAAGCGGGATAATTCCCTCCTGTATCCGTAACAACCCGGCTCACGCCGGCCGGAGTATCTGACCGATGGATGTGTTGCTCGCCAATCCGCGTGGTTTCTGTGCCGGTGTCGATCGTGCGATCGAGATCGTCAAGCGCGCGATCGAGACCCTGGGTGCGCCGATCTACGTGCGCCACGAGGTCGTGCACAACCGGTTCGTAGTCGATGACCTCAAGGCCCGCGGTGCAATTTTCGTCGAGGAGCTCGACGAAGTGCCGGACGACAACACGGTGATCTTCAGTGCCCACGGCGTTTCCCAGGCCGTGCGCCAGGAAGCCGACCGACGTGGCCTGAAGGTGTTCGACGCGACCTGCCCGCTGGTCACCAAGGTGCACCTGGAAGTGGCCCGCCACTGTCGCGCCGGCCGCGACGTGGTGCTGATCGGCCACGCCGGGCACCCGGAAGTGGAAGGCACGATGGGGCAGTGGAGCCGCGAGCGCGGCACCGGCCAGATCTACCTGGTGGAAGACGTGGAGGACGTCGCCACGCTGGTCATCGACCAGCCGGAGAACTTCGCCTACACCACCCAGACCACGCTGTCGGTGGATGACACGCGCAGCATCATCGACGCCCTGCGCACCCGCTTCCCGGCGATGCAGGGCCCGAAGAACGACGACATCTGCTACGCCACGCAGAACCGCCAGGACGCCGTGCGCGACCTGGCCAAGCGTTGCGACCTGGTGCTGGTGGTCGGCTCGCCGAACAGCTCCAACTCCAACCGCCTGAGTGAACTGGCGCGCCGTGATGGCGTGGAGTCCTACCTGATCGACGGTGCCGACGAGATCGATCCGGCGTGGGTCGCCGGCAAGAAGCACATCGGCCTGACCGCCGGTGCCTCGGCCCCGCAGGTGCTGGTGGATGGCGTGATCGCGCGGCTGAAGGAACTCGGTGCCACCGGCGTCGGCGAACTGGACGGTGAGCCGGAATCGATGGTGTTCGCGCTGCCGAAGGAACTGCGCCTGCGACTGGTCGACTGACCAGGCATCGCGACGCCACGCATGCCGTGGCGCTGCCCCGGTAGTGCCGGCCGCTGGCCGGCAGCACACCTCGGTTGGCCCGGATCCCATCCGGCAGACAGAACGTCACCGCACTCGGCTGTGCCAATCATGGCCGCAACGCGACGCATGACCTTTGGCCATGGGGCAGGGCGGTAACGCAGGGCTAGGATCGAGGCTTCCCCCGCTGGAGCCTGCCTGATGAAGATGCGTGCCATTGCCCTGTCCGTGTTGCTGGCCGTGTCCGCCACCGGCGTACAGGCGCAGACACCGCCGCCGCAGGATGTGGCCTTCCCCGGCCTGCTGCGCATCGACGTGGACGCACGTGACATCGGCCGACGGATCTTCAAGGTCAAGGCCACGGTGCCGGCCAGACCCGGCCCACTGACCCTGCTGTACCCGCAGTGGTTGCCCGGGGCACATTCACCGAGTGGCCCGATCGACAAGCTCGCCGGCCTGGTCGTCACCGCCAACGGCACGCCGCTGCAGTGGACGCGCGATCCGTACGACGTCTATGCCTTCACCGTGCAGGTGCCGCAGGGCGCCAGCGAAGTGGTGGCCGAGTTCAAGTTCCTCTCTTCGCAGGGCGCCCAGGGGCGCGTGGTGATGACCCCGGACATGCTCAACCTGCAGTGGAATGCCAATTCGCTGTACCCGGCCGGGGTGATCACCCGCAACATCCAGGCGCAGGCCACCGTCACGCTGCCGCCGGGCTGGTCGTACGCCACCGCGCTGGATACCGAGCGCCGCGAGGGTGACACGGTGGTGTTCAAGCCGATCAGCTACGACCACCTGGTCGACTCGCCGCTGTTCGCCGGCCGCCACTTCCAGCGCTTCGATCTGGACCCCGGTGCGAAGGTGCCGGTGCACCTGAATGTCTTCGCCGATGA
This sequence comes from Stenotrophomonas sp. HMSC10F06, assembly GCF_001807865.1. Classification (NCBI taxonomy): domain Bacteria; kingdom Pseudomonadati; phylum Pseudomonadota; class Gammaproteobacteria; order Lysobacterales; family Lysobacteraceae; genus Stenotrophomonas; species Stenotrophomonas sp. HMSC10F06. The sequence goes on along the minus strand of NZ_KV791297.1, from coordinate 158,012 downwards.
GGCCAAATCGCTGGCCGCCAAGCCAGAGCAGATCCAGGCGCACCGCGCGCTGGTGCAGCAGATGTACAAGCTCTACGGCGCACGCCACTTCGACCGCTACGAGTTCCTGCTGGCGTTGACCGACAAGCTTGGCGGCATCGGCCTGGAGCATCAGCGCTCCAGTGAGAACAGCGGCGACACCGGCTACTTCACCGAGTGGGACAAGACCTGGCTGGGCCGCGATCTGCTGCCGCACGAGTTCAATCACTCCTGGAACGGCAAGTACCGTCGTGGCGCCGATCTGACCACGGCCAACTTCAACGTGCCGATGGGCGACAGCCTGCTGTGGCTGTACGAAGGCCAGACCCAGTTCTGGGGCCAGGTGCTGGCCGCCCGCTCCGGGCTGTGGAGCCCACAACAGACCCGCGACGTGCTGGCCAATGTGGCGGGCACTTACGATCGTGGTCGCCCGGGCCTGGCCTGGCGCAACCTGCAGGACACCACCAACGACCCGACCATCGCCCAGCGCCGCGCATTGGCCTTCCGCAACTACCAGATGAGCGAGGACTACTACTCCGGAGGCCAGATGGTCTGGCTGGAGGTGGAGGGCAAGCTGCGCGCGCTGACGGGTAACAAGCGCGGGCTGGACGACTTCGCCAAGGCGTTCTTCGGCATGAACGACGGCGACTGGAATGTAAATCCCTACACCTTCGACGAGGTGGTGAGCACGCTCAACGGCGTGGCGCCGTTCAACTGGGCCAGCTTCCTGCGCGAGCGCCTGGACGGGCATGGTCCGCTCACCGGGGGCCTGGAAGCGGCTGGCTGGAAACTGGTGTACACCGATACACCGAACGAGGCGTTCAAGGCACAGGAAACCCGCGGCAAGAACAGCAACCTGCTCTACTCCATCGGAATGTCGGTCAGCGAATCCGGCTACATCGGCGATGTGCTGTGGGACAGCCCGGCCTTCAATGCCGGCCTGACCCCCGGCATGAGCGTGGTCGCGCTCAATGGCCGCGTGTTCAAGGCCGAGCAGTTGAAGGAGGCGATCACCGCGGCCAGGACCGACAAGGCACCGCTGACGCTGCTGGTGAAAAACGTCGATCGCATCGACACGGTGACGCTGGATTACCACGACGGGCTGAAGTACCCGGCGCTGGAGCGCATCGCCGGCAAGCCGGATCGGTTGGCGGAATTGTGGAAGGCGCGCTGATCCCGCGCCGCGGCGGCCGCTGGATCAGTCCGCGGCCTCCACATCCTGCGCGCTGTCGCAGACGCGCTTCGGCGCACACAGCCGATCCAGCAGCGCCAACGTGACCCCGTTGCTCCAGCCGAACCCATCCTGCAGCGGGTATTCGCCGCCACCGCCGCCCGTGGCCGAGCCGTCGACCGCATACTTCTCCACCAGCTTGCCCTTGCGCTCATACACGACCTGCACGGTGTGCAGGAAGCGCACGCCGATCCGGCGGGCGAGGGTGTCCTGCCCATGGCGCTGCAGCCCGTCCACGGCGACCCACTGCAGCGGCGCCCAGCCGTTGGGGGCATCCCATTGCTGGCCGGTTGCCACGGTGGTGGTCAGCAGGCCGCCGTCGCGCAGCAACTGTGTCTCCACCGCCTGGGCGGTACGGCGCGCCTGCGCGCGATCCGCCACGTCCAGCCACAAGGGGAACAGCGCCGCCGCGGTCAGGGCAGGGCGGGTCTGCCCCCGCTCCAGATCGCGGTCGACGTACCAGCCCTGGTCGTCATCCCAGAGCAGCGCGTTGATGGCGTGCCGGCGTGCCTTCGCCTGACGGGTGAAGGCGCGTGCCGCCGTGCGGTCACCGGCCGCCTTGCTGGCGCGGGCCAGCGTGGTTTCCAGATGGAACAGCAGGCTGTTCAGATCGACCGGTACGATCGCGGTGGTGCGGATGCTCGCCAACACGGACGGCTCGGCCAGCCAGCGCGAGCTGAAATCCCAGCCGGACTCCGCGCCGGCGCGCAGATCGCGATAGATCTGTGAGGGCGTGCGCTGCGGTGCCTGCGCAGCCGTGGCCACGTCGTCCATCCAGGATTCGGTGCGCGGCACCGCGCGGTCGTCCCAGTAGCGGTTGAGCAGTTGCCCGTCCGCCAGCCGCACGACGCGTTCGCGCGCCTCCCCCGCTGCCAGCGTTTCCGCGCCGCGCATCCAGAACGCATGCTCGATGCGCAACTGCGGCAGATAGCGGCGGTAGGCCTCATCGCCTTCATGCGTGGCGAGCAGATCCACCATCAGGCTGAAGAAGGGGGGTTGCGAGCGGCTCAGGTAGTAGCTGCGGTTGCCGTTGGGGATATGGCCGTAGCTGTCGAGCTGGAACGCGAAGTTGTCCACCATGTCGCGCACCTGCTGCCAGCGGCCACTGGAGGCCAGCCCGAGCAGGGTGAAGTAGCTGTCCCAGTAGTACACCTCGCGGAAGCGGCCGCCGGGCACCACGTAGGGCTTGGGCAGCGGCAGCAGCGAGCCGTTCGGATCCACGGTGCCGGTGGTGCGGGTCAGCACCGGCCATAGCCCCTCGATGTGCGCGCGCAGCGTCTCGCCCGCTGGCGGCACGTAGGGCTGGGTGTCACCAGGCACTGCGAAGTGCTCGGCTACGAAGGCTGCCAGGTCGAATCCGGGCTGCGTCCTGGCGCGCTGCCACTCGGTCAGGACGGTCGCCGCCGGCTGGCGGGGCACCGCATCGGCGAAGGTCTTCTGATCCTTGAACAGGTGCGCGCCCTGGACCTGCTGGAACAGGGGCTGCCACTGCTGGTCCGGTGTCTGCGGCGTCGGCACCGTGCCTTGTGCCTGCGCGGCGGCGCTCAACAACAGGGATGACAGCAGCAGGCCGGCCAGGCGGGGACAGGGGCGCATGGGATGCCTCCGGAGATGGGGAGCCCACTGTAGGGGCCGGCGCGTCAAGGGCTGGTGCGGCGGCAGCGGGTCGTACCGGGGCATTGGGGCATGGGCGCTTCCATGGTGGGGCGCTTCCCTGATTGACCAAAGTGGTCGACACCCCCTAGAATTCACGACCTCGCCGGAATAGCTCAGTTGGTAGAGCGGCGCATTCGTAATGCGTAGGTCGTAGGTTCGATTCCTATTTCCGGCACCAGATACAGCAAAAAGCCCCGGCCTTGGTCGGGGCTTT
>NZ_KV791297.1:154492-154873 GCF_001807865.1 Stenotrophomonas sp. HMSC10F06 | reverse complement strand
GCACCCCGGACTGACATCGGCACCTCGATCCGGTTCGGCCTCGCCGGCGCTTAGCGCCAAGGGCGTTGCTCACGTCAGGATGGTGTGGGTGGCCTCAATCGCCCCGTTGGATTCATGGTGCGTTATTCCTGTGCTATGAATACCCTGCCTTGCTTCAAGCTCTTTCAGGGATTGGAAGGATGCGCAGGATCGGGGAAACGGCGTGTCCACCCGCTTCGGGAGATTTAAGGATCCAGTTCGGAAGCTTGGTGCCGTAGACGCATCGCTATGCTTTGTGCTGTTGCTGGGTCTGGCTGCTGTGCCACCGCAAGCGCACTAATGGTCACCTACATCCATACCGATGCCCTACGCTCGGTTGTAGCCAAAAGTGATGCCAATGGC
>NZ_KV791297.1:151669-154472 GCF_001807865.1 Stenotrophomonas sp. HMSC10F06 | reverse complement strand
CGGGGCTTTTTGTTTGTGGCTCGCTTGGTGGTAGTGCCGGCCGCTGGCCGGCAACCTCAGGTCCGTTCAACGCACCCCGGACTGACATCGGCACCTCGATCCGATCCGGCTTCGCTGGCGCTTAGCGGCAAGGGCGTTGCTCACGTCAGGATGGTGTGGTTGGCCTCAATCGCACCGTTGGATTCCGGGCCGATGGTTCCTGTGCTATCAATACCAGGCCTTGCGTCAAGGCTCTTTCAGGGATTGGAAGGATGCACAGGTTCGGGGAAGCTGCAAGCGGTGTGTCTACCCGCTTCAGGGAAATCGGCGGTCGGCTTCGAAAGCTGGGTGTCATCGGGGGCTGGCTGTGCTGTGCGCTGCTGTGCCTTGGCCTGTCGCCCTGCGCAATCGCACAGACGACGGTCACCTACATACATACCGATGCCCTAGGCTCGGTTGTAGCCAAAAGTGATGCCAATGGCAACGTGATCGAGCGCATCAGTTACGAGCCTTATGGCGCTGTCGTAGGTGCGCCGGTTGCCGATGGCCCAGGGTATACGGGGCATGTGAGTGATGCTGCTACTGGGCTAAGCCAGATGCAGCAGCGGTACATGGATCCGCAGTTGGGTGTGTTCCTGTCTGTTGATCCGGTGGCTGCGTATGAGCAGCCGGTGGGGCAGTTCAATCGATACAGGTATGCGAACGGTAATCCGTACAAATTCACGGATCCGGACGGGAGGCAGAGTTGGAGTGACTTCCAGACCGGCTTTGAGAACGGAACACTTAACGCCTCCCGATACGAGCACGGATTTCCGTTGTATGCCAATTGGGCTGAGCAAACTGGCTATGCCATTGGTTCCGGTATCGTCAAGGGCGGGCAGTCCCATGCTGGTGGCATTCGAGCGCCGCCCCTGCGTATGCAGCCACCCCGGACTGGGACTGTTACAGTTGGCGCGCCATCTGGGCGGAACACAAACAAATTGCGACCGGACGCCAATGCACAGGGCGCACACTCTGTCCTAAAGCGTGGTGAGGATGGCAATATCAGCAATACTGCCACGTACCAGCCAAATCCGAACAATCCGTCCGGCTTCCAAGAGGTAAAGCGTGTCGACGTAACCGGAAAGGCTCATACCAATCCTGATGGATCCATCATTGCCACACCTCATGTGAAAGAGGCAGGGCAAAAGGGGGTGCGTCCGGCGCTCCCAGAAGAGCTGCCAAAGAGGAACTGAGATTATTTATGGACACTGCGATTGCGCTTTTGCAAAGATGGTATTCGAATCACTGTGACGAAGATTGGGAGCATTCCTACGGTATCAAGATAGACACTTTGGATAACCCAGGGTGGATTCTCACTGTCGACCTGGTTGACACGGAGTTGAGTGAATATTCGCTGCCCAGGACGCGCATTGATCGTTCGGAAGTAGATTGGATTCAGTCCGAGATTTCGGATGGGCGCTATATCGCTTGCGGTGGAGCGCTCAACCTGGAGGAGATCGTGCTTCAGTTTTTGAACTTCGCCGAGGGTCCCCGCGTCGACAGTCAGGACGCGCGAACCGACGGCGTAGGGCCGTAGGTTTTTCCGTTCAGTGTTCCGAGCAAGTTTGCGCTCTAACGGCGAAGACATTCGACATCGTTGGCGGACGATTGGACCGGCCAGGATTTCGTAGACAACTCAGAGCCATAATCAATGGTAACGCGAGAGGTGTCTATGGCGAGCAAGCAGTACACGGATGAGTTCAAGTCCGAGGCGATCAAGCAGGTGACCGAAAGGGGCTTCGCGGTTGCGGAGGTTGGGCGGTCTCAAGAAGCAAGCGCAACACGTGATCTGAATTCTGTGATCTCTTTGTCCATCACTTCGGCGGGCGTTTTCCAGCCCAGCGTCTGTCGCGGACGTGTGTTCATGAGCATCGCGACGTGATTGAGATACTCCTGGCTCGCGCTCGACAGATCAATGCCCTTGGGCAGGAACTGCCGAAGCAGTCCATTGGTGTTCTCGTTCTGCGATCAACGTGGTCGCGGCGACCATCGGTCTCGTTCCCATCGTTGGAGATGCCGGAAAAGCGGTCCTTAAGCACGGGGACGAGGCAGCACAACTTGGTAAGAAGTTGGCAAGCGAGCAGCAGATGGCTGAGTTGGCGGGTGGGGCCGGCAAGGTCACTCATGGTGCTTCTACTCCGAAGCCCCTACGTCAAGCTGAGCGTCTCGCGGGTGAGTACGGTGGCGATGCGTATTCCTATCAAAAAGTATCAAGCTCGTCATACAAAGCTGCTGACGGGGGGCACGTAGAGACCCATGCATTCCGGAATGCGGACACAGGCCAGATCATTGAACCAAAATCCGTCATAAATCCATAGGCGAGTTTGATATGAAAGTGCGTGCTGTCCGGAAAAATATTGAAGCGACCGTTGCCATGGGTGCTCACCCCTCTCTATCCCGCTACGAAGTCTCGTTGGGGCACGAGTACATTGTCTTTACAGTCGATTGTTACTATGACTCTCGCAAGATGGAGCGCTCAATTCTTTACGGCATTGAGGATGAGTATGGCCGCCTGATGTTGTATCCGGCCGCACTTTTTGAAGTCACTGACGCCCGCGCTTCAAAGTACTGGCTGGCGGGCTACAGCGACGGTTCGTTTTACTTGCGACCTCAGGAGTTCATCGATAATGTTTATCTGTCAGATGACATTCATGAAGATTTGCCTGGCGCACGCGCGGCGTTTCGAGAGATCAAAGCACGGTTTGAATCCGAAGCCGCTGAGTAGGCGATTCAAGATCGGCTGCCTTTGAGTCGCGGCGACCATCGGTCTCGTTCCCATCGT
>NZ_KV791297.1:144831-151649 GCF_001807865.1 Stenotrophomonas sp. HMSC10F06 | reverse complement strand
ATACGGGGCATGTGAGTGACTCTGCCACTGGCCTGAGCTACATGCAGCAGCGGTATATGGATTCGCAGTTGGGCGTGTTCCTGTCGGTGGATCCGGTGACGACGTATGAGCAGCCGGTCAATCGCCAGCACGGTTCACTCGGCTTGGTCCGTAATGTGTAGGTCGTAGGTCCGATTCCCATTTCCGGCACCAGATACAGCAGAAAGCCCAGGCCTTGGTCGGGGCTTTTTGTTTGGGGATCGTCATGGCTTGGACGTATGGCGTCAACTCCAATTGGCTCGTCTCAGTGCAGCGCGTCTGAGCTCGGGGCTTGCTCGGAAGAGCTATCGAAGCGGAGAGATCGCCGCGCTTGACAGGGGTGAAAGTTAGGTGAATATAGGCGTCGCCTATAACAGGGGATGTACGGATGCAGGACAGGAAGTCAGGCTGCCATAGCGCGGTCAAGGGAGCTGTACGCGTGGGTCTGGCTACGCTGTTGATGGGAGGCAGCGTCGGAGCCGCATATGCCCAGGCGATGCAGCCTTATCAGGAGTACGACAAGCGCTTGCGCACGGCCGAGCAGGTTGGTGCGCTGAAGTCGGATTTGTTTGGCGACGCGATCAATATGTTCGATCAGAGCGTCGCGTTTGAGCAAACCGACATCGATATTCCTGGCACCAACACGCTTCCGGTGAAGCTGACCCGGAAGCTTGTCATCAGGCCAACGCCGCTTGCGGGTATAGCTCCGCATATTTACGGAGGAGTCGGCGACTGGAACATCGACGTTCCCTACATCTCGGGTGTCTTTGACTCAGCTTACGGATGGAACGTCACGGTTGGCATGCGCAAACCACGCTGTACGGACATTTTCTATCCTTATACGCTTCCACCACATCGCATAGAAGATATCTGGTCCGGGTACTCGGTAAACCTTCCTGGCCAAGGGGCTCGATCGCTCATCGCATTGCCGCCTGCACAATTCAAACCAGACAACCGCCAGGCGAGTGTATGGACGACCAGTGCGCTGGATTCGATCACCTGCACGCCAATGGTTGCTGGCTATGAGGGCGAGGGCTTCGTACTGCAGACAACCGATGGCATCACCTACACGTTCAACATCGGGACCACACGCTACGCAGGCAACATGGGGCAGGACGTCAAGGATGGCGGTGCGCGGCCCCGCGTCGAGGTTTTTCTGCTTGCCAGCCGAATTGAAGATCGTTTTGGAAACTCGGTCGCGATTGCTTACAACAGCAATGGCCACCCCACAAGCATCACTGCGAGCGATGGCCGAGCCATAACGCTCCAGTATGCTAACAATCGACTCGCCAGTGCCAGCGCACATGGTAGAAGCTGGATCTACGCTTACAACGGCGAGTTATTGCAACGCATCGTGCAGCCCGACCAGGCTGCATGGGAAATCAACCATCTGTCGGATATGCGCGTTTCATACATGACCTGGACCGAAGATCCAGGCCCGGGCTGTGGAAACGTCGCACCGCTGTCACCCAAGAGTTACAGCGTACAGATGAAGCACCCATCCGGAGCTGTAGGCACCTTCCGCTTTGATCATCAGCGTCACTATCGCGACGGTGTGCCAAGCGTTCTTTGCCAAGGTGAAGCGGTCAGCGGTTCGGCAGAAAACAACTCTGCCATGGTCCACCATCTGGCCGTACCAATACACTTCGATGTACTGGGGCTGACGCGTAAGACCATCGAAGGTCCCGGACTGCCGGCGCCTCTGGTCTGGAGCTATGAAGGTGCCAACGGTGAAACGGCCCTCTGGTCAGGTGTGGTCCCGCCCTGCACCGCCTGTACTGGTGGAAAGAGCGTCGCCGTCGTGCAGCCGGATGGCAGCGTCCTGCTGGAGCACTACGGAACGGTCTACTCGCGCGATGAGGGCAAACTACTGGGGCGCAGTACGGTGGCGGCCAACGGTACCAAGCTTGAGCAGGAGGATCTGACATATGTAACTTCCGCCCAGGCCAACTCCATGCCGTTTCCCGACCGCTATGGCTCGCGCTGGGGTGGGAATGACGAGTCATCCGTGCTGGTGCGTCCGTTGGCGAAGAAGGTGATTACGCGTGATGGCGTTACCATGTCTTGGAACGTGTCCTCGTTTGATGCGAAGGCCCGCCCGCTGCAGGTAGTGCGCAGTAGCTCGCTGGGCGACAGTCGAACCGACGTGACCGCCTATTACGATGATACGGCGCGTTGGTTGTTAGGACAGACTGCCAAGACCACCAACGTAAACACGGGGCTGGTGGAATCCCAAACGAGTTTCAACGTACTGGGCATGCCGCAGCAGAAGCACCAATTCGGCAAGCTCGTTCAATCGCTGACTTACCACCCCGATGGCAGTGTTGCCAGCTTCGTCGACGGGCGTGGTAACAGCACAGCGTTGAACAACTGGAAGCGCGGGACACCTCAGTCCATTGGATTTGCAGATGGCACTTCGCTCAGTGCCAGCGTAGATGACAATGGCTGGATCCGCGCCGTCACCAATGAACAGGGTTACCAGACCAGCTACGACTACGATGCAATGGGGCGCATCACCGCGAAGACACATGGAGCGGGCGACAGCGTAGCCTGGAATCCGACGACACAGGTCTTTGAGCGGGTGGACGCGGTGGAGCATGGCATCGCATCGGGACACTGGCGGCTGACCAGCAGCACCGGGAACCATCGCAGGTTCACATGGTTCGACGCTCTATGGCGCCCGGTGCTGACCCGTGAGCTTGATGCAACCTTGGCGGAGACGGAGCGCTACCAGCGCTTCACATATGATCATGCTGGGCGAGCCACGTTCCAGTCTTACCCCAGCAGCAGCGCGAGCCCGACCGCCGGCGAATGGAGTGAGTTCGATGCGCTCGGCCGGCCAACATCCATTTCCGCCGATAGCGAGCTGGGGCTCTTGACGACAGTGACTGAGTACTTGTCGGGGCTGCGCGTGCGAACGACCAATCCGCGTGGTCAGAAGTCAGTTACCAGCCATCAGGTGTTTGACAATCCAAACTATGACGCCCCGACTCGTATCGAGCATCCCGCTGGAGCCTTTACCGAAATTGCGCGCGACCGGTTCGGCAAGGTTCTCTCGATCAAGCGGCGTAACGCTGACAGCAGTATCTCGCTGACGCGTTCGTACGTGTATGACAGCTTCCAACAGCTTTGCAAATCAGTGGAGCCCGAATCCGGGGCAACGGTCATGACGTACGACCCGGCAGGCAATCTGTCTTGGAGTGCTGCGGGATTGACATTGAACTCTTTGAGCGATTGCGAAACATCGGTTGCACAATCATCTGGACGGCGTGTGGATCGCAGCTACGACAGTCGCAACCGGCTCAGTCGGCTGACTTTCCCGGACGGCAACGGCAGCCAGGACTGGAGCTACACCGCAGACGGCAAGCCATCGCAGGTAGTTACAGCGAATAGTGGCGGTCGGCAGGTCATCAATACCTATGCTTATAACAAGCGCGGGCTGATAGTCGGTGAAACGATGCAGCAGCAGGGCGTGGGCATATGGACAATGGGCTATGGCTACAACGGCAACGCGGCGCTGGCCAGCCTGCAGTATCCAAGCGGTCAGGTCATCGCTCTGGCGCCGAATGCGTTGGGGCAGGCGACGCAGGCGGGACCTTACGCATCAGGAGCTCGCTATTACCCGAACGGGGGGTTGCGATCATTCACTTATGGGAATGGCATCGTGCGCAACATGGTTCAGAACGCACGGGGCATGCCGGCACGAGCAATTGATACAACCGTCCTCGATACAACCTTCAGCTATGACAGCAACAGTAACGTCACCGCTACGGTGGATGCTGTCGAGCCTGCGAAATCCAGGCAGATGCAGTATGACGCGCTGGATCGCCTGACTTATGCGAAGTCTTCCTCGTTCGGTGGGGATGGTACGTACCGATACACCTACGACGTACTGGACAACATTCGCAGCGCCAAACTCGGTGGTGTAAAGCAGCACAATTACTGGTATGACGCACGTAATCGAATGACGACGGTGAATCTGGATGACGGGAGTGCCGTCATCGGTATCGCCTATGATGCGCAGGGAAATTTGGCAAAAAAGAACGGAGATGTTTTCATTTTCGACTACGGCAATCGTCTGAGGGACGGTGCGGGTCGAGAGGGCTACGCCTACGATGCGCAAGGTCGCCGCGTTGGCAGCTACAGCGCAGCATTGGGCGACATTCTTTCCTTCTACGGAAATGATGGCGTGCTGCGTCGCCAGCACAACAAGCGAACCGGGAAAGAGCTGGAGTACATCAGTCTCGGCGGAAGTTTGGTCGCCGAGTTGGAGAGTCTGGTGGTCCTTGGGACTCCCTCTCTGAGTGGCCCAGCCACGGTAGCCACCGGCACCTACACAGTGAACTGGACCAGCGTTGGCAATGCAAGTCGCTACGAGCTGCATGGCTCCAGCAACGGAGGTGCCTCATGGGCAGCGGTTTACAGCGGTCCGGCTGCCTCCTACACCGTGACGGGCGCTTCCACAGGGGCCCGCTCCTATAGAGTCCGGGCTTGTCAGGGTTCAACCTGTGGCGGCTGGAGCATTGCTCTGGTGGTTCAAGTTCTACCGATACCGTCAAGTGCGCCCGCGCTGGTTGTACCTGCGGCCGGTCTCAACGGAAGCTACACGGTCTCGTGGGCGGCCGTTGCCGGCGCCACGCGTTACGATATCGAGGAGCGGGCGGGCTCAGCTGCATGGAGATCCATTCATGGCGCCAGTAGCACCAGCGTTTCATTGACTGGTCGCGCGGCTGGTGCATATGCGTACCGGGGGCGGGCATGCAATGCCTCCGGCTGCAGCGGCTGGTCAGTAGAACACGCGATGACTGTTATCTACCCTTCTGCCTCCGCGCCTGCCATCACAGCACCGACCAATAGCGGTACGGGTGCGTATACGGTGAGCTGGTCGACAGTGGCGGGCAGCACACGCTACGAACCGCAGGAGCGCCTGGGGGACGGAGCCTGGACCAACATCTCGGCGACGACGGTAGAGTCGCTCGCGGTTTCCGGCAAGCAGACGGGAAGTCACGGGTATCAGGTTCGTGCTTGCAATGCGGCCGGCTGCAGCCCTTGGTCGAACACCGTGACTACGATTGTGCTGCTGCCGCCCGCGGCGGCTCCGGCAATCTCTTTGCCCACCAACAACGGGAGCGGCGAATACCAGGTCACCTGGAATGCCGTCCCGGGTTCGGTAGAGTATGTACTCGAGGAAAGGATCAACAGTGAAAGCTGGATTCAGCTGCAATCGGAGGCGGCCACCCTTTACGCTGCCACAGGCAGGGGCAATGGCGCCTATGGCTACCGCGTGCGCGCCTGCAACAGCAGTGGTTGCAGCGGCTGGTCGGCGGAAAAAACAACTACAGTACTGCGTGCTCCGGTTGGGCCAATCCTCACGACGCCAGCGACTAACAATACCGGGGCATGGATGGTTACATGGCCCGTTGTGTCTACGGCAACGTCGTATCAGCTGGAGGAGAGTGTTAATGGGGCTGCGTGGAAAAGTGCGCAAACCTCCGCCGGCTTGAGCTGGGCCACCACCGGTCGTGGTTCGGCCACCTATGGCTACCGTGCGAAGGCATGCAATACCAGTGGATGCAGTAGCTACTCGGCAACCGTCTCCACGGTGGTAACTCTGCCGCCCAGCAGTGCGCCCTCTCTGACTCTTCCGGGAAGCAGCACCAACGGCGCCTATACGCTCTCTTGGGCGAGTGTAGCGACGGCAACCAGCTACTTGATCGAGCAGCAGTCAAACGGGGGCGCTTGGTCGTCAGTGAAGTCTACGAACGAGCGCAGCATTGCCTTCAGTGGTAAGGGAAATGGCACCTACGGATATCGAGTAAAGGCCTGCAATGATGGCGGTTGTGGCACCTGGTCGCCGACGGCGGCCACCACAGTACTGCTGAAGCCGAGTGGCACGCCGACCCTTACCGCTCCGACCGGCACCAGTGCTGCCTATACGGTTAGTTGGACCACTGTAGCCACCGCAGGCACCTATGTGCTGGAACAGAACATCGACGGTGGGGCGTGGAGCGCGCAGCAGGACACGGCCGCCACCAGTATCGCCCGCGATCCTGCCACCTCCGGTAAGTACGGCTATCGGGTAAAGGCGTGCAACGGTTCTGGCTGCGGAAATTACTCAGCTACCAAGGTAGTGACGGTCCTGAAGCCGCCCCGCGGCACGAATGTGGGCTACGCGCATCAACGCAACTACTACGCGGGGCCGCATAACAGCGAGTACTCCCTGTGCACGGTCAGCTGGTCGTCATCGCCATATGCAGATCGATACGAGCTGAGCGCGCCTGGTGGGCTCAGGCTGCTCTATTCGGGGTCGGCGACATCGGTGACATCGCCGATGTACTCGGCCAGCTATTGTGCGCCCAGCTACATCGTGCGCGCGTGCAACGCAGCAGGCTGTTCGGGATGGTCGCAGCCCTATACCGGCACGTTCGAACAAGAGCCACACCCGGGCGGCGGCGATCCGGGACAGCCGCCACGGAATCCGGGCGAGGTGATCCCATGATGGGGGAAGTGATATTGCACCGGCTGCTGAGGGTGACTGTGCTGAAGGCGCTGGTTCTGTGTGGGCTCGCAATAGCGTCGCTACCTGCGCAGGGACAAACGGTCACTTACATCCATACCGATGCCTTGGGCTCGGTAGTGGCCAAGAGCGATGCCAATGGCAACGTGATCGAGCGCATCAGTTACGAGCCTTATGGCGCTGTCGTAGGTGCGCCGGTTGCTGATGGCCCGGGCTACACAGGGCATGTGAGCGACTCTGCGACTGGCCTCAGCTACATGCAGCAGCGGTACATGGATCCGCA
>NZ_KV791297.1:131636-144811 GCF_001807865.1 Stenotrophomonas sp. HMSC10F06 | reverse complement strand
CATGCAGCAGCGGTACATGGATCCGCAGTTGGAGATGTTCCTGTCTGTGGACCCGGTCACACCACACGACAATCCTGGATCGTCCTTCAACCGATACAAATACGCTGCAAACAATCCTTACCGGTTTAATGACCCTGACGGTCGTCAGGAGCGTGCAGCCGAGCGACACGCTGACTCGGTAGCAAGCGATCCTGCCGCGTACAACACATTTGGTCCCGCGGCCCTCGTGTTGACCTACGCGATAATTCGAGCAACTCCCTTCGTTGGTCCTGCTGCCGCCTCGTTGATGTCAGGCGCGATCGACTCTGCACAACAGTCTCGGGCAGTACCCGCACCAACAGCAGCGGCGTCAACATCTGCTTCAGTTGCCGCTCCAGCACCTGCTTCCTCTCCAAATTTTGTTGTCTCATCAAATGGAACGACGTTTCCTGTGCCCCCAGGCTCAACAGGACCCTCTCCAGTGAAAAATCCGGAGGGGAAGCAAACCGGTGTCGCCTTTACAGGTGGCGCGGGGGGCGCCAACCGACAAGTGGCAACCATGCGGATGATGGATCCGACGCCGTCGAAGGGGGCCAGTCCCGGATACCCGGCGGGCTACATCAAATATGAGAACGCAGGTAAGCAAGGTGTTGATCCATATTCAGGAAAGACCCTGCCCAATTCCAAGTCGCATTTTCCAATCAAGTAGCGTGAGAAACGTCCATGAACGAGCATCGATCAGACACTTTTCAACATCTAAAAGGCAAGTATGTAACGTTGACCGTCGAGGATGAGCAGCTTCGGGTTGGAACTGATGATGGATGGTCGCTTCATATTTATAACGGATACACGCTCTCCTCCGGCGAGTGGGTGGGCGCACTGACACATGCGTCGCTCCGATTGAAGTTGGTCGATTGCCTGGTCGATGACGTCAAAATGACCATGATGTTTTCGGGCGATAAATTTCTCACCGTCGACTTGACGGACGACGGGTACTCCGGGCCGGAGGCCATGCAGCTGAACGGGCCTGACGGTAGCATCGTTATCTGGGGCTGAGCCTGCTTCTTCAGATAATGATGAATAGCGCATTTATGAAGATAATGAAATGGCAAGGACGGACGCATCTTAGCTGCATGCGGTTTCAGTGAACTTGCCCGTGCGTGGGCTCGGTGACGGCTTATCAGAAGCCGGTTGATCAGTTCAATCGCTATCGGTATGCGAATGGCAATCCTTACGGGTTCACTGATCCGGATGGGCGGCAGGCACTTAAGATGCCTATTTCTTGCATTATCACTTTGCCTTTAGATAATCGTGGCGGGAACATCCAGCAAAACGAAGACTCATCACGGGGGGCGGGGCGGGACTAGATATGATGACTGGTTGTTTGCCGAAGCTGAAGTTGCTCTCGGTTCTGTCGGATGCGCAACCGCCGGACAATCCGATTATTGCCAATGACTGTGCGGGGATTGCATTTGACAGAAATCGATATGCGGATCTTGCCCCGACAGACGTTTGGAATGCCTGGTTGGATGTGCATATACGCCAGTCCTGCTCATCTAGCGCCATAGGGATTGCGTCCTTTGAAGACCTGGCTGCCGGCAAAGAAGAATGCAGCGTGGAGCCCGATCTTGACTCGCTGCGCCGATATTGGATGGAAGGTGAGCGGTTTCTGCGCGATCACTACCTTTTTTCGTCCTCGTTCAACTGGGTGGTTCGCCTCGATCAGGACGTGACACTGTTTGCGGCAGAGCGAGATTTCATGCGCGAGGTAATCGACCGTCTTCATGGTTTGAACGGTGTCTTGGATCGAATGATCGAGGATTTTGAACCTGGAGAAGGCGATCCGGTTGGGTTGCGAAGATTTCTGTCTGACATCACAGATGAGCTGCGCCGTTGACATGCTCGTAAGTGCCTTGCGATAAGTTTGTCGATGAGACTTCGATGCCCGATGGCGCATCTGTACATGCTGCATTTTGAAGTTCAACCGTATCTATTCAGCAGGTCATGCAGCCAGCGTCAGCTTGGCAGCAGGCTCAATATTCTGCTCCGGACACGCCAGATACATCAAAAAGCCCCGGCCTTGGCCGGGGCTTTTTGTTTGTGGCGAAGCAGCCAGTCACCTCACTCCGCACCACTCCCCGCCGGATGCGACGACCGCCGCCGGAACTTCCGCGACAACCAATCCCCCGCATCATCCACCACGGTGAAGGCCGCCGGAATCACGATCAGGCTCAGCAGCGTGGAGGTGATCAACCCGCCGATCACGGCGATCGCCATCGGTGCACGGAAGCTGGAATCGCCGGCAAAGCCCAGCGCGATCGGCATCATGCCCGCGCCCATCGCCAGCGTGGTCATGATGATCGGCTGTGCACGTTTGCGGCAGGCATCGATCAGTGCGTCGTGCTGGCTCATGCCGTGTTCGTCTTCGGCCATCACCGCGTAATCCACCAGCAGGATGGAGTTCTTGGTGGCGATGCCGATCAGCATCAGCAGCCCGATCAGCGCCGGCAGCGAGAGCATGTTCTGGGTGATCAGCAAGGCACCGAACGCACCGCCGGCGGATAGTGGCACCGCCGCGAGGATGGTGACCGGCATCAGCGCGTGGTTGAACAGCAGCAACAGCACCATGTAGATGCAGATCAACCCGGCCGCCATTGCCAGCATGAAGCCGATGAACAGCTCGACGAACACTTCCGCATCGCCGGTGTTGAGGAAGGTCACGCCCGGCGGCAGCTGCTTGACGCCCGGCAGGGCCTGCACCTCGGTCATCACATCGCCCAACGGGCGACCGTTGAGTTCGGCGGTGAGCGTCACGTTGCGCTGGCGCTGGTAGCGCGAGATCTGCGAGGGGCCGCTGCCTTGCTGGATATCGGCGACCGCCGCCAGCGGCACCGGGCCATTGCGGCCGGGCACGCGCAGCTGGCTGATCAGGCCCGGATTGGCCAGCGTGGCTTCGGCGAAGCCGACCCGGATCGGTACCTGCCGGTCGGGCAGGTTGAGCTTGGCCAGGCGCTGTTCGTAATCGCCGGCGGTGGCGATGCGGGCGGCTTCGGCGATGTCGGCGGTCGCGACGCCCAAGTCCGCGGCGCGGGCGGGGTTCGGCACGATCTGGAGTTCCGGGCGCAGCAGCGAGGCGGTGGAGGTGACGCTGCCCAGGCCCTGGATACCGCGCAGGTCGCGCTCCAGCGCAGTGGCGGCATCCTGCAGGCGCTGCGGGTCGTCACCGGAGAGCACCAGCTGCAGCAGGTTGCCGGGCTCGGAGCTGACATAGCTGACGCGCACGCCGGGCAGGTCGGCCAGGCGCTCGCGCGCCTCACGTTCCAGCACGCGCTGATCACGTTCGCGTCCGTCGGCGCTGCCCCAGTCGAGCACCAGGGTCGCCTTGCGCGGCTCACCGACGCCGGTCGCACCCGGGTCGCCCAGGTCGAGCACGCTGCCGACCGCGGTGTAGACCTGCTTGAGTTCGGGCATGTCCTTGAGCAGTCCGCGCGCGTGTTCGGCGACGGCCACGGTCTCCTGCAGGCGCGTGCCCGGCGGCAGTTCGAGGTTGAGGTTGCTGCGGCCCAGATCTGACTGTGGAATGAAGGTAGCCGGGATGAACGGCACCAGCGCCAGTGAGGCCACGAACAGGCCGGTGGCGATCCACAGGGTGCGGCCGCGATGGCGCAGTGCGGCGTCCACCCAGCCCAGGTACCAGGTCATCAGCCGGGATTCCGGTTTCTCCTCGCCATGTGGTTTGAGCAGGTAGGCAGCCATCATGGGGGTGAGCAGGCGCGCCACCAGCAGCGAGAACAGCACGGCAGTGGCGGCGGTCCAGCCGAACTCGCGGAAGAACTTGCCGGCGATGCCGGGCATGAAGGCCACCGGCACGAACACCGCAGCCAGGGTCAGCGAGGTGGCGATCACCGCGTTGCCGATTTCACCCGCAGCTTCGCGCGCAGCTTCCAAGGGCGGCTTGCCCATGCGCAGGTGGCGCACGATGTTCTCGATCTCCACGATCGCATCGTCCACCAGGATGCCGACCACCACCGACAGCGCCAGTAGCGTGATGATGTTGAGGGTGAACCCGAAGAAGTACATCACCGCGAACGTCGGGATGATCGACAGCGGCAGCGCCAATGCGGACACCCACGTCGCGCGCCAGTCGCGCAGGAACAGCCACACCACCAGCAGGGCCAGCAGCGCGCCTTCCCAGAGCATGGTCATCGAGGAATCGTAGGAGCGGTGGGTCTCGTCGATCGCCGTGGTCACCAGGCGGAAGTCGATGCCCGGATGCTCGGCCTTGATCTTGTCCAGCGCGTCATGCACGCCGGCCTCCACCTTGACCTCGCTGGAGCCGCGCGTGCGCGACATCGAGAACGCCACCACGCCTTTGCCATCCAGCAGGGCGGCCTCGGTGGGGTCAGCGGCGCCATCGGTCACCGTGGCCAGCGTGGAGAGCCGCACCGCGCGCCCGTCCGGCAGGGCGATGGAGTAGTCACGCAACGCCTGCGCGTCACCGACAGTACCCAGCGTGCGGATGGTCTGCTGCGCGCCCTCGACCTCGGTCTTGCCGCCGGCGCGCTCCACCTGGATGCGGGCCAGCTGCTGCGAAACATCGCCGGCGGTGATGCCCATCGCGATCAGCGCATTGGGATCCAGATCCACCCGGACCTGGCGCTGCACGCCGCCCACGCGGGTGACGCGCGCGACACCGGGTACGCCGTACATCGCACGCGAGATATCGCGGTCGACGAACCAGCTGGCCTCATCGGTGGTCATGTGCGGGGCGACCAGCGCATAGGTCATCAGCGAACCGCCGATGTCGACCTTGGAGATCACCGGTTCCTGGATGTCCTGCGGCAGATCGGTGCGGATGCGGGTGACCGCGTCGCGGGTGTCGTCCAGCGCGGTGGCCAGATCGGCTTCCAGCTGGAACTCGATGGTGGTGGTGCTGACGCCTTCGCTGACCGAAGACATCACGCGCTTGACGTTGTTGACCGTCGCCACCGAGTCCTCGACCTTGCGGGTCACCTCGGCTTCCAGCTGGCTCGGCGAGGCGCCGGGCTGGGTGACGGTGACGGTGGTCATCGGGAAGGCGATGTCCGGGAAGCGCGCCACCGGCAGCTGATGGAAACCCCACAGGCCGGCCACGCACAGCACGAAGAAGATCAGCAGCGCAGGCAACGGGCGTTTGATCGCCCAGGCGGAGATGTTCATCGTGCGGCGGCCTTGGTCGCAGCGACCACACGCACGCGGTCGCCCTCACCGAGGAAGCCGGCGCCATCCACCACGACCTGGTCACCGGCCTTCAGGCCTTCAAGGATCGCAGTGCGGCCCTGCACGGCCTGGCCGGTGCTGACGCGGTGGCGGGTGGCCTGCTGTTTTTCGTTCACGGTGAACACATAGTTGTGGCCGTCGCGCTGCACGATCGCCGCGGTCGGGATGGTCAGCACCGGGCCGTCGCCGGTGACGATGCGGCCATCCACGTAGATGCCCTGCCTGAGTGGGCCGGGGGCTGGCAGGTCGGCGTAGATCGTGCCGGTGCGGGTCTGTCCATCGACACCCGGGGTGACCGCGCGGATGCGGCCACTGACCACCTGGCCCGCATACGGCAGCTCAACCGTGTTGCCGACGGTGACATCGGCCAGCTGGTTTTCCGGCAACTCCGCACGCCACTCCAGGCGGCCATCGCGGATCAGGCGCAGCAGCTCGGTACCGGCGGAGACCACCTGGCCCGGCTGCACCAGGCGCTTGGAAATCAGGCCGTCGGCGGGTGCGCGCAGGTCGGCGAAGTCGCGGCGCAGCTTGGCCGCGTCGCGCGCGGCACGTGCGGTGGAGGTCTGCGCTTCGGCATTGATGCGTGAGGCGCGCAGCTCATCCAGGCTGCTTTCGCTGATCAGTTGCTGGGCGGCCAGCTTGGCGCTGCGCTCGTAGTTCATGCGGGCCAGTTCCTGCGAGGCCTGCGCCTGCCGCAACGAGGCGTCGGCCTGCGCCAGCTCGCTGTCCAGGGTGCGGTGGTCCACCTGCAGCAGCACCTGGCCCTGCTTGACCCATTGCCCCACGTCCACCAGCAACGCGGTCACGCGCTGGCCGCTGATCTCCACGCCCAGCTGCATTTCTTCATAGGCGGTCACCGGCCCGGAGACCAGCACCGTGCGGGCCATGGTCTGCTGCTGCGCGGGCGCCAGCGAGACCGGCAGCGCGGAGCTGGCGGCCGTGGCGTCGGCCGCGGCCTTGTCGTCCTTGCCGCCGCAGGCGGACAGCAGCGCGACAGCCAGGATCAGGGAAAAACTGCGGAGGTAGGGTGCACGCATCGAGAGGCTTTCCGGGTCGGAACAGCGGGAAAAGAAAGGAATCGGGAAATCAGGATTCGCGCGACAGGCGTCGTTCGATGCCATCGAGCATCAGGCCCAGCCCCTGCTCGAAGCGGGCGTCGAAATCGACCTCGCTCCATGCATCACGGGCCTGCCAGCAATGGGGGAAGCGCGCCTCGGCCAGCGCCATGAAGGCCTCACCCAGCGCTTCCATGCTGCCGTCGCCGGGCCAGGACTGCTCCTCGATCACGAAGCCCATCGTGTAGTACACCAGGTCCATCGCCGCGGTCGCGGCAAAGCGTGCCGGCGCGCCGGCGCCCATCAGCGCGGCGATGCCGGCCTCACCTACCCGCAGCACGTTCTCGGTGGCCAGGAAGGTGCCCGCATACACCCGCGCACCATCGCGGCGCGCTTTGAACGCCCGGCGGAACTCACGCCCGATCTGCAGCAGCGTCTGCCGCCATGGCTGTCCGTCGGGAATCACGCGAGCCACGTCGCAGATCATGGCGTCGGCCATGGCGTCGATCAGCGCCTGTTTGCTCTTGAAGTGCCAATAGAGCGACGGCGCCCGGATGCCCAGCGAGCAGGCCACTTTGCGCAGGGTAATGCCCTCCGGGCCGGCCTCGTCGAGGATCCGGAAGGCCGCCTTGACGATGTCTTCCCGCGCGATGGGTTGGCGCACTGTGCTCTGGCCTAACGTTGTTAGGGGGCGAATCTAACAGTGTTAGGTTCGCGCCGACAAGTGCCCGTGCACAGACCTCCAATGGGCCCGCGGGACGTGGCTGATGGGTTCAGGCGCGCCGAGGGGGGGGAGGGGGCCCCAGGCGCCCGGTTGGCTCAGAGGTCGATCAGGTCAGGCTGCAGGACCGCCATCCGGACCCGGTTGCGCCCGCTGGTCTTGGCGTCATACAGCGCCTCATCCGCCCGGGCGATCAGCGCCTCCAGCAGCCGCTGGTCGCCACCCGGCAACGCCTCGCCGATCGCGCCCCCGACGCTGACGGAGACGGCAACGCGCTCGCTGCCCACGAGGATCGGCTCAGCGGCCACCGCACTGCGCAGTCGCTCGGCGGCGGCGGGAATCTCATCGACGGCGGACGCCGCCAGCAGGGCGATGAACTCTTCGCCGCCGAAGCGGGCGAACAGATCGCGCTCCCGCAGGGCGTCGCGGCAGCGCTTGGCGACTACTTTGAGGACTTCATCGCCGACCGGATGACCGTAGGTATCGTTGATCTTCTTGAAGTGGTCTACGTCCACCATCAGCACCGCCACCGCGCGGCCGTTGGCTTCGCGGGCGGCGATGATCTGGGCCGAGCATTCTTCGAAATGGCGTCGATTGGGGACGCCGGTCAACGGGTCCGAGGACGCCAGGCGGCGCAGCTCGGCGGCCATCAGCAGGTCCGCGGTGACATCGGTGAACAGCCAGATGCGCCCGTGCGCGCCGTTGCCGCGCACCGGATGGGTGTCCACTTCGAAGGTGCGTTCGCCCAGAGTCCAGTTCTGCTTGGCGGCGAACTGATCGTTGTTCATCTGAGCGCTGTAGGCCAGTTCCAGCTCGGCGTGGTTGTCGCAGCGTTGGCGCAGGGCGCGCATCGGACCGGCCAGATCCGCCGCCCGGTGATTGCCAGCCGTGCAGCCCAGCAGCTCCGCGGCGTGCTCGTTGACCGCCGCGCCGATGCCATCCCCGTCGATCAGCACGATGCCCGCCGGCACGCTTTCAAACAGATCGAGGAACTGATTGCGGACGATCGTGCCGCGCGCGGCTTCGCGCCGTGCGGACAGCAGCCGGGCCACGCTCGTGGCCAGCAGTGGCACCTGTGCCGTCAAGGTTGCCGGGGCAGGGACGCTTCGCCAGAGCAGCAGCAGGCCACTCAGTGGCGCGCCGTGGGAGGGGGCCGGAACGTAAAGCAGGCGGGCGGGGCGGCCTTCCAGGGCATGGATGATCGCCGTCGGCAGCCGGAAGTCCGCTGCGTCCATGGCCTCGCCGCTCCAGCGCGCCTCGAGGATGCCGCTGCGCGCCAGGTTGAAGCTCGGCGAGGGCAGTGCCGGGGCCGAGACAGCCCAGGTCGCCCTCCCGCCGGCGTCCACCTCCACTGCCATCACCAGGTCGGCGTGGGAGGCGAGACGGGCGAACTGGCACAGCGCGGCAAGCGCTTCACTGTCGGAGGTCGTCACCGCGTGGGGCCTGCCAGACGCTGTTCGAGAATGCGCATGACGTCATCGGGTGCCGTCATGTGCGGGAGGTGACCGGAAGCATCGATCACATCCAGGGTGGCGCCATCGATCGCGTTGGCCAGCCACTGGCCGACGGCGACCGGTACCGCCACGTCGTGCGCGGTCTGGATCAGGTGGACCGGCGTGGAAACCCGCGCAGCCAGGCTGCGCAGATCTGAGGTGAAGATCGTGCGCGAGGTATTGAGCGCGATGTCCGGGCGCATCTGGAACAGGGTGTTGGAGAAATCGGCAACGACCGCGCTGTCTTCCACGCCGACGACCATCGGGGCGAAGCCTGCGATCCAGGCCTGGTAGTTGGCGCGCATGCTCTCGAACAGTTGCTCCAGGTCCTGCGGTTTGAAACCGCCGGTGTAGCCGTCATCGTCGAGATAACGCGGCGACGCACCGATGATGACCAGGCGCTCGAACAGCTCCGGCCGTGCCACCGCAGCGGCCGCGCCGATCATGCCGCTCATCGAGTGGCCGATGTAGGTGCAGTTGTGCACGTCGAGCTCATCCAGGATGTCGAGCAGATCGTCGGCGTAGCCGAACAGCGAACCATGGCGTTCGAAATCGTAAGTCTGCGCACCTTGCGGGCCACAGCCGGCAAGATCGAAGGAGATCACGTCGTAGCGCGCTTCAAACCACGGGCGCAATGCATTCCATGCGGTCTGATCGGTACCAAAGCCGTGTGACAGGATCGCGACCGCCTTGCCCTCACCACTACGGCGCCCGTTGAACCGCTCGAAACTTTCCACGCACATCCACCCATGGCGTCTTGCAAGGGCCGAATACTAGGTCACGGGCGCGCGTGGGTCCAACGCGTGGCCATGGCGAATACCAGTTGCCGCAGATAGCCGCCGATGAAACTGGCGATGGCACCGGCGAGGGTACCCAGCAGCAAACGCAGGGTGATGCGCGCGATACGACGGGCATGCAGCCGCACCCATGGCAGCAGTGCCATCGCCTGCGCACCCATGAGCAGCACCAGGACATCCAGCCCCAGCGCATCCACCACGGGCAGCAAGGGCGCCAGCAATGGATTGCAGGCCATCACGATCACGGCCGCGCACGTGAGCACGAACAGGCCGCGCCGGGCCATCGGCGTGGCGGTCCAGCGGAGAAGGCGGGCAGTCAGGGACACGGCAGGCTCCAGGCAGTTGGCCGGAGTGTACTGCGGTATCGTGATGCTCGAACTCCCGGGGATCGCCTCATGAAGATCGCAGTATTCAGCGCCCGCCCGTACGACCAGCAGTTTCTCGATGAGGCCAAGCAACGCCGCGGGGCAGGGACGTCCTTCGAGTTCCTGTATTTCGATGCCGCGCTGGAGGTACATACCGCGGCACTGGCGCAGGACTGCGAGGCGGTCTGTGTGTTCGTGAACGACCGGTTGAACGCCCCGGTACTGCAGGCGCTGCATGCACAGGGGGTGCGCGCGATCCTGCTGCGCTGTGCGGGCTTCAACAATGTCGACCTGGCCGCGGCGGAGCAGTTGGGCCTGTTCGTGGCACGCGTGCCGGCTTACTCCCCCGAAGCCGTGGCAGAGCATGCCCTGGCCATGGTGATGACGCTCAACCGGCAGACCCACCGCGCCTACAACCGGGTGCGCGAGGGCAACTTCATGCTCGATGGGTTGCTCGGCCGCACCCTGCACCGCAAGACCGTGGGCATCGTCGGCACCGGCCAGATCGGCCTGGCCACCGCCCGCATTTTCAAGGGCATGGGCTGTACCGTGCTGGGCTACGATCCGTATCCATCGCCCGGGTTCGCCGCCGTTGGCGCATCGGTCGCGCTGGAGGACCTGCTGGCCCGATCAGACATCGTCTCGCTGCACTGCCCGCTGACGCCGGACACCCATCACCTGATCGACGACGCCTCACTGGCCGCAATGAAGCCCGGGGCAATGCTGGTCAATACCTCGCGCGGCGGACTGGTGGATACCCATGCGGTGATCCGCGCGCTGAAGTCGCGCCGCCTCGGCCACCTGGCCATCGATGTCTACGAGCAGGAGAGCGGGCTGTTCTTCCAGGACCGGTCCGGCGAAATCATCGACGATGACGCGTTCCAGCGCCTGATGACCTTCCCCAACGTGCTCGTGACGGGGCACCAGGGCTTCTTCACGGTCGAGGCGCTGCAGGAGATTTCCGACATCACGCTGCGCAACCTGGCGGACTTCGCCAGTGGGGCGGCGTGCGCGAATCGGGTGCGGGCGGTCTGAGCGGCGCCGCGGGTGACGTGGGGCGTCGGTACGTGTACCGTGGCCGCCCGCCGGCCGTTGCGCAGCACGCGCCGGGACACTGCAACCGGGTCCGCGCTGGCCAGCCCCGGAACTGACCCGTTCATGTCTATACAAGGGCCGGAATGTTGCCGAATCGGGTCATTGCCCGGCACTGCGACAACGTGTCGCAGCCCAAAACAGGCCTTTCCTGCGCTGGATCATTGTCAATGCCTTTCTTAAATGATGCGTGACGGCCTAAAATTGGAAGGCTGACATGATCGTCCTCCGTGCCTGTCCCCTTGGACCGGCACCACCGGCTTTGGCTGGGACGGAGGCGGGCTTGAACTGGCATTCCCTACGCAATTGGATCGACCGATGATTCCGTTGAAACCCCTTGGACGCTTCCTGCGTCCGGGCCTGCTGTTTGCGTTGTCCGTGTTCCTGACGGGCTGCAACTCGGCCATCCTCAACCCCAAGGGCCAGATCGGCCACGACGAGAAGACCCTGCTCATCACGGCGACCGTGCTGATGCTGCTGGTTGTCGTGCCGGTCATCATCATGACCCTCACCTTCGCGTGGAAGTACCGTGCGACCAATACCAAGGCCCGTTATGAGCCGAAGTGGTCGCACTCCACGGCCATCGAAGTGGTGGTCTGGTCGATCCCGTGCATGATCGTGCTGGTGCTGGCTGTGCTGACCTGGCGTTCCTCGCACGCGCTGGATCCGTACCGTCCGCTGGACTCGGACAAGAAGCCGGTGGTGATCGAAGCCATCTCGCTGGACTGGAAGTGGCTCTTCATCTATCCCGAAGAGAACATCGCCACCGTCAACGAGATCACCTTCCCGGTCGATACCCCGCTGAACTTCAAGATCACGTCCGATTCGGTGATGAATGCGTTCTTCATCCCGCACCTGGGCAGCATGATCTACTCGATGACGGCCATGGAGACCAAACTCCACCTGATCGCCAACGAGACCGGTGAGTTCCCGGGCATGTCCTCGCACTACAGCGGCGCAGGCTTCAGCAAGATGCACTTCTCCGCGCACTCGGTGACCGAGGCGGAGTACCAGCAGTGGCTGACCAAGGTGCGTGCCCAAAGCGCGACCCTGGACAAGACCGCCTTCGCTGCGCTGGTCGCCGAGAAGAACCACGACTGGCACCCGGTGACCTATTACGGCACCACCGAGGCCGGCCTGTTCGACTGGGTCATCGCCAAGCACATGGGCGACAACCAGCACTACGGCATGAAGCACGACCACAAGGCCATGAAGCATGACGGCGCCGAAGGCGAAAGCCATGAAGGCCACGACATGCAGGCCATGAGCGGAGCCCACGACGAAGCGAAGCTGCCGGTCCATGCCGACCAGCCCGCTGCCGCGGACGCCGCACACACTGCAGACGAGCACGCCGCAGCCGGTCACGCCGGTCACGACGGCTCGGGAGAATGACCATGAATCTGTTGGGTAAACTGACCTTTGCCGACATCCCGCACGACCCGATCATCATCACCACGCTGATCGGCGCGGGGATCGGTGGCCTGCTCGTGCTGGCCCTGATCACCAAGTTCAAGCTGTGGGGCTATCTCTGGAAAGAGTGGTTCACCTCGGTAGACCACAAGAAGATCGGCGTGATGTACCTCATCGTCGCCTTCGTCATGCTGCTGCGCGGCTTCGCCGACGCGATCATGATGCGCGTCCAGCAGGCCATGGCCGCTGGCGGCAACGAGGGCGTCCTGCCCCCCCATCACTACGACCAGATCTTCACCGCCCACGGCGTGATCATGATCTTCTTCGTGGCGATGCCGCTGATCACCGGCCTGATGAACGTCGTCGTGCCGCTGCAGATCGGCGCACGCGACGTGGCCTTCCCGTTCGTCAACTCGCTCAGCTTCTGGCTGTTCGTGGCGGGCGCGGGCCTGGTGATGATCTCGCTGGGTGTCGGTGAGTTCGCGCAGACCGGCTGGCTGGCCTTCCCGCCGTTGTCAGGCAAGGAATACAGTCCAGGGGTAGGTGTCGATTACTACATCTGGGGCCTGCAGGTAGCAGGCCTGGGTACCACGCTGAGCGGCATCAACTTCTTCATTACCATCCTGAAGATGCGTACCCCCGGCATGAAGCTGATGCAGATGCCGGTGTTCACCTGGACCGCGCTGGTCACCAACGTGCTGATCATCGCCGCCTTCCCGGTGCTGACCATCACCCTGGTGCTGCTGACCCTGGACCGTTACCTGGGCACGCACTTCTTCACCAACGATGGTGGCGGCAACGCCATGCTGTACATCAACCTGATCTGGATCTGGGGTCACCCGGAAGTCTATATTCTGGTCCTGCCGGCCTTCGGCGTGTTCTCCGAGGTCATCGCCACGTTCTCGCGCAAGGCGCTGTTCGGCTACAAGGGCATGGTCTACGCCACCGCCTGCATCGGCGTGCTGTCGTTCATCGTGTGGCTGCACCACTTCTTCACCATGGGC
>NZ_KV791297.1:0-131616 GCF_001807865.1 Stenotrophomonas sp. HMSC10F06 | reverse complement strand
TGGCTGCACCACTTCTTCACCATGGGCTCGGGTGCCAACGTCAATGCCTTCTTCGGCATCACGACGATGATCATCTCGATCCCGACCGGCGTGAAGATCTTCAACTGGCTGTTCACCATGTTCCGCGGTCGCGTGCAGTTCACGACCCCGGTGCTGTGGACGATCGGCTTCATGGTCACCTTCACCATCGGCGGCATGACCGGCGTGATGCTGGCGATCCCGGCCATCGATTTCGTGCTGCACAACAGCCTGTTCCTGATCGCCCACTTCCACAACGTCATCATCGGCGGCGTGGTGTTCGGCATGTTCGCCGGCATCACCTACTGGTGGCCGAAGATGTTCGGCTTCCGCCTCAATGAAACCTGGGGCAAGCGCGCGTTCTGGTGCTGGTTCATCGGCTTCTATGTCGCGTTCATGCCGCTGTACATCCTGGGCTTCATGGGCATGACCCGCCGCATGCAGAGCTACCCGAACATGGAATACCAGCCGCTGCTGATCATCGCCATGTGCGGTGCCTTCATCATCGGTGCCGGCATCCTGTGCCAGATCATCCAGATCGCCGTGTCGATCCGCGACCGCAAGAAGACCGCCGACCTGACCGGCGACCCGTGGGACGCCCGTACGCTGGAGTGGGAAACCTCTTCGCCGCCGTCGTTCTACAACTTCGGCTCGCTGCCGCGCGTCACCGAACTGGACGAGTTCTGGGAGCGCAAGCAGCGTGGTGAGGCGTGGGAACGCCCGGCCAAGTACACCGACATCCACATGCCGCGCAACACCGGTACCGGTGTGGTGATCGGCGCCTTCAGCCTGGTGTTCGGCTTTGCGATGATCTGGCACATCTGGTGGCTGGCCATCGTGGGTCTGGTCGGCATGATCGGCACCTTCATCTGGCGCACCTTCGACAAGGACGTGGATTACTACGTGCCGGCCGCGGAAGTGGAGCGGATCGAAAATGAGCACCGTCGCCACCTCGTGGCGCAGGGCCTGGTGAAATCGGAGCTGAAGGCATGAGCACCACTATCCCCAACACCATGAACCATGGGCACGCCGCGCACGCGGCGGCCCACGGCCATGACGACCACGAGCACCACGACACCGGCGGCAATACCGTCTTCGGTTTCTGGGTGTACCTGATGAGCGATTGCCTCATCTTCGCCACCCTGTTTGCGACCTACATCGTGCTGTCCGGCGGCACCGACGGTGGCCCCGGCCCGAAGGACCTGTTCGAACTGTCCTTCGTCGCCTGGGAAACCACGCTGCTGCTGGTCTCCTCGCTGACCTTCGGCCTGGGCATGATCGCCATGCACAAGCAGAAGGTGGGCCAGATGTATGCATGGCTGGCCCTGACCTGGCTGCTGGGCTTTGGCTTCATGTGCATGGAAGTGTGGGAGTTCAACCACCTGATCCATCAGGGCTACGGTCCGGACCACAGTGCGTTCCTGTCGGCGTTCTTCGCGCTGGTTGGTACCCACGGTCTTCACGTGAGCGCGGGTCTGCTGTGGCTGCTGATCATGTTCATCCAGATCAAGCAGAACGGCCTGACCCAGACCAACAAGACCCGCATGGCGTGCCTGAGCCTGTTCTGGCACTTCCTGGATCTGATCTGGATCGGCGTGTTCTCCGTCGTCTATCTGAATGGAGCGCTGTAATGGCCGCACATGACAATCACGCACACGATCATGGCCACGGTGCCGCCGGCGAAAGCCACGGCAGCGTCAAGTCCTACCTGATCGGCTTCCTGCTGGCCGCGGTGCTGACCATCATCCCGTTCTGGGCGGTCATGCATGGCGACCTGCCGCGGTTCACCACCGGCGTCATCATCGTCGTTGCGGCGGTGCTGCAGATCCTGGTGCACCTGGTGTTCTTCCTGCACCTTGACCGTTCCTCGGAACAGCGCTGGAACGTCAGCGCGGCGGCCTTCACCGTCGTGGTGATCGGCATCATCGTCGCCGGTTCGCTGTGGGTCATGCACAACATGAACGTGCACATGATGCACTGACGTCTTCGCGACGTTGCCACACACGGAAAGGCCGCCCTCGGGCGGCCTTTCTGTTTGGCGCGCATGGCGACGCAGCGAACGTTGTTCAGGGGGGTGGCCGTTCCAGATGCGGCCGGTGGGGGATGGCCCAGCGTGTCCAGACTACTGGCGCCCTACGGCAACGGGCTGCTCTCCGCGCGTTACGCCACTTTCGCCAGCCGCATGAACTCGGCGGCGTCGACCGGCCGCCCGAGGTGATACCCCTGCAGCTGGTCGCAGCCCATGTCGCTCAGGTACTGGCGTTGCCCGGCCGTTTCCACGCCCTCGGCGACGATCTGCAGCTGCAGGGACCGGCCCAATGCGATGATCGAGGAAACGATCGCCGCGTCTTCGGCGTTGTCTTCCAGGTCGTGCACGAAGGCGCGGTCGATCTTCAGCTCGGTGGCCGGCATGCGCTTGAGATACAGCAGGCTGGAGTAGCCGGTGCCGAAGTCGTCGATGGAGATGTTCACGCCCATCGCGGTCAGCCCGTGCAGGATCAGCAGGCTGGCTTCCACATCGCGCATCGCGGTGGTCTCGGTGACTTCCAGGGTCAGCCGCTTCGGGTCCAGTCCGTGTTTGTCCAGCGTGCGGCGCACGGTCTCCAGCAGCGTGCTCGACCCGAACTGCAGCGGTGAGAGGTTCACCGCCATGGTCCAGTCCGGGTGGCCGGCGTCGTGCCAGTGCCGCAGCTGCGCGCAGGCCTGGTCCAGCACCCAGTCACCGATGGAGAGGATCAGGCCGCTGCGTTCGGCGATCGGAATGAACGCGTCCGGTGACAACAGGCCCAGCTCGGGATGTTGCCAGCGCACCAGCGCCTCGGCCCCGATCGGCGATGTCCCGCTGGCCTGGAACTTGGGCTGGTAATGCAGCACCAGCTCGCCTCGGCTGACCGCCTTGCGCAGTTCCTGCAGCAGCTTCAGCTGGCGGTTCGCGCTCACGTTGAGCGACTGGGTGAAGAAGGTATAGCCGTTCCGGCCCGAATCCTTGGTGTGGTACATCGCCGCATCGGCGTGGGCCATCAGGTCGCGTTCGGTGGTGGCGTCGGCCGGGTACAGCGCGATGCCCAGGCTGGCACTGACCTGCAGTTCCAAGGCATCGATCTCGAACGGCTCGGCCACGCTGGCGATGATCCGTTCGGCGACCACGGCCGCATCTTCCGGATCCTCCACCTGGAACACGATGACGAACTCATCGCCCCCCAGTCGCGCGAAGGTGTCCTGTGCACGCAGCAGCGCGGTGATCCGCTTGCTGACCTGGATCAGCAGTTGGTCACCAAGCTGGTGACCGTAGGCATCGTTGATCGCCTTGAAGCCGTCCAGGTCGCAGAACATCACCGCGAAGCTGAACTGCCGGCGCTGCGCCTTTTCGATCGCCTGCTCGATGCGGTCCTGCAGCAGCATCCGGTTGGGCAGCTGGGTCAGCGGATCATGCAGGGCGGCCTGCATCAGCTTCTCGTTGGCCTGGGCCAGCGAATCGGCGAGCAGGCCGGTGCGGGTGCGCATCTGGCGGTCGAACACCGATGCGATCAGTGCGATCCCCAGGGTCGCCAGCGTCGTGACGATCACCAGCACCGCCAGCCACTTGGTCTCGATGCCCTCGCCATACGCCGCGCCACACATCGCGCCCTCGGGGAAGTGGGCCGCGGCCATGCCGGTGTAGTGCATGCCGACGATCGCCAGGCCCATCACCAGCGAGGCCAGCCCGCGCAGCACGAACGGGCGGCGCTGTTCCAGGCGCAGGCGGAAGGCGATCCACAGCGCCGCACCGGCCGCGCCGATGGCGATCAGGATCGAGGCGGCAAACCACAGGGGGTCGTAGTCGATGCCCGGCTGCATCTCCAGCGCGGCCATGCCCAGGTAATGCATGGCCGCGATCCCCAGGCCCATCAGCACCGCGCCGGCGCACAACCTCGACCACGGCAGCTCCGCGCGTGAGACCAGCCACAGCGCATAGGCCGAAGCCCCGACCGAGACGGCCAGCGAGTACAGGGTAATGGCCAGGTCATAGCCGACCGGGATCGGCAGGTGGAAGGCGAGCATGCCGATGAAGTGCATCGACCAGATGCCCAGCCCCATCGCACCAGCACCACCGGCCAGCCACCAGCGTGCCACCCGGCCGCGGGTGGTGGCCAGGCGGCCGGCCATGTCCAGCGCGGTGTACGAGGCGAGGATGGCAACCAGCAGCGAGAACACGACAAGACTCTGGCTGTAGGTGCCGGTCATGGAAAAGCCTGGAAAAATGGAAAGGAGGGACAGTGGCCCGCCGGAGTATCGGCAACGGGGCCGGAAACTTGAGCCCACCCGCCCGGCGTCTCGGTTGCTGCGACGCGGCTCGGCTATCCTGCCTGACAATTGATGATGTGGAAGTGGACATGGCCAAGCGACTCACCGCTTACGTCTGCAGCGAATGCGGCGCCGAATACAGCAAGTGGCAGGGCCAGTGCACCGAGTGCGGCGTCTGGAACACGCTGAGCGAGATCACGCTGGAAAGCGCCACGCCCACCAAGGCGTCGCCCGCGTCGCGGCGCTCCGGCTGGGCCGGCAAGGTCGATGCGCCGAAGATCATGGCGCTCAAGGAGGTGCAGCAGACCGAACACCTGCGGGTGAGCACGGGCATCGGTGAGTTCGACCGCGTGCTCGGCGGTGGCCTGGTCGAAGGTGCGGTGGTGCTGGTCGGTGGCGATCCGGGCATCGGCAAGTCCACCCTGCTGTTGCAGGCCGTGGCGAAGATGGCCGCGTCGCTGCCGGTGCTGTACATCACCGGTGAGGAATCGCTGTCGCAGGTGGCCGGCCGTGCAGTGCGTCTGGACCTGCCGCTGGATAACGTCAACGCGCTGGCCGAAACCCAGGTGGAGGCGATCCTCCAGCATGCCAGCGTGGCCAAGCCGCGGCTGATCGTGGCCGACTCGGTACAGACGCTCTGGACCGAATCGCTCACCGCCGCGCCCGGCTCGGTCAGCCAGGTGCGCGAGAGCGCCGCACGGCTGGTGCGCTTCGCCAAGGAAACCGGCACCGCCGTGTTCCTGGTCGGTCACGTGACCAAGGAAGGCGGCATCGCCGGCCCGCGCGTGCTCGAGCACATGGTCGACGCGGTGCTGTACTTCGAAGGCGAGAGCGGCAGCCGGTTCCGCCTGCTGCGCGCCTTCAAGAACCGCTTCGGCGCGGTCAACGAACTGGGCGTGTTCGCCATGGGCGAGAAGGGCCTGAAAGAGGTCTCCAATCCCTCGGCGATCTTCCTCTCCGGCGGCAGCACCCAGCAGCCGGGCAGCTGCGTGATGGTCACGCGCGAGGGCACGCGCCCGCTGCTGGTGGAAGTGCAGGCACTGGTGGACGCCTCGCCGCTGTCCAACCCACGCCGCGTCGCGGTGGGTCTGGAGCAGAACCGCCTGGCGATGCTGCTGGCGGTGCTGCACCGCCATGGCGGCGTGCTCGTGGGCGACCAGGACGTGTTCGTCAACGTGGTGGGCGGCATCCGCGTGCAGGAGACTGCGGCCGATCTACCCGTGCTGCTGGCGGTGCTGTCTTCGTTGCAGGACCGGCCATTGGCAGAGAAGACGATCGCCTTCGGCGAGGTGGGCCTGTCCGGCGAGATCCGCCCGGTGCCCAACGGTGAGGATCGCCTGCGCGAGGCAGCCACGCATGGCTTCAAGCGCGCCATCGTGCCCAAGGCGAACGCGCCGAAGACCGGCAGCGTGAAGGGGATGGAAGTGATCGCGGTGGAGCGGCTGTCCGAGGCGATCGACGCGCTGTAAGCGGGGCCGGGCCGGCGCGGGATGCCGCGGGAAAGTGCGTCTGCGCTCAGCCGGCCTGTGCTAGTTTTCCCGGCTCGACGAAGGCGCCCTCCGGCGCTTTCCGTGGCAAGGAGTAACCGATTACATGCAGGACCCGATGTTCAGCGCCCCCGCCGCCGAAATCCGCCGCGCCGGGGTCGATCTCAATGGATTGATGACGGTGCTGGGCAAGCACCTGTATTCCACCCCGATGGTGGCGTTGCGCGAACTGGTGCAGAACGCGCACGATTCGATCATCCGTCGCCGTATCGAGCAGCCCGGCAGCCCGGGTCTGTCGCGCATCGACGTGCAGGTGGACGCCGCCGCCGGCGTACTGCGCATTACCGATACCGGTGCCGGCCTGACCCGGCAGGAAATCCACGATTACCTGGCCACGGTTGGTGTGGGTTACACCCGGGGGCTGCGCCAGGATGGCGAGGACAATGACGGCCTGATCGGCATGTTCGGCCTGGGGTTCCTGTCGGCCTTCGTGCTGGCACGGCGCGTCAGCGTGCGCACCACCTCCTACCAGACACCAGAGCTGGGCCACCTGTACGTGTCCAGCAACGCCGAGCAGTACACCGTCAGCGACGTGCCGGCGCGCGCGATCGGCACCGAGGTCGAGCTGGAGCTGCATCCGGACTTCCTGTCGCTGGCCAACGAAGCGCGCCTGCACGAGGTGCTGGGCCGCTACTGCGCGCTGCTGTCCGAGCCGATCTTCATCGGTGCGGCGACCACCGCGATCAATCCCGAACCGCCGCCGTGGCGCGGGCAGGGTGACGTCGCGCTGCATCCGGTGCAGGCGCGCCGCCAGGCGCTGCAGTTCGCGGCCCGTTTCGAACACGATTTCGAGCCCATCGTGACGATGCCGCTGCAGTCCGATGGCAGCAGCGACGCCCTCGGCATGCTCTGGGTGCAGGACGGTGCCACCTACGGCACCAGCGACAACCGCAACCTGTCGGTGTTCGTGCGCGGCATGCTGCTGGACGACGATGCACGCGACCTGCTGCCGCCGTGGGCCGGTTTCATCGGCGGGGTGATCGAATCGTCGAAGCTGACCCCGACCGCCAGCCGCGAGGACCTGCAGCGCGATGACCACTATCGCGCCGTGCAGCATGCCCTGCTGGAAGCGCTGATCGATGGCCTCGCCGACGTCGCGCGGCAGCAGCCGGAAGCCTGGCGCCGCGTGCTCAGCCGCCACAACGAGGCCCTGCTGGGCGCGGCGCTGTGCGATGAGCGCCTGTTCGACCTGCTGCTGGAACACGTGCGCGTGCCGACCTCGCAGGGTGACCTGCCGGCCAGCGCGTTGCCGGCCCGCGGCGCAGTGCATGTGATCCTCGACAACGGTGGTGGCTTCGAGGAAATGCTGTTCCGCGCGATGGGCGTGCCGGTCGCGCATGGTCATCGCTATGCAGTAGTGCCGTTCCTGCGGCGCTGGGCCCAGGCCAAGGGCGTGCGCCTGGTCGAACTGGGTACCGAGCAGGGCAACCGCGCCCTGTTCCGCACCGACGACAGCCTTGACGATACGCAGTTGGCCTGGCTGCGCGAGCACCTGGGCGATGGCGAGCAGCTGCTGCCGGCGCGGTTCAGCCCCGAGGCGCTGCCGGTGGTGGTGGTGCCCGACCGCGAAGCCGAACTGAAGCAGCGCCTGGAAGACGACGAGAACGACAAGCGCGTATCGATGGCCGCATTGCGACTGGCCCGCCAATTCACCGCGCGCATCGAGGCACGTGCGCCGTCGCGGCTGTACCTCAACCTGGACAATCCAGCGGTGCAGGCGTTGCTGCAGGCCCAGCGCGAGGGCCACCCGCAGGCCGGGGCGGCCGCGCGCCTGCTGCGCTCACTGAAGATCATCGTGTCCGCGCAGGGCCGGCCGTTGCAGCGGAGCACCGCGACGCCAGGCCCCGATCTCAACGGTGCATTTACCGATATTGCCGGTGCCCTGCAGCAGATGCTGCGCTGAGTACCGCCCCCTCTCTCATCAAGCCTTCGCTAGACAGGAGCCTCAACCCCCATGGATATCTGGAACTGGGTCGAAAAACTGCAGGAAGACCTGCGCCAGGCAGGCCAGGCACAGAACGCCCACCTGCTGACACGCCTTGCCGATGACGTCAGTGAACTGCAGGTCGACCGCGTCGATGCACTGCTGCCTGAAGCGCGCGCGCTGGGCAAGGCATTGGACAACCCCTGGGTCGACGTCTATGTCGGCCACTGGGCCCTGCGCAACCGCGTCGGCAACCGCATGGAAGGTGAAAGCGCGCTGGGCGAGTCGGTGGCGCTGTTCGAGCGCGCACACCGCGCCGATACCCTGGACTGCCCGCAGTCTATCTGCGTCACCCAGGATCTTGCCGCCTGCTACGGCAACATCGATGGTCCGGGCTGGGTGCCCGAACGCATCGAGGTCTGCGACGAGACGCTGGGCCGCATCGACCCGAGCTGGGCCTGCTTCCAGTGCCTGAGCTGCGAGAAGGCCGACGCGCTGCTGGACGACGGCCGCGGCCAGGACGCGCTGGAGTACCTGCAGGTGCAGGCGGCGGCGATCCAGGCGCGCGGCAAGGAAGTGTTCGACAGCTTCCCTGAAATGCAGATCAAGATCCTGCTTGCCAGTGGTCGTGCGCAGGAGGCGCTGGCGCTGATCGAGACGCGCGAAGCCGAGGTGGCCGCTGCGGGCGAATACGAACCTGCCAACTGCACGGTGCCGCGCCGGCTGTCCAAGGCCTGGGCACTGGCCCAGCTGGGGCGCGATGAAGAGGCGCTGCAGCAGCTGGTGCCCTGGAGCGAGCTGACGCCGAATCACTGGCGGCTGTGGGCCAATACCGCTTCGACGCTGTGCAGCCGTGATGGCGCACGCAATACATGGGATCTGGGGACGCGCTTCAACACGATCATCGAGCACTTCGCCGCTGTCGGCGCGCATCGCCTGGTGATCGAGATCGCCGCGTTGAGCCTTGAACTCGCCCTGCAGCGCGGTGCACGCTGGGTGGCGCAGCGCCAGCTTGGACTGGCCCGTACCCACCTGGCGCTTCTGCGGCAGGATCGTGGCGCTGCCGCGCTGGTGGATGGATTGGCGGCGCGGATCGAGGCGCTGCCGGAGATGGCACCCTTGCCGGTGCCGGCCGATGAACTGCTGGCATGGCTGCAGGCCCAGGGCGAACAGCACCAGTCGCGCGATCCCGAGCGCGAAGCGCAGTGGCTGCTGCAGGCGCACGCCGAGCGGCCGGACGACGGCGCACTGGCCGAAGTTGCCGCCTCGGCGTTGCATGCCTGTGGCGCGAAGACCGAAGCGCAGGCGCTGCTGTGGGACTTCGTGCGCGCCCACGCGCAGGAAGATGGCGCAGCGGCCTATACGCTGATGCGTTGGCTGGCCGAGCAGGGCGATGATGACGGCCTGCGCAGGCTGGCGGCGACCTACCGCGACAGCGTGCCGGTGTTCGCGCACTGGTGCGAGGTGCAGCGTGCCCGGCGCGCGTCCGACTGGCCGGCGCTGGAACAGGCCGCGCAGGCGTTGCTGGCCTTGTCGCCAGGCTCGAACGGCGCACGCGGGACGCTTGCCCGCATGTACATGGAGACCGGCCGCTTCAGCGACGCCCAGGCCTGCTATGCGCAGCTGGTGGAGACGCAGGATGAGCCCAACGCCGCGCACTGGGACCACATGAGTGCGGCCAGCGCGGCGCGCGACTGGGAGGCGGTGCGCCGCTCGGCGGCGGCGATCGGCATGGAACTGTCCAGTCAGCAGGGCGTGGTCGAAGAGGCCTGGGGCTGGGTGATCATCCGCAGCGAAGAAGGCGGCGAGCCGATGGAGTACTACGGCCGCCGCACCGGACCGGTGACCGCGCGCATCGTCGAGAACGCACCGGCCAACCGCGCGCAGCAGGTGGGGGACTGGGTGGTGTTTGACGCCGGCCTCGTACACCCCGCGCCGGAGGACGAAGCGGAGCGCGAGCACTTCATTCCGACCTATGCGCAGGTGCACGTGCTGGAGCGGGGCGGTTTCGCACGCAGCTGGCTGGTCGACGGCGCGCACCCGGGCGAGGAGGCGTGGAACGCTCTGGTAGCAGCGGCAGAGGCACAGGGCTGGAAGGTGTGGGCGCACAGCCGGCCGGACTACACGGTGACCGATCCGGATGCGGAAGGCGGGACGCTGCCGGGCCTGCTGTTCACTATCGCCCAGCCACAGGATCACGCGCCGCTGGCACTGCATCGCTTCCTGCAGCAGGTGACGGCGGAGTGGGCGCACCCGCACTGCTGGCTGCGCCTGGCCGAGGCCTGCGACCAGGACCGTCAGCCGCATCTGGACGCGATCGAACGGTACGGGTTGTGATCAACGGATAGCGGATTGGTGCCCGCCAGCGGCCTGCCGGCCAACAGTCGGCAGCTTCCCTGCGAGATTCGGGTAGGTGCCGACCGCTGGTCGGCACGCCGCTATCGCGTGCGGCCGAACACCAATTCGATCACGAACTGGCTGCCGAAGAACGCCAACAGCAGCAGCGCCATCGCGGTCAGGGTCCAGTGCACCGCCTTCGCGCCGCGCCAGCCGTAGCGGCGGCGGCCGATCAGCAGGGTGCCGAACACGATCCAGGACAGGATGCTGAGCACGGTCTTGTGGACCAGCTTCTGCGCCAGCAGGTCATCGACGAACAGCACGCCGGTCACCAGGGTGAGCGTCAATAGCGCAAAGCCCACCGCGATCACGCGGAACAGCAGGGCTTCCAGATCGGCCAGCGGGGGCAGGGCGCGCAGCCATGGCCGGAAATCGCGGCGGCGCAGGGCGCGCTCCTGCAGCCACAGCATGATGGCCAGCAGCGCGGCCACGCTGAGGGTGGCGTAGGCAAGCAGCGCCATCCAGGCGTGGGTGGCCAGCTGCCAGCCCAGCGGCCTGCTCGGCTCGTGGCCGTAGGCGTGATAGATCCACAACACCGCGGCGGCCATCGGGAACACCAGCACGCCAAGTGCTGCCATGCGCCCGCGCGCGGCGACCAGCGAGGTCAGCCACGCCATGCCCAGGCCGACCAGCGACAGGGCCGCGAAAAAGTGCATGTCCGGGCCGCCGCTGGTGCGCATCGCCACCAGCACGTGATAGCCGCCGTGCAGCAGCATCGCCGGGAGCGCCGGCCACAGCCAGGCCGGGGAGGTCACCGCATCATCGCGGACGACCGCGCGCACCAGCAGGCCGGTGGCGGTCAGGTACAGCAGGGTCGCGATGAGAACGATTGTCATCGTGTCAGTTTCGCATACCCCCGGGGTGCTGGCGATGCCCGGCGGGCGGCAGCTTGCGGTCGGTCCGGGAGCCGGGGCGGAACCGTTATACTGGCGGTCTCATTGTCTTTTGTTCTGAACAGGTCGCTTCCATGTTCGAGTCCCTGACCCAGCGCCTCTCCGGCACCATCGAGCGGCTGCGCGGCCGCGGTCGCCTGACCGAGGAAAACATCCGCGAGGCCACCCGCGAAGTCCGCATCGCGCTGCTCGAGGCCGATGTCGCGCTGCCCGTGGTGCAGGCGCTGGTCGAGCGCATCAAGGTGCGCGCGGTTGGCCAGGAAGTGCTCAAGTCGCTGACCCCGGGCCAGGCGCTGATCAAGGTCGTGCGCGACGAGCTGACCGCGGTCATGGGCTCGGCCGCCTCGGACCTGAACCTCAATGTGCCGGCGCCGGCGATCATCCTGATGGCCGGCCTGCAGGGTGCGGGCAAGACCACCACCGTGGGCAAGCTGGCCAAGCACCTCAAGGAAAAGCGCAAGAAGAAGGTGATGGTGGTCTCGGCCGACGTCTACCGTCCGGCCGCGATCGAGCAGCTCAAGACGCTGGCCGACCAGGTCGGTGTGCTGTTCTTCCCGTCCACCGCCGACCAGAAGCCGGAAGCCATCGTCCGCGCCGCGATCGATGACGCGCGCAAGTCATTCGTCGATGTGCTGATCGTCGATACCGCCGGTCGCCTGGCCATCGATGAAGCGATGATGGCCGAGATCAAGGCGCTGCACGCCGCGGTCAACCCGGCCGAAACGCTGTTCGTGGTCGACGCCATGACCGGCCAGGATGCCGCCAACACCGCCAAGGCCTTCGGCGATGCGCTGCCGCTGACCGGCGTGGTGCTGACCAAGACCGACGGTGACGCCCGCGGCGGTGCCGCGCTGAGCGTGCGCTACATCACCGGCAAGCCGATCAAGTTCGTCGGTGTGAGCGAAAAGCCGGACGGCCTGGATGTGTTCCACCCGGACCGTATCGCCAGCCGCATCCTGGACATGGGCGATGTGCTGTCGCTGGTGGAGCAGGTCGAGCAGCAGGTCGACAAGGACAAGGCCCAGAAGCTGGCCGAGAAGGTCGCCAAGGGCAAGAAGTTCGATCTGAACGACATGCGGGACCAGCTCGAGCAGATGCAGAACATGGGCGGCATCGGCGGCCTGATGGACAAGCTGCCGGGCCTGGGCCAGATCCCCGAGCACCTCAAGCAGCAGGTCAGCCAGGGCAAGGAAGTGCCGCGCATGATCGCGATCATCAACTCGATGACCAAGAAAGAGCGCCGCAACCCGGGCCTGCTCAACGGCTCGCGCCGCGCCCGCATCGCGCGTGGTTCCGGCCTGACCCCGGCCGACGTCAACAAGCTCATGAAGCAGTTCCAGCAGATGGAAAAGATGATGAGCAAGATGGCCGGCGGCGGCATGAAGGGCATGATGCGCAGCATGAAGGGGATGATGGGCGCCATGGGCGGCCGCGGCGGCATGCCGTTCCGCTGAGTCCTGCGCGCATGCATTCCGGGCGGGGGCGGTGCGGCGTATGCTGGCACCGTCTCCTTCCCCAGGTGCGCCGCGCGTGAATGGTTCCCCGCTTCTCGAACGCGCCGACAGCTTCTGTCGGCGTTTTGCATTGCAGGCCCCGATCCTGCTCGCGCCGATGGCCGGCGCCTGCCCGGTGCCGCTGTCGGCCGCGCTGGCCAACGCCGGCAGCATGGGCGCGATGGGCGCGGTGTTGTCCCAGCCGCAGGACATCGTGGCGTGGATGACCGATTTCCGCGCGCAGTCCGCAGGGCCGGCGCAGGTCAATGTCTGGATTCCTGATCCGCTGCCGCGGCGCGATGCCGATGCGGAAGCCGCGACACGTCGCTTCCTGGCGCAGTGGGGGCCTGAGGTAGCGGCCAGTGCGGCCGATGCCGGGCCAGCCGATTTCGATGCGCAGTTCGAGGCCCTGATCGAGGCGCGCCCGGCGGTGGCCTCGACCATCATGGGCGTGTTCTCCGCAGCGCAGGTGCAGCGCCTGAAAGACGTCGGCATCGCTTGGATCGCGTGTGCGACCACCTTGGCGGAAGCGCGTGCCGCACAGGCCGCCGGCGCCGACGCGGTGGTTGCGCAGGGGTTTGAAGCCGGCGGGCATCGGGGCGCGTTCGATCCGGATGCGGCCGAGCGCCAGCTGGTCGGGTTGTTCGCGCTGCTGCCGCGGCTGGCCGATCATCTGGATATTCCGGTGATCGCGGCCGGTGGCATCGCCGATGGGCGCGGCATGGCCGCGGCGCTGACGCTGGGCGCGAGTGCAGTGCAGGTGGGCACCGCGTTCCTGCGTACCCCCGAGTGTCATTTGAATCCGGCGTGGTCGCAGGCATTGGCCGAGGCCGAACCCGAAGATACCTGGCCGACCCGCGCCTTCAGTGGTCGCCTCGGCCGTGGCCTGGCGACCGCGTATGTACGTGCCGCCGCGTCTGCCGATGCGCCGCCGCCGCGCCCGTATCCGGTGCAGCGTGGCCTGACCGCACCGATGCGCGCGCAGGCGGGCCGCGACAGCAACCTCGATGCGATGCAGGCCTGGGCCGGGCAATCCGCGTGGATGGCACCGGCACGCCCCGCCGCCGAGGTGCTGCAGCAGATGTGGTCCGACGCCAAGGCGTTGCTGGGATGACGCCGTACTGCAATGGCCGGCCGGCCACGGTCGATGATCTTGCCGGGGCGCTGACCAACTACGGCCATTTCACCTCGTTGCAGGTGCGCGGTGGTGCGGTGCAGGGCCTGGACCTGCATCTGCAGCGCCTGCAGGAGGGCACGGCCGAGCTGTTCGGCACCGCACTGGATCCGCAGCAGGTGCGGGCCTGGATGCACGGCGCGCTGCAGGCCGAGGGCGTGGTCGATGCGTCGCTGCGGGTGACTGTGTTCTCGCGCCAGTTCGATTTCCGGCGGCCCCTGCAACCGGTGGCCGTCGATGTGCTGGTCGCCGTGGCGCCGCCGGTCGATCTACCGGCGATATCGCGGCGGCTGCGGACGGTGCGCTATCAGCGCGAGCTGCCGCACGTGAAGCATGTCGGGACGTTCGCGCTGTTCCAGCATCGTCGCGAGGCATTGCAGGCTGGCGTGGACGACGCGCTGTTCGTTGGCGACGACGGGCATATCAGCGAAGGCACCACCTGGAACATCGCGTTCGCCAGCGGTGGCACGCTGGTCTGGCCGCAGGCGCCCGCGCTGCGCGGCACCCACGAACGCCTGCTGCAGGCAGGGTGGGGCAGCGATCAGCAGGTGCGGCCGGTCGCGCTGGGGGACCTGGCCGGGTTCGACGCCGCCATCGCCTGCAATGCCGCCGGCATCTGGCCGATCGCGAGGGTCGATGGCGTCGCACTGGGGAACTCGGAAGCCCTGTGCGCCAACGCCCGGCGGGTGCTCGCCGGGACACCCTGGCAGCCCTTGTCGTCGTGAACGCTCCGATCAGTGGGCCCTGTTCAGCTTTCACGGCCTTCACAGGCTTGGAATGGCGGGAGGCCGCCGCTATAATCGCCGGCTTACCGCGCCATCCTGGCGACTGGGCAATTGAGGAAACAACACCATGGTCAAGATTCGACTGACCCGCGGCGGCGCCAAGAAGCGTCCGTTCTACCACATCATCGTGACCGACTCGCGCAGCGCCCGTGATGGCCGCAACATCGAGCGCGTCGGTTACTACAACCCGGTTGCCCAGGGTGCCGAGTCCCGCATCGTGCTGGACCTGCCGCTGGTCGACAAGTGGGTCGCCAACGGCGCCCAGATGACCGACAAGGTCCGCAACCTGTACAAGGAAGCGACCAAGGCCCAGGCCTCCGCGGCCTGATCCTGAAGGGCCGCGCCTGCCGCGGCCCATTCGGTCTATTCAGATGAAAGATACCGAGCGCCGGATCCTGCTGGGCAGGATTGTCGGCGCTTTTGGTGTGCGAGGCGAGATCAAGCTCGAGTCCTGGACCGAGCCGCGTACCGCCATTTTCCACTATCAGCCCTGGATCCTGCGGACCCCCGCCGGCCAGGAGAGCACGCTCACCGGTGCGCGCGGACGTCAGTCCGGCAAGCATCTGGTCGCCGTGTTTCCCGGCATCACCGACCGCGACGTGGTCGAGGCGATGTACGGAACCGAAGTCTATGTCGCGCGCAGCGCACTGCCGCCGCCGAAGCCCGATGAATATTACTGGGTGGATCTGGAAGGCCTGCAGGTGCGTACCGTCGAGGGCGTCGAACTGGGGCGGGCATCCCACCTGTTCTCGACCGGCTCCAACGATGTGCTCGTGGTGCAGGGTGACCGTGAGCGGATGATTCCGTTCGTGCAGCCCGAATTCGTGGTGTCGGTGGATTTCGAGGCCAACCTGATCGTGGTCGACTGGGATCCGGAGTTCTAGGCCGGATGCGTATCGACGTCGTCACGTTGTTCCCCGAGTTCATGGCGCAGTCGGCCGCGCTGGGCGTGGTCGGCCGTGCTGCTGAGCGCGGTCTGCTGGACCTGCACGGCTGGAATCCGCGTGACTATGCCGAAGGCAACTACCGCCGGGTGGACGACCGTCCGTTCGGGGGTGGCCCGGGCATGGTCATGCTGATCGAGCCGCTGCGGGCCTGCTTGGCTGCGGCCAAGGCGGCGGACCCGGCGCCTGCGCCGGTGATCTACCTCAGCCCGCAGGGCAGGCCGCTGACCCAGGCCAAGGTCCGGGAACTGGCGGCATTACCGCGCATGATCCTGCTCTGCGGCCGCTATGAAGGCATCGACGAGCGCTTCCTCGAGGCCGAGGTCACCGAGGAGATCTCGCTGGGCGATTACGTCCTGTCCGGCGGTGAGCTGGGCGCGGCGGTGATCGTCGATGCGGTCACCCGGCTTCAGGACGGGGCCCTCGGCGATGCCGAGTCGGCCGCCCAGGACAGTTTCGAAGGCCCCCAGGGGCTGCTGGACTGCCCGCACTACAGCCATCCCGCGCAGCATGAATGGGGCACTGTCCCGGACGTGCTGCGCTCGGGCAACCATGCCGCCATCGCCCGCTGGCGACGGCAGCAGTCGCTGCTGCGTACCGCGCTGCGGCGGCCGGATCTGCTCGATGAAAGCCAGTTGCCCAAGGCCGACCGCCTCCTGCTGGAGCAGGCACGGCAGGCCCTTGCCAAGGATCCGACCCCCTAGCGCGGGGGCGGGATCTTGTTTACAATTCGGGATTGCCATCGGCCTTTTGGGCGCGGTGGCAGGAATCCCTACAAAAAACGTGCAGCACAGTCCGGTGACTGCATGAGCCCACGTTGTCGAACGACACGACCACCCGAACACTATCGGTGCACCCATGAGCAAGCTGAACAAATCCATCCTCTCGGACTTCGAATCCGCCCAGATCACCCGCGAGCTGCCGAAGTTCAGCCAGGGTGACACCGTCGTCGTCAACGTGAAGGTGAAGGAAGGCAACCGTGAGCGCGTGCAGGCTTACGAAGGCGTCGTCATCGGCACCAAGAACGCCGGCCTGAACTCCGCGTTCACCGTCCGCAAGATCTCGCACGGCTACGGCGTCGAGCGCGTCTTCCAGACCCACAGCGCCATCATCGACTCGGTCGAAGTGAAGCGTCGTGGCAAGGTCCGCGCCGGCAAGCTGTACTACCTGCGTGGCCTGGAAGGCAAGGCTGCCCGCATCAAGGAAGATCTGGCTGCTGCTGCGCAGGCCAAGGCCGCGCGCCTGGCT
This sequence comes from Stenotrophomonas sp. HMSC10F06, assembly GCF_001807865.1. Taxonomy (NCBI): domain Bacteria; kingdom Pseudomonadati; phylum Pseudomonadota; class Gammaproteobacteria; order Lysobacterales; family Lysobacteraceae; genus Stenotrophomonas; species Stenotrophomonas sp. HMSC10F06. Next base: position 114,909 of record NZ_KV791297.1, on the reverse strand, counting down.
GCCAAGGCTGCCCAGTAATTCCCGGCCGGCAACTTCGGTTGTCGCCTCAAACGGCCACCTTCGGGTGGCCGTTTGCGTTTGTGGCCTCGTGATGGAGAAGCACATGGACCGTTATCCCGCCGACGTACGTCTTGCCCTGCAGGCCATGGCCGACGCCAAGGTGCCGGCCGGCATGCGCGCACCGCCGATGCATCGGCTGCTGTGGCGCATGGGGCTGCGCGTGCCGCCCCCGCTGCTCGCCAGCTTCGGTGCCAACCTGTTCGTGATGGGCGGGCTGTTCGGGGTGCTGTGGGGCGTGCTTTGGCGCCTGTTGATGGGGCTGGTGCTTGACCTTGGCTCGCTCACGCTCGGCATCACCGTGGGCAGTGCTGTCATGGCCGGGCTGTTGTTCGGCCTGCTGATGGCGCTGCTCATGCGCTACCAGCGCCGGCGCTACAGGCTGCCGGCCTGGAAGACCCTGCTGCAGGGTCGCGCGGCCTAATCCGGACGTGCGTTGCCCGCCGCGGCGGGCTGCAGCGTGGTGGGATTCGGGTCCGCCACGGGCGACGGCGGCGACGCCGGGATCTCGGCCGGGGCCGCCAGCTCTTGATGATGGCTGGGCAGCATGCGGGCCTTGCGCCAGCCGCCCCAGCGGTAATACGCCAGCGACATCAGCATCGCGCAGAACGAGCTGACCGGGAAACTCCACCACACCGCGTCGGCGCCCCAGCGGTCCTGCAGCAGCTCGGCGAACGGCACGCGGATGCCCCACAGCGAGGCGGCCAGGATCAGCAGCGGCGGGATCACCGCGCCGGTGGAGCGCACCACGCCGGAGATCACGAAGTTCACGCCGAAGAACAGGAACGACCACACCGCGATGTGGTTGAGGTGGCGGGCCACTTCCAGCGCCTGGCTGCCCTCGGGCAGGAACAGCGCGAGCGTGTAACGATCAAGCAGGATCAGCGGCAGGATCAGCACGCCGGTCAGCAGGAAGTTGTAGAGCACACCGCTGCGGGCGGTGCCACGGACGCGGTCCCATCGCTGCGCGCCGACGTTCTGTGCCGCCATGGTCGAGCACGCCGCGCCGATCGCCATCGCCGGCATCTGCACATAGGTCCACAGCTGCAGCGAGGCACCATACGCGGCCGCGGTATCGGTGCCGTAGCCGTTGACCATGGTCATCATCAGGATCATCGACAGCGAGATCAGCACCATCTGCAGGCCCATCGGCACGCCCTTGACCACCAGGGCGCGCAGGATCTCCCCATCGATCTTGAACAGCGCCATGTCCTTGCGCCCCAGCCAGAGCACATGGCGCTTGTTGCGCATGTACCAGAGCAGGCCGAGCAGCGAGAGGGTCTGCGCGATCAGCGTGGCCCAGGCCGCGCCGGCGATCCCCAGCTGCGGGAACGGGCCGATGCCGAAGATCAGCAGCGGGTTGAAGCCGATGTCCAGCAGCACCGAGAGCAGCAGGAAGCGGAACGGCGTGCGTGAATCGCCCACGCCGCGCAGTGCCGAGCTCAGGAAGGCGAAGGCATACAGCGTGGGCATCGCCAGGAAGATGATGCGCAGGTAGGCCTCGGCCAGCGGTAGGGACTCGGCCGGTGTACCCATCGCCGCCAGCAGCGGGTGTGAGAGCCACCAGCCGGCGATCGCGATCACCACCGACAGGCCGATGAAGAAGGTCGCGCTGGTGCCCATCACGCGCCGCGCCTGCGGCAGGTCGCGTGCGCCCATCGACTGGCCGATCAGGATCGAGGCGGCCATGCCGATCCCGAACACCGAGCCGATCAGGAAGAACATGATGTTGTTGGCGTTCGCGGTGGCGGTGAGCGCCGCTTCGCCGAGGAAGCGGCCGACCCAGATCGCGTTCACCGAGCCGTTCAGCGACTGGGCGATGTTGCCGGCCAGGATCGGCAGGGCGAACAGGAACAGATTGCGCCCGATCGGGCCGGTGGTCAGGTCAAGCGGCGCTTTGGCCATGTGCGCTGGAGATCATGCTCAGAGAGCGGCACACTAGCACCAAGCCCATCAAGGGGATATCGCGATGCGCACTTCCGCGTCTCAACGCACGTCAGCCGCTCCCCCGGCAGTGCCGGCCGCTGGCCGGCTGCCTATCCTCCTGGATGACCGGTTCATCCCCACCACGCTGGCCCTCTTGATTGCCGCCTCGCTGGCCGCATGTTCGAGTACGGACGACCGCCTGCGCGACGCACAGGTAAGGCCCATGGACCGACCGGAATGCCAGGTCGGCAGCCAGCGCCGTGATCTGGATGCCGGAGTGCCGGTGCTGATCGGTGGCACGGGGTGCCGCGGCAATCCGGACGCGACGCAACCGCTTAACCGACAACCGGCCAACGCCGTGGAGCTGGGTAGAAAGCATGACTGAAGCAACACCGGTAGCCGCCGTGCGGCTGGACGTATGGCTGTGGGCCGCACGGTTTTTCCGGACCCGCAGCCTGGCCAAACAGGCGGTGGAAACCGGCAAGGTGGACGTGGCCGGGCAGCGTCCGAAATCCTCGCGCGCGGTGCGCGTGGGCGAAGCCCTGCAGATCAGCCGGGGCGATGAAGTGTTCGAGATCGAGGTCCGTGGCCTGAGCGATATGCGCGGCCCGGCACCGGTGGCGCAGCAGTTGTATGTCGAAAGTGAAACGTCGCTGGCTCGCCGCGCGGAGGTGCGCCTGCAGCGTGCGGCGGCGAAGAACGGTTACCTGCCGCCGGAGCACAAGCCGGACAAGCGTGCGCGTCGATTGATCCGTGCGCTGGGCGATCTGGACGCGCTGTGAGGGGCGCCCTGCAGAAATGAAAAGACCGGGCCAGTGGGCCCGGTCTTCGTGTGTGCCTGCGACAGCGGATCAGCGCAGGTCGTAGCGGTCCAGCTCCATCACCCGCGCCCAGGCAGCGACGAAGTCGCGAACGAACTTCTTCTCGCCGTCCGCGCTGGCGTAGACCTCGGCCAGTGCACGCAACACCGAGTTCGAGCCGAACACCAGGTCCACGCGGCTGCCGCTCCAGCGCTGCGCGCCGGTGCTGCGGTCGCGGCCGCTGTAGCCATCGCCGTTGGCCACCCACTGCGTGCGCATGTCGAGCAGGTTGACGAAGAAGTCGTTGCTCAACGTGCCGACGCGATCGGTGAACACGCCGTCCTGGCTGCCGCCGACGTTGGTGCCGATCACGCGCAGGCCACCGACCAGTGCGGTCATTTCCGGGGCGGTCAGCGTGAGCAGCTGTGCGCGGTCGATCAGCATCGCCTCGGCAGGCACGGCGTAACGGCCCTTGACGTAGTTGCGGAACCCATCGGCGTACGGTTCCAGCACCGAGAACGAGTCCACATCGGTCTGCGCCTGGCTGGCATCGGTGCGGCCCGGGTTGAACGGCACGCTCACCTCATGGCCACCGGCCTTGGCCGCCTGCTCGACGCCGACATTGCCGGCCAGCACGATCAGGTCGGCCAGCGACACCTGAGCACCGCCATCGCCCTTGAAGCCGCTCTGGATCTTCTCCAGCGCGGCCAGCACCTTGCCCAGCTGCTGCGGCTGGTTGACCGCCCAGTCCTTCTGCGGGGCCAGGCGCACGCGCGCACCATTGGCGCCACCGCGCTTGTCCGAACCGCGGAAGGTGGACGCCGACGCCCACGCGGTGGAGACCAGCTCACCTACGCTCAGCCCGGCCGCAGCGATCTGCTGTTTCAGCGAGGCAATGTCCTGCGCGCTGATCGTGGCCTGGGGGGCTGCCGGCACCGGATCCTGCCAGACGAATTCTTCGGCCGGAATCTCCGGGCCGAGATAGCGTGCGCGCGGGCCCATGTCGCGATGGGTCAACTTGAACCACGCACGGGCGAAGGCATCGGCAAAGGCCTGCGGGTCGGCCAGGAAGCGACGCGAGATCTTTTCGTACGCCGGGTCCACCCGCAGCGACAGGTCGGTGGTGAGCATGGTCGGGCGATGCTTCTTCGACGGATCGTGCGCATCGGGAATGATCGCCTCGCTGTCCTTGGCTACCCACTGGTGCGCACCGGCCGGGCTCTTGGTCAGTTCCCACTCGTGGCCGAACAGGATCTCGAAGAAGTCGTGGCTCCATTGCGCCGGTGTGCGCGTCCAGGTCACTTCCAGGCCACTGGTAATGGTGTCGCCGCCCTTGCCGGTGCCGAATCGGTTGGCCCAGCCCAGGCCCTGGCTTTCCAGCCCGGCCGCTTCTGGTTCCACATCGACGTTGTCGGCCGGGCCGGCGCCGTGGGTCTTGCCGAAGCTGTGGCCACCGGCGATCAGGGCGACGGTTTCCTCATCGTCCATGGCCATGCGGCCGAAGGTATCGCGGATGTCGAATGCTGCCTTGAGCGGATCGGGGTTGCCGTCCGGGCCTTCCGGATTGACGTAGATCAGGCCCATCTGCACGGCGGCCAGCGGGTTCTCGAGATCGCGTGAGTGGATGTCGCCGTCCGCGTCGTCATCGGAGACCAGCACACCGTGGTCTTCCTGCACGCCTTCAGAGCCGTGCGCATACCGCACGTCGCCGCCCAGCCAGGTGGTTTCGCGGCCCCAGTACACGTCCTGGTCCGGTTCCCAGGTATCGGGGCGGCCGCCGGCGAAGCCCAACGTCTTGAAGCCCATCGATTCCAGTGCGACGTTGCCGGTCAGCACCAGCAGGTCGGCCCAGGAGATCGCCTGGCCATACTTCTGCTTGATCGGCCACAGCAGGCGGCGGGCCTTGTCCAGGCTGACATTGTCCGGCCAGCTGTTGAGCGGTGCGAAGCGCTGCTGGCCGCGGCCGGCGCCACCCCGGCCATCGCCGATGCGGTAGGTGCCGGCGCTGTGCCAGGCCATGCGCACGAACAGGCCGCCGTAATGGCCGAAGTCGGCTGGCCACCAGTCCTGCGAGTCGGTCATCAAGGCCTTGAGGTCGGCCTTGAGCGCGGCGTAATCCAGGCCCTTGAAGGCCTCGGCGTAATCGAAGGTGTCATCCAGCGGCTGTGAGCGGCTCGAGTGCTGGTTGAGCAGATCCACCCGCAGTTGCTTGGGCCACCAGTCCCGGTTGGTGGTGGCATCGCCGACGAGGGCGTGGTTGAACGGACACTTGGCTTCGCTTTTCATGGGTATCTACCTGTGGACTGGCGAACGTGGAGACCACCGGCGCGGGGGAGGCGATGGCGACGTCGGGTAACGTGGCACCTGCACGTGCGGCGCGTGGGGCGGCGCGATGTGAAGGCATACGTCCACGTTAGGCACTGCTGTTCATTCAGTAAATTCGAATGAATCAACCGATGTGATAGGCGCAGGCTATTTCGCGTCTCCCCCTCAGCGCTTGCCGAACAGCCCGCCACCGAGCTTGAGCAGATCGCCGACGCCCAGCTGGCCGTCGCCGTCCTGGTCCAGCACGGAGGTCAGCAGGCCACCGCTGTTGGCGCTCTGCGCTTCCTGGCCGAGGGCCTGGCTGAGCTGACCCGGGCTGGCGTTGCCGCCGCTGGCGAAGCGCTGGGCCAGATAGGACATGACGATGGGGGCGAGGATGGCGAGCAGCTGGCTGGTCTTGCTGCTGTCCAGCCCGGTGGCCTGGCTCAGGCCCTGGGTGGCGCGGTCGGTGTTGCCACCGAAGACGTGGCCAAGGATGCCGGCGCTGTTGGTCGCATTGCCGCCGCCACCGCCGAGCACGCTGCCGAGCAGCCCGCCCAGATCGAAGCCGCTGCCGCTGGTCGGCGCGTGGTCGCGCTGCAGGGCGCCGAGCAGGGCCTGCGCGCCCTGGGGCTCCTGGGCATTGCGGCCCATTGCGCCCAGCAACAGCGGCAGCGCCGCCCCGATGGCGCCACTGGCCTGGTTCTGATCGATGCCCAACTGCTGGGATACCTGCTGCAGGCCTTGGCCCTGCTGCAGTTGCTGGAACAGGGACGCGGCAAGCGATTCGGTATTCACGGCGGACTCCAGGGCAGGGATGGGGACCGCCCGAGCATAGCGCCGCGTTCACTACGGGAATGCGAAGAATTCACGCGGGCCCGCGCGTGCCCCCGACCAACGGTCGGGTGCTACCGGCTCTGCGGGGAGCCGGCCAGCGGCCGGCACTACCGGATCGTCAGAGCAGTGTCTTCAACCGGTACAGCGCTTCCAGTGCCTGCTTCGGGGTCAGCTCGTCCGGATCGATCGCGGCCAGCGCGTCCTGGGCAGCGGTGTTGGGCGCGTTGAACAGCCCGAACTGCTGCGGTGCATCCAGCGCCTGCGCGGCCACCACGGCGGACTGCGTCTCGTGGCTGCGCTGCTCCAGCTCGGCCAAACGACGTCGCGCCTGGGCGACGGTCGATTTCGGCAGGCCAGCCAGTGCGGCCACCTGCAGGCCGAAGCTGCGGTTGGCCGGGCCATCCTTCACGGCGTGCATGAACACCAGCGCGTCGCCGTGCTCCACCGCATCCAGGTGCACGTTGGCGATGCCGCTGGCGCCGCCTTGGTGCTGTTCGTCGGCCAGGGCGGTCAGTTCGAAATAGTGCGTGGCGAACAGCGTGTAGCAGCGGTTCTGGTAAGCCAGATGGCGTGCGACCGCATCAGCCAGCGCCAGGCCGTCGTACGTGGACGTGCCGCGGCCGATCTCGTCCATCAGCACCAGCGACTGTGCGCTGGCGTGGTGCAGGATGTAGCTGGTCTCGGCCATCTCGACCATGAAGGTCGATTGCCCACGGGCCAGATCGTCGCCGGCGCCGATACGGGTCAGGATGCGGTCGATCGGGCCGATCACCGCGCGGCTGGCCGGCACGAAGCTGCCGATGTGGGCCAGCAGCACGATCAGTGCGTTCTGGCGCATGTAGGTGGATTTACCGCCCATGTTCGGGCCGGTGATCACCAGCATGCGGCGGTCCGGATGCAGGTCCAGGTCGTTCGGTTCGAACGGCTGCTCCCGCACCGCCTCGACCACCGGGTGACGCCCGCGCTCGATCTTCAGGCAGGGCGCGGTCTCCAGTTCCGGGCGCGCCCAGTCCAGCGCCTGCGCACGCTCGGCGAAACCGGCCAGCACGTCCAGTTCGCTCAATGCCGCAGCGCACTGCTTGAGCGGCTCCAGCCCGCTGGCGAGGATGTCCAGCAACTGCTCGTACAGGAACTTCTCGCGGCTCAGCGAGCGCTCGCGCGCGGACAGCACCTTGTCCTCGAAGGACTTCAGTTCTTCGGTGATGTAGCGCTCGGCATTGGTCAGCGTCTGGCGGCGCGTGTAATGCACCGGTGCCTTCTCCGACTGGCCCTTGCTGATTTCGATGTAGTAGCCGTGCACGCGGTTGTAGCCGACCTTGAGCGTGGCGATGCCGCTGCTGATGCGCTCGCGCTGTTCCAGATCAATCAGGAACTGGTCCGCATGCGTGGAGAGGCGGCGCAGCTCATCGAGCTCGGCGTCGTACCCTTCGGCGATGACGCCGCCGTCGCTGAGCTTCAGCGGCGGGGTCGGGGCGATCGCGCTGGCCAGCAGGTGCGCGCATTCGTCATGCGAGCCCAGCGCATCGTGCAGGGCGATCAGGCGCGGCGAATCCAGCGGGGCGAGCACCGCGCGCACGTCCGGCAGCAGGCCCAGGCCATCACGCAACGTGGAGAAATCGCGCGGGCGCGCCGAGCGCAGGGCCACACGGGTAAGAATACGTTCCAGATCGCCAAGGGCGCGGAAGGCATCGCGCACGTCGCTGTCGGCGCCGCGGTCGATCAGCGTGGCGACCGCATCGTGGCGATGCACCAGCACCTCGCGCAGGCACAACGGGCGGTGCAGCCAGCGCCGCAGCAGGCGACCGCCCATCGGCGTCACCGTGGTGTCAAGGACACCGAGCAGGGTGTTGCGGGTATCGCCATCCACGCGCGTATCCAGCTCCAGATGGCGGCGCGTGGCCGCGTTCATGGCGATGGCTTCGCTCGCGGTTTCGGTGGCGATCGCAGTCAGGTGCGGCAGGCGCTGTTTCTGGGTTTCTTCGACATAGCCGAGCAGGGCACCGGCGGCGGCGGTGGCGCGCGGCTTGTCGTCGATGCCGAACCCGGTCAGGTCGTGCAGCTTGAAGAAATTCAGCAGCTGGCGGCGGCCGCTGTCGGCATCGAACAACCAGGGCGCACGGCGCCGGATGCCGCTGCGGTACTGCAGGAAGGCCGGCCAGTTTTCTTCATCGGGCACCAGCAGCTCGGCCGGTTCCAAACGCGCGAGCTCGGCTTCCAGCGCATCGTCCGAATCGACTTCGTTGACCAGGAAGCGGCCGCCGGCCAGATCGGCCCAGGCCAGGCCGTAGCCGTGCTTGCCGCGCGACAGCGCCATCAGCAGCGTATCGCGGCGCTCGTCCAGCAGCGCTTCGTCGGTGACGGTGCCGGGGGTGACGATGCGCACCACCTTGCGTTCCACCAGGCCCTTGGCCAGCGCCGGGTCGCCGATCTGCTCGCAGATCGCCACTGACTCGCCCAGGGCGACCAGACGCGCCAGATAGCCTTCGTAGGCGTGGACCGGGACGCCGGCCATCGGGATCGGCGCGCCGCCGGAGCTGCCGCGCTGGGTCAGGGTGATGTCCAGCAGCCGCGCCGCCTTGCGGGCGTCGTCGTAGAACAGCTCATAGAAGTCGCCCATCCGGAAGAAGAGCAGCAGGTCCGGGTAATCGGACTTGGCGGCGAAGAACTGCTTCATCAGCGGGGTGTGTTCGGGCTGCTTCTCTGTCACGCGGGGTCCATCACAGTCGGGGGCAGCCCGGAAGGCCGCCTGGTCGGCCATTGTAGGGGAGGGGGCAGGCAGGGCGAAGCGCGCCCGGCGCAAGCGGCCTGGGCAGCGGCATCAACGCCCGTGCGTAACGCGCAGCCGGTCAGTCCGTGCGCAGCTGCAAGGCGGGATGGGCGGCGAATACCTCCATGATGATGTCGAAATAGGTCTGGCCGACGCCGCGTTCCAGCGCGTCCAGCTGGGTGGCGATTCCCGCGGCATTGAACATGCCGGGGCGCGCCTGTTTTTCCTGCAGCCAGGCACGGGTGGCCGCCACTCCGAGCGCGGCGCGGCTGTGTGCGATGTGCGTCCAGTGCACGGTGGCGGATGCGTGCCCGGCCAGTGCGCCATAACCGCCGTAGAGCAGGTCATCCAGCGCATCCAGGCTGGGGCCAAGTTCCCAGTCCTCGTTGGCCATGAACACGCGGTTGATCTCGGCGTAGAAGCCGGCGATGTCGTCGATGGCGCTTCCGTCCAGCACCAGGGTGGGTCCGGTCATGCCCGGGTCCGTGCGTGCAGGGGCCGCGTGCACCGGGCGATGGTTGTCGAGGGCAGGGCGGTGTCATGCATCGGCAGCAGTCCTCATGATGCGTTGGGTGGGTGATCGTCCGGGACGCGACATCGTCGGTCACCCTGGCGGGTTCCAGTGATCGATTGTGTGCGCAACAGGGTGAGGCACGGCGCTTTGCCATCCAATGAATGCCCGGGTATCCACTTCGGCGTCCCGTTCGATGCGTCAGACGACCTGCACACGGCGGCAAGCTCCGTCGGATGGATGGCTGCGGCCTGAACGCCCCCACGTGCCTTGACGCAGTCTCGACGCGAATTCACCCGGGCTTGCCGCAGGCAGGCAGACACTCGGCCCATGTTCCATAAACAGGGATCGACCATGAAGACGAGCATCCGCGTGTTGTGCCTGGGCAGTTTGCTGGCGGTGTCGGCAGTGGCTGGCGCGCAGACCTACGGCCCCAAGGACGAAGGACGCCGCTTCAACGACGGCAGCAAGGTCGTCTGCCACAACGTCGAGGTCCAGCGTAATTCCAAGGATCCCAATCGCATCACCGGCACGGCGACAGGTGCGGTGGTCGGTGGCCTGCTTGGCAACCAGGTGGGCGGCGGCAACGGCAAGAAGCTGGCCACCGTTGCCGGTGCCGTGGCAGGCGGCGCGGCCGGGCGCCAGATCCAGGGCAACCAGCAGTCCAAGAACGGTGACCGCGTGGTCGAGCGTCGCTGTGAGCGTCAGTACCGTTGATCGATCGTAGTCGCTGCAGCCTTGGCTGTCGCGCCCGTGGTGATGAAATCAGATGGCGGCCTCCGGGCCGCCATTTTCATGGGCCGTGATGCGGCGCAGCGCTGAATGCCTTGGTTCGCACGCAGCCGCGCTGGCCGTTCAAGGGCGTGATCACCGCAGCGGCGGACTGCCTGCCAATGTGCGCGCGCCGGTGATGATCATCCGCAGCATCTGGGTCAGCTGCTCGATCAGTTCCGGATCTTTCTCCGGCGGCAGGTCAACCGCCGTCGCACCCATCGCAAACACCAGCCGGGTGATCGCCTTGGAGGCCAGCGCCGGTTCGTGCAGGCGCGCGCCGTCGGCGGCGGCCAGGCGGATCAGATCCACCCGCAACTCGTCTTCGAAGTAGTTCAGTTCGCGGTCGACCGCGTGCTTGAACGCATCCGAACCCGCGGTGCCCTCGCGCAGCAGCACGTGCAGCAGCCGATCATCGGCGCGCAGCTGTTCCATGAAGGTCTCCACCGAGAGGCGGATAACGCTGCGGTCGGAGGAGGCTGCCCGCTGGCGGGCCTCGCCGATGATCGTGCGCAGCGAGCGCCCGGCCAGGTCGATCAGGGCCACGGTCAACTCGTCCATGTCGCGGAACTGGCGGTAGAACGAGTTCGGGGCGATCCCGGCTTCACGCGCGACCTCGCGCAGGCTCAGCGTGGAGACGCTGCGGTGCGGCCCGATCAGGGCCAACGCGGCGGCCAGCAGATCCTCGCGCGAGATCGAGGCTTTGCGCGCGGGATGGGCGTCGTCGGAGGCGGGCAGGGGCAGGGGCAGGTCTGGGGTGGTCATCAGGGGCAGCGCGGTCAAGTCCCTGAATCATAGCCCGTCCCGGCAATATACAGCTGTATACACAGTCGTATGCTCGGCCGTATAGTGCACAGCATGAGCACCGTCCCGCGCATTGCCGCCCGCCGTCACGCCGCCAGCCCCCGCCGCTGGGTCTCCGAGGAGCTGTTCGACTTCTGGGGCACCCGCCTGCATCCGCTGTGGACCTTGCGCCGCCCGTTGGCCCGGCTGGTGTCGCGCACGACCGAGAGCGCGGATGCGGTGACCCTGGTGCTCACGCCCAACCGCCATTTCCGCGGCCTGCTGCCGGGCCAGCACGTGACCCTCGGCGTGGAGGTCGACGGGCGCCGCCTGTCGCGCAGCTACAGTCCGACCGTGTTGGCCGATGGGCGGCTGGCCATTACCGTCAAGGCGATTGCCGGCGGCGCGGTCAGCCAGCATCTGGCCGGTGCCGCGGCGATCGGTGAGGTGTTCGAACTCGGCCAGGCGTTCGGTGAGATGACCTTGCCGACGCCCTCCAGCGAACGCCTGCTGCTGTTGGCCGCTGGCAGCGGCATCACCCCGATGCGCGCGCTGCTGCGCCAGCTTGATGGCGCCGGGATGCCCGGCCAGGTGGACCTGGTGTACTGGGCACGCCGCCGCGAGGAACTGTGTTTTGCCGATGAGCTGGCCGCCCTCGCGGCACGCCATCCGTCGTTCACGCTGCACATCGCGTTGACCCGCGATCCGGCGGCGCCTGCCTCGCGGGTCGATGCGTTCGCGTTCGACACCCTGGGCGATCTGAGCAGCGCCCGTGCGCTGGTATGCGGCCCGGGTGGCTTCGTCGATGCAGCGCAGACGCGCCTGCTGGGCCAGGTCGCCTCGCTGCAGTCCGAAGCGTTTACCCCGCCGGTCCTGCCCGAGGCCGAGAGCGGCACGGTGCAGGTCGAACTGCGCCGCAGCGGGCGCACGCTCTCCTTGCCGCGCGGCACCTCGCTGCTGCAGGCGCTGGAAGCCGAAGGGCTGCGCCCGGCCAGTGGCTGCCGGATGGGCATCTGCAATACCTGCGTCTGCGGCAAGGTGTCCGGCGTTACCCGCCACACCCTCACCGGTGAACACGCGGCCGAACCGGCGACGCAAGTGAAGCTGTGCGTGAACAGCGCCAGCACCGACCTGATCCTGGAGCTGTGACCATGTCTTCCGTGCATAACCGCGCGCTGTCCCCGGCCGAACTGCAGGCCTTCGGCGATGAACTCGATGCCCTGCGCGCGCGCCATCTGGCCACGCTGGGTGCGCGCGATGCGCGCTATATCCGCCGCGTCGTGGCGGCGGTGCGCTGGACCGGCGTGGCGGGCCGCGCGCTGCTGTTCCTGGGGGCGTTCGTACACAGCGTGCTGATTCCGGCGTGGATCGCCGGCGTGGTGATGCTGGCGCTGTCCAAGATCCTGGAAAACATGGAGCTGGCGCACAACGTCATCCATGGCCAGTACGACTGGATGGGCGATCCGCAGCTGCAGGGCAGCACCTATGAGTGGGACATCGTCGGCACCGCCGACAACTGGCGCAAGACCCACAACTTCCGCCACCACACCTATACCAACGTGCGCGGGCTGGACGACGATATCGGCTACGGCCTGCTGCGGATCTTCCCCGAGCAGCGCTGGCGCCCGTTCTACCTGATGCAGCCGGTGGTGGCGGTGGTGTTCGCGCTGCTGTTCGAATGGGGCATCGCGATACAGGACCTGCGCCTGGGTCGCGTGTTCGCCGGAAAGATGACGCTGCGTCAGCTGGGCGCGCAGTTCCGTCCAGTCGGCCGCAAGATGGGCAAGCAGATGTTCAAGGACTACCTGCTGTTCCCGGCGCTGGCCGGGCCGTTCTTCCTGCCGGTGCTGCTGGGCAATGTGGCCGCCAACCTGATCCGCAACGTGTGGACCTACGTGATCATCTTCTGCGGCCACTTCACCGCCGACGCGGAGACCTTCCCGAAGGAATGCGTGCGCGATGAAAGTCGCGGCCACTGGTACCTGCGCCAGCTGCGCGGCTCGTCCAACCTGACCGGCGGCAAGCTGATGAATGTCATGTCGGGCAACCTCAGCCACCAGATCGAGCATCACTTCTACCCGGACATCCCGGCGAACCGCTATGCCGCGATCGCCGTGGAAGTGAAGGACATCTGCGCGCGCTACGGCCAGCACTACAACACCGGTTCGCTGCCGCGGCAGTTCGGCCAGGTGATGTGGCGGATCGTGCGCCATGCCTTCCCGAGCAAGCCCGGCCGCGCACGGGCACTGCCGGCGGTGGGTGAGGCCAGCCGACAGCCCGGCTGAGCCGGGCTAGAGCGGCAGTTCCAGCTGAAGGCGCAGCAGCGGGGATGCCCTGCGCTGGCGCCGCAGCTGCTCGGTACCGTCTTCGCTGACCCGCTCCTGCCCCGTGTGCAGCGCCCCGTGCAGCGCGTTGTTGAGGCTCAGCCGCAGCTTGCTGCCTGCGCGCAGCGACCACAGCGAGTACAGGTCCAACTCGCGCCCATACGCACTGATCTCGAACTGGCCGGGGCTGACCTGCACCGTGCCGCCGGTGCGGTAGGTGTAACTGCCGCCGACCGTCCAGCCGGTGCGGATCTCGTAGTCCGCGCCCAGGGTGCCGCTGAAGCGCACCTGCTCATCAAGACGGTTGTCCGGACCGGGCACATCATCCACGCGCGAATCGTTGGCGGTCGCATTGAAACGCACCGCCACGGCCGGCGCGCCTGCGATCAGCTGCGGCAGACGGAATGCCGTATCCATCTCCAGCCCCCAGGTCATCGCGGTGCCGCCGTTGACCGGCGTGGCCACCCAGCGACCATCCTGCAGATGTGTTTCGGTGCGGATCACCTCACTGATCCGGCGCGCATGACCGCCGATGCTGAGCTGCGCGCCCTCCTTGCCGTAGGTTTCGTAGGACAGGTCCACGCCGGTCGCCAGTTCGGGCCGCAGCGCCGGGTTGCCGCGTTCGTCGGGGTTGAGCGGGCGGTTGTTGGTCGAGGTGTACGGGCGCGGGATCAGCGAGGCCAGCGTAGGCGAGCGATAGGTGCGGGTCAGCGCGACGCGCAGCTGGTCGCCCCGGGTGCCGGGCATTTTCCAGAGTGACTGCAACACCGGTGAGAGCACCTGGTCACGGCGCTGGATGCCGCTGAAGCTGCTGCCGTCACTGCGGGTATCGATCTGTTCCCAGCGTGCGCCGGCATAGAGGGACCAGCGCTCGCTCAGTGAGATGTCATCCTGCACGTACAGCGCCAGGCGACGGATGCGCGCGTCGAAAGCCAGATCGCTGATCGCCACCACGTCGCCCTCGTGGACAGGCAACAGCTGCTGCACGCGTGCTTCATCGCGGCGATCCTCGCTGCCCTCCCAGCCGAGCTGCAGTGCATGCCGCCCGCGGGCGGGCAGCGTGTACTTGCCACTGCTGTTCAGATCGCCCACGGTCAACCGCGCGTCGGTGTGGTCCTCCAGGTTCTGTTGCCCATCCGCGGCCTGGCCCTGTTCCCGATAGGTGTAGCGCTCGCGGTTGCCGCCCAGGCGCAGTTTGGTGGTGAACGTGCCGCCCCGTTCGAATGCCCGCGTCCACGTCATGCTGCCATTGGCCTGCGCCACGTCGATGCGCGTGCGTTGTTGATAGCGGGTGGTCTGCAGTGGGGCGCCGAGCGTGGTGGCCCAGTCGATGTCGGTGATGCGGTTGAACCGGCTCGCATCGGCGAAGCCCTGCAGCGCGAAGATATCGCCGTTCTCCAGCGTCGCTTCAAGGCTGGGCGCCAGTGAAAACACATCGCGGTTTCCGCTGGCGCGCAGGGAGGTGTCACGCAGGGTGGTCGGTATTCCCTGCCGATTCCATGCACGCTCGGTACCGGTTTCCTCGACCAGGAACTCGCGGCGCGATGCGGTCGCCGTGATCGCGCTGCTGCGGTGGTCGGCGCGCCGGTTGCGCTGCCAGCTGACCGAGGGCGTGTTCCGCCCATTGCTGTTGCCCCAGGCCACCGACAGCTGCCCGTTGTCCTTTCGCGCGCCTGCGGCCAGCACGATGTTGATCGAGCCGGCGATCGCTTCGGCGCGCTGGTCGGCGGTGGGTGCGCGGATGATCTCCACGCGCTCGACCATCTCCGGCGTGAGCGAGTCCAGGTCGAACCCGGCGGGTGCTTTCTGGCCGTTGAGCAGGATCTGGGTATAGCCCGCACCCAACCCCCGCAATGACAGCGTGCCGCTGCGGCCGGGCGCACCCGTGCCGACGGTAATGCCGGGCAGGCGTTTGAGCGCGTCCACCAGACCGATGTCGCCGTACTGGCGCAGCGCTTCAGCGTCGACCACGATCCGGGTGGCGGTGTCCTCGCGGCGTGCGTCGTACACGGTGCCCTGCACCTGCACGGTCTCCAGTTCGGTGGGTGGCGGCGCCTGCGGTGCGGGCAGTGACTGTGCAGCGCTGGAGAACGCGGCACACAGCGGGGTCAGGGCAAGTACGGTGCGGAACGTCGGTGACATGGGGCGGTCCGTGCAGGAGGGCAGGGGGCATTTCGCGGGGCAACACGCGCCCCTCCTGTGGCCAGGAAAACGAAATGCAGCGGAGGGGCGGATGTGTGGGGGGGCGGTCAGCCGGTCATGGCAGATGCGCCTGCGGGTCGACGCGCTCGCCGTTGCGGAGCATTTCCAGGTGCAGGTGCGGACCGGTCACGCGTCCGGTGCTGCCGACGCGGGCGATCTGCTCGCCGGCCTGCACCTGCTGCCCGACCACGACATCGGTGCCCTGCAGGTGCGCATACAGCGTCTGCCAGCCTTGGCCGTGATCGATCACCACCACCGTGCCGTACTGGGGACCGTCCGGGTAGGCAGTCGTGGCCGCGACGACGCGCCCGTCGGCGGGGGCCAGCACGGGCGTGCCGGAGCGTGCACCGAAATCGGTGCCGCGGTGCGGCCGCTGCCGGATGCTGCCGGTGTCGCCGAAGTGACCGGTGACCCGCGGTGTCTCCAGCGGCGCCTGGAAACGCATCTCGCTGGAACGCTGGCGCACCGGTGGCAATGGCAGGGGCAGTACGGCATGCGTCATCGAGGCCGCAGGCGGCGCATTGCCGGCGGCAGGATCCGGCAGCGGCCGCGCCGTACTCGCCTGCATCACCATCAGCAGACTCCCGACCAGCAGCGCGCTGCCCAGCAGCATCACGCGCCGTGATCGTGCCAGCGGCCGCGCGGCATCGCCATGCAGCATGTGGCGGATGCGGATTTCATGGCCGGCCAGATCGCGGTGGGTCAGTGCCTGGGCAGGCGTGTGGGCGGCGGCGGACAGGCGCAGCGTGCGCACATAGGCGGTGGCGAACTCGCGCCCGCCCTGGGCATCGTCTGCGAGTGCCCGCGCATCGCAGCGCAGTTCTGCCGCCAGCTGCACGCGTGCGGTGAGGCGGGGCAGGAACGGGTTGAACCACAGCATGGCGTTGATCATCGCCATCAGACCCGCGCGCTGCGGATCGCGGCGCACCAGGTGCGCTGCTTCATGGCCGAGGATCAGGCTCAACGCACGGTCCTCCAGGTGTGCCAGGGCCGACCGGGGCAGCACGATCATCGGTCGTGGCCAGCGCACTGCGAACGGGCTCATTGGCATTGCGCTGACGCGACAGACAACGCCGGCCGACATCAGCCGCTGCGCGCAGGCACGGCTGCGCGGTCCCGGCCAGTCTGCGGGCGTGATCGGGGTCGTGGCGCGGCACAGCCGGGCCGTGGCCCGCATGCCGTAGGCCACGCGCAGCAAGGCGACGCCCAGGCCGGCGAAATACAGCGCCGCCAGCAGCATGGCGGTGGAAGGACGTATCCAGGGAGAGGTCGCCGCAACGCCGCCGGCGGTGCCGGCGTCTCCCAGGTCCAACGCGACCGGCAGCGGCATCGTCAGCACGGGCGGCAGCGCGACAAGCGGTGCGGGCACCCACAGCGCCACCAGCGTCGACAGCAGCACGGGCATCACCGCCAGCAACCACAGCCCCAGCCAGTAGCCATAGGCCGCGTGGGACAGGCCCAGGTGGCGGTGGAGGCGTTGGCCGGCAACCCAGGCCAGCCCGCCAGCGGCGAGGGCGCCCGCGGCCTGCACCGCCCAGAATCCCAGCGTCAGGCTCATGCCTGGTCGTCCTTGGCAGGTGCACGCAGCAGCGCGTCGAGCTGCTGCAGCTCCTGTTCGCTGAGCAGGCGGCTGTCGGCGAACGCCTGGGCCGGCAACGCGCCATCGATTTCCAGCACCCGGCGCGCGAAGTCTGTGCTGAGGGCGGCCAGCGTGGCGACCTTGCCGACCCGGGCGCGGTACATGTTCAACCCGTGCTCGACGGTTTCTTCGACCAGTCCCTTGTCGATCATCCGTTGCAGCGTCTTGCGCGTGGAGGAATAGGACCAGTCGAGCGCGGCCACGGCGCCGTTGTGCACTTCGCGCGCGCTGCAGGCGCCCTGGCGCCACAGTGCCTTGAGCAGTTCGAGCTCGGCGTTGGAGGGGGTAGGCAGCGCGGACATGGGAATCCCGGTTTGGCGGAGTGTCGCAAGTGTGCGACATCTGTCGCACGGAATGCAACCGCAAGGACATTGATGCGGATCAATGCCGTCACAGGTGGGGTGCGTACCATCGCGGTGTGCAGCGCGGTGCCAGGAGGGGGCCGCGAGCGGTAGGGAAGCCGTGCTGCCGGGCGCCGGGTCATCCGGTGCATCCCGTAGGTCCATCGAATAAGGAGTGGAGATATGGCTGCCGAGGAAAAGAACGTGCGCCGCGCGACGGTGATCGACAAGGAACCCGATGCAACGGGTGGTTACTGGTCCAACCGGCCGGAGAACACGCTGCCGCCGCCGGACATGATGGGCGCCTACATGCGCAACCGCCCGGTGGCACCGGAGGGCGTGGCGACACGCAAGGCGTGGATCATCGGCACCGGCATCGCCGGCCTGGCCGCCGCGTTCTACCTCATCCGAGATGGCGGCATGCCCGCAGGCAACATCACCCTGATCGACAGCCTGGACATCGAAGGCGGCTCGCTCGATGGCGCCGGCGACCCCGAGCAGGGTTATCTCGTTCGCGGCGGGCGCGAAATGAACTGGAACTACGACAACTTCTGGGATCTGTTCCAGGATGTGCCGGCGCTGGAGCTGCCCGCCGGCTACAGCGTACTCGACGAGTACCGGGCGGTGAACGACAACGACCCGAACTACTCCAAGGCCCGGCTGATGCACCAGCAGGGGAAGATCCAGGATTTCTCCACGTTCGGGCTGAGCAAGCCGCAGCAGTGGGAACTGGTCAAGCTCATGCTCAAGCGCAAGGAAGATCTCGACGATGTGACCATCGAGGACTACTTCAGCGACGGCTTCCTGCAGAGCAATTTCTGGTTCTTCTGGCGCTCGATGTTCGCCTTCGAGAACTGGCAGAGTCTGCTGGAGATGAAGCTCTACATGCACCGGTTCCTGGATGCCATCGACGGATTGAACGACATGTCCGCGCTGGTGTTCCCGAAGTACAACCAGTACGAAAGCTTCGTCAAACCGCTGGTGAAGATGCTGCGCGAGCAGGGTGTGCAGGTCACCTTCGGCACCCGGGTATACGACCTGGAGATGCGCGTGGAGGGGGAGACGCGTACCGTCACCGGCCTGCGCTGCCGCGTGGAGGGCAACGACACCCTGTTGCCGGTTGCGCAGGGCGATCTGGTGTTCGCGCTGACCGGCTCGATGACCGAGGGCACCGCCTACGGCGACATGGAGACGGTGCCGGTGCTGAAGCGCCCCCGCGAAACACCCGGGCAGGACAGTGACTGGGCACTGTGGCACAACCTCGCCGCGCAGTCGCCGATCTTCGGCAAGCCGGCGAAATTCCATGGCGATATCGACCGCTCGATGTGGGAGTCGGCCACGCTGACCTGCCGGCCCTCGCCGCTGGTGGACAAGATCAAGGCGCTCTCGGTCAACGACCCACACTCGGGCAGGACCGTGACCGGCGGTGTGATCACCTTCACCGACTCCAACTGGGTGCTGAGCTTCACCGTGAACCGGCAGCCGCACTTCGTCGATCAGCCCAGGGACGTGCTGGTGGTGTGGGTGTATGCGCTGCTGATGGACCAGAACGGCAACCACGTGGCCAAGCCGATGCCGGCCTGTACCGGCCGCGAGATCCTGGCCGAGCTGTGCTACCACCTGGGCATCGTCGACCAGCTTGACGAGATCGCTGCCAACACCAAGGTGCGCACCGCGCTGATGCCGTACATCACCGCGCAGTTCATGCCGCGCGCTGCCGGTGATCGCCCACACGTCGTGCCCAGGGGCTGCACCAACCTGGGCCTGCTCGGCCAGTTCGTGGAGACCCGCAACGATGTGGTGTTCACCATGGAAAGCTCGGTGCGTACCGCGCGCGTGGCGGTGTATACGCTGCTGGACCTGCCCAAGCAGGTGCCGGACCTGAGCCCGACCCAGTACGACATCCGCAACCTGGTCAAAGCCGCGCGTGCGCTCAACAACAACGAGCCCTTCCCCGGTGAGCGGCTGCTCCGGCGCGTGCTGGACAAGACCTACTTCGCGCACATCCTGCCGCCGCTGCCGGACACAGAACGCAGCCGTAGTGGTTTCGTCGAAGAGGAAGTGTCCTGGCTGGTCGGCAAGGGCAGCAGCGCGCTGAAGGATCTCTCCACGCGGCTGGAAACGCTGCGGGAGGCTCTGTCCAAGCGCGGGAAGTAGGCCGGTTCCGGTGCCGCGGTGACCGGGGATCACCGCGGCCCCCTCTCCATGCGGAGGGGGATCGGCGATACTGCAGGCTGATCGCCTGCTGTGATGCACGGACCCGCCCCACATGCCTTTTGATGCGACACCGCCTGCGGCCGAACGCCAGGATGTCACCCGCCTGCTGCGCCGCTGGAGCGAGCAGCAGGACATCGCCGCCCGCGATCAGCTGCTTGCACTGCTGTATACGCAGCTGCGTGGCATGGCCGTGGCGCGCCTGGGCACGCCCCAGGATGGCGTGCTGCAGCCGACGGTGCTGGTGCACGAAGCACTGATGCGGATGATTGATGGCGAGGTCGGCTACCGCGACCGTGTCCACTTTCTTTCCCTGGCGGCCCTGAAGATGCGCAGCGTCCTGGTCGACCACGCGCGCGCGATGGCGGCCTCCAAACGCGGCGGTGGCGTGGTCAACCTGACCCTGTCCCATGTCGATCGGGAAGCCAGCACGGACCATGACGCCTTGGAGGTGTTGGCGCTCAATCGCGCGCTGGAAGCACTCGCCCGACTGGATGAACGTGCCGCCCGTACGGTGGAATGGATGTATTTCGGCGGGATGGGCCGCGAAGAGATCGCCCTGGCGCTGGATGTCTCGGTACCCACGGTCGATCGCGACCTGCGGTTCGCCAAGGCGTGGTTGAACCGCCACCTGGCCGGACCGGCCACGCGCGCATGAGTGAGGCCGGTCGCTGGCAGAGCGTGCGCGGGCTGTTCGACGCGGTCTGTGACCTGCCCGAGGCGCGTTGGCATCCGGCCCTGCATGAGCTCTGTGACGACCCGGCCACGATCGACGAAACCCTGCAACTGCTGCGTGCGCAGACGGCAGACCTGGGCGGTATCGAGCAGGCGCTGGCGGCGGTGATGGCCGCGATGGACGATCCGGCCGCACTGGTCGGGCAGCGGCTGGGGCCGTGGCGGTTGAGCCGCCTGCTCGCCGTTGGCGGGATGGGCGTGGTATTCGTGGCCGAGCGCGCCGATGCGCTGTACCGGCGCGAAGTGGCGATCAAGCTGATGCGCCGCACCTACGATCCGCTGTTGGCCACCCGGCTGGCCAGTGAAAGCCAGATCCTGGCCGATCTGCAGCATCCGCATATCGCCCGGCTCTACGACGTTGGCGTGGCCGAGGGCGGGCAGCCTTTTCTGGTGATGGAATACGTACCGGGCGAGCCGCTGGACCGGGCCTGCGGCACGCTGGACCTGGCCGCCCGCCTGCGGCTGTTCGTGCAGATCTGCCGCGCGGTGCAGGCCGCGCATTCGCAGTCGGTGGTGCATTGCGACCTCAAGCCCGGCAATGTGCTGGTGCGGGCCGACGGCCAGCCGGTGTTGCTGGATTTCGGCATTGCGCATCTGCTGGGTGACGCCGAAGATACCGCGCCATTCCTTACTCCGGCCTATGCCAGCCCCGAGTGGCTGGCGGGGCGCCCGGCCAGCGTGGTGGGCGATGTCTACAGTCTTGGCGTGATGCTGGAGCAGCTGCTGCAGCCCACGCCGCCACCGGTGCGCAGGGTGCCTGCCGACCTGCTGGCGGTGGCCACCAAGGCCCGTGCCACGGATCCGGCCGAACGTTATGCCTCCGCCGAAGCGCTGGCCGAGGATGTTGAACGGCATCTGGCCCATCGGCCGGTGCGTGCGCGGCGGCCAGGCCGCTGGCATCGCGCGCGCCTGCTGCTGCGGCGGCAATGGCGCGCCAGTGTGATCGTCGCGCTGGTGGCAGTGATGGTGCTGGCCTTCGTGCTGCGGCTGAGCGAGGCGCGCCACCAGGCCGAACAGAATGCGGCCGCCGCGGCAGGCATCGCCGATGTGCTGGTGGCCGCGTTCGACGCAGCCGATCCCGGCCTGCGCAACGGCTCGCCGATGACCGCGCGCGAGGTTCTCGATCTGGGTGCACGCCGGCTCGCGCATGACCGTACCGTGTCGCCGGCGCTGCGCGCACGCATGCAGGCCGCGCTGGGGCGCGCCTACCAGAATCTTGGTCAACCCCTCGATGCGCAGACCCTGCTGCGCGACAGTGTCGATGGCCTGGTGCGCACCGGCGCCGCGCCGCACGAGATCGCCGACGCGCGCGCCAGCCTGGCTGTGCAGCTGCTCAGCGCGGGGCAGGAAAAGGAGGCGCTGGCCAGTGCCGGGCACGCACTGGCGCTGCTGGAGCAGGACGATGATCCGGTGGTACGACTGAAGGCCTTGAACGCCCGCGGCCTGGCCCAGGCGCGGCTGGAGCAGCCGACTGCCGCAGAGCAGTCCTTCCGCGCCGCACTGGCGTTGAGCCGGGGCGGCAACCGTGCACCGCTGCAGCGCGGCGCCCTGGCCACGATGGCCAACCTGGGCGATCTGTACCGCAGCCAGGGCGAGCTGGACAAGGCCGAAGCGATTCTGCGCCAGGCCATGGCCGAGGCATCCCGCGAACAGGGTGTGCAGGGGGCGGAGTACCAGCGGGTCCTCCGCGCGCTGTCCTCGACCCTGCTCAACCAGGGTCGTATCGATGAAGCGCTGGCACTGGCCGAGCGCGGCTTCGCGCTGACCCGGCAGATGTTCGGCGCAGGCAGCAGCTACACCGCCTCGGCCGAAGCCGCGCTGGCGGGCCAGTACCTGGACCTGGGCCGTTACCAGGCGGCTGATCAGCACTTCCGCAACAGCCTGCAGACCAGCGCCGCCGTGGATGGCGTGGACAGCCGCGCCTACGCGGTCAAGCAGTACGCGCATGGGCTGATGGAGGAAGCGCGCGGCGACTATGCGCGGGCCGAGCAGAACTACCGCGCCGCGCTTGCGCGCTATCGGGCGCTGCTCGGGCCCGGGCACGCCGACACACTCGACGTGGAGATGGTGCTGGCCCGGTTGCTGTTGCGCACCGATCGCACGGCCGAGGCGCAGGCACCGCTGCAGCAGGTGGCCGCCCTGTGGCGACGCGAGCTGCCGCCCGAGTCGCCCCAGCTGCTGGTACTGCGCCTGGTCGAGATCGAATGGCTGATCCGTGCCGGGCAACTGGCCGAGGCCGCCCGTGCCCTTGCCGCATTCGGCCAGGACCATCCCAGCCTGCCACCATGGCTGCAACTGCGCCTGCAGATGCAGCAGGCGCTGCTGGCCCAGCGCCGTGGCGATTCTGCGGCGGTACCGCTGTCGGCGCAACTCGTCGAGACGTTCACCGGCTTCTACGGCGCCGATTCCACGGCCACCGCCAAATGGCGCATCCCGCTGGCCGAGGCCATGTACGCCAACGGCGATGCCGCCGGGGCCCGCGCCCAGATCGCCCGGGCCCGGCCGCACCTGCAGGAACTGGCGCCGACGTCGGAGTTCCTCGGCCGCATCACCGTGCTGGAACAACGCCTCGACGGCGGCCATGCGCAGGATCTGGCCGGGACGCGATAGGTTTGTGATGGTTTTCACGGTTTATCGATCAGGAGGCCGATTCCGGGCCTCGTTGATCGAAGGGAAGCCATGTCAGACCATCTCCATCCCGATGCCAGCCGCACTGCCGCGCCTCCGCCGGCAGCCCCGGCCGACGCCATGGACCTCCATGACGCCGAGCTGGACATCACGCAGGCACGCGGCCCGTTCCGTGCGTTCCGCAAGGCCTACGGCAAAGCGCGCGACTGGCATTGTTCGCGGGGGCGCGCCGCGGTGGTCGCGCTTCGCTTCGCCCTGACCGGCGACAGCGGCCGCTTCCGCAGCCACGGTGGCTGGATGGTCTCGCGCATCTACAAGCCGCGCTGACGCGGACGGGCTGACCGGCAGGCAACGCCCGGTCAGTCGCTCTCGCCCATCCTGCCTTCGGCCAGCGGCACCCGCGAGCCATCGAGCAGGCCGCGGCTCAGCGCGCCGTTCTCGATGAACAGCAGTTCGCCGTTCTCACCGTTCTTGATGCTGCTGTCGATGGCGATGATGCGGTCGCCGTGGAAGCTGCTGAGATGCGGCATCGAGGTGTGGCCGACCACGATGCGGGTGAGATCGAGCTGTTTGAGCAGGGCCTCGACCTGGGCGGTGTCCATGCGGCCATCGAAGTAGCCGCGGTACCAGATCGGGCTGGTCTTGCCATCGAACAGGCGAGCGGTGTCCGGTGCAGCCTTGACCTGCTCCTTCGGCAGACCGACCGCCGCCTGGTAGCCGGCATTGGTGGCCTCCATGTTGCGCACCAGGTCCAGGTTCTCCGGGGCGATGCCGCCGTGCAGGAACAGGGTATCGCCGATGCGCAGCAGCACCGGGCGGGTACGCAGCCACTGGCCGATGGTCGAATCCGGCCCATACAGCGCGGGATAGGAACGGCCCAGCAGCTGCGCGCTCTTGAGGTACTTCGGATTGACATAGCGCAGGTCGTTGTAGAGCACCATCGTCTCGTGGTTGCCGAGCACGAAGTGCACCGCACCGCCGGCCGCTGCGGCCTGCTGCTGCAAGCTGTACAGCAGCCAGAACGCCTCGGTTACCTGCGGGCCGCGATCGAAGACATCCCCGGCCACCACCAGCGTGGCATCACCCAGCGACCAGCGGTCGTCGTTGTCGATCACGTGATGGGCCCGCAGCAGTTTCACCAGCAGGCCGTACTGGCCATGGATGTCCGACAGCGCGACGATCCGCGGCGTGGCCGGGAAGCGCGCGACCTCCGCCGTGCGCGGTGGCAGCACGCTCAGCGGGTGCGGATAGCCGCATTCGGGCGCGACCATCGTGGCCTGTTCGCCCGCCGGCAGCTCGCGGCGGATCACATGGTCCTTGCACACCCAGGCTGCCTCCAGCCCCGTGGCGGTACGGAACACATAGGGACCATCGGCATCGACGTGCTCGGCTGGCGCCGCCACCTCGCGTGCGGTGGCCAGCATCGGTGTGATCAGCAGCGCCGACTGGAGCAGCAGCAGAGCAGGGCGGGTCAGGGCGCGGCGGATCGACATCGGGAGGTTCCTGTAGCGGACGGCAGTATCGCGATGCTACGCCGCACCGGGCACGCCAGGCATGCGCCATTGGTCAGCCACCCTTGCCGCAACAGGCGGATGAGGGGGCGGCATCCGCGCCGGGGGATCACCCGCGCTGCAGGGCCTGCCGGCCCGGGGCGTCGGGGAGTGCGTCGGTAGCCACTACCACCTGGTCACGGCCCCGCTTCTTGGCCTGGTACATCGCTGCATCGGCGCGTGCCATCAGCCGCTCGTAATCGGGGTGGCCATCGTGTGCGGCCACGCCGATGCTGGTGGTCAACGACAAGCTGTGGCCGTTGGCCAGCTGCACCGGGCTCTGCGCGATGTGCTTGCGCAGGTTCTCGGCGATCACCGCGGCCTGCGCGGCAGTCGCGGCGACCAGCACCACCACGAACTCCTCCCCGCCATAACGGAACAGGTAGTCGCTGCCGCGGGTGAGCTGGCCGAGCAGGGCGGCCACGTGCTGCAGGGCGCGGTCGCCCCCATCGTGTCCGTGCGCGTCGTTGATCGCCTTGAAGTGATCCAGATCCAGCAGCAACACCGAGAACGGTGTCTGCGTGGAATTGGCCAGTTCGATCTCCCGGCGCAGCACGGTTGGCAGGAAGCGGCGGTTGAGCAGGTTGGTCAGGGCATCGCTGCCGGCATCGAGTTCGCCGATCCGTTCGAACAACATCCCCATCAGCGTGCGGATCTGCGCCAGCCGCTCGCGGATGCCCTGCAACGCGCCGAAGCGCGCTGCGAAATCGGCATGCGCCAGCGCTTCGCGCAGCTGGGTATCGACCGCGGCCACCAGCGCGCCGACCTGGCCGGTTTCGCTGCTTTCGCCGAAGCTGGGAATGCCCTTGTGGGTAAACCACAGGCCGAACTCGGACTGGGCCAGCCCGGTGAGCTCGGCCTCGGCATTCTGGCTGGCCATCGCATAGAGCAGGGCGTTTTCCCAATCCAGCAGCAGGGCACGCTGCCGTTCGCGCTCGGTGCTGACGTTCTGCACCAGCGAGAACAGGCGGTAAGCCGCATCCGTCCGCGAGGAACGCTCGCGTGCATGCGTATACGCCAGCGTCATGCCTTCCAGCGCGATGTCCATCGAGGCGCTGAGGCAGTGGATCGCCTCGAAGGCGGTCGCGCTTTCGTCGGCCTGCGCGATGATGCGGTCGAACAGGCGATGCTTGAGTACACGCGCACCGCGGGCCACCAGATCCACCGGAATGCCCACGCGGGCATGCACGTCACCGATCACGCGCTGGGCGGCGACCAGCGCGTTGATGCTGTCCGGGGTAGCGGTGAGAATCTGCTGCAGCCAGCGCTGCATCGCCGGTTTCAGGCGCAGCCGCACCTGGTCGTGCGAGAGGAAGCGGCTGGCGCGCGGGTCTTCAAGCAGCACGTCGTAGAAATGGTGGGCCAGCCCGGGCGGGCTCTCCGCCGACAAGCCAGCCAGCAGCGTCGCCGCCGCCGCCGGCGTCCGCGCCAGCGTATCGGCCCAGGCCAGCGCCAGCGGTTGGCTGGCCTCATCAAGATTTGGAACGTTATGCACGATTGTCTTCCCGCCACACAGGCCGTCGAGAGGTAGCGGCCGGGCGCTGTTGTTATTGAATTGCAAACTGAACGCTGCGGTAAGTGTAATAGTCTCCGCGCGAGGCGCTGCTTAACCTGCCGGTATTGTCCAGGAGAGCTTCCATGGGTCACGACCACGACCATCTGCCCAGCGAGATCCGCCACGAGAAGCCGCTGTGGTGGGCGCTGGGCCTGACCACCACCTTCCTGCTGGTGGAGGTGGCCGGCGCGTTCTGGACCAACAGCCTGGCCCTGCTGTCCGATGCCGCGCACATGGCCACCGACACCCTCGCGCTGATGATCGCGCTGGTCGCGGTCCGGCTCAGCCGACGCCCGCCCGATGCCAAGCGCACCTATGGCTATGCGCGGCTGGAGGCCATCGGCGCGATGATCAACGGCGGCATGCTGTTCGTGGTCGCTGGCTACATTCTCTGGGAGGCGGTGCAGCGTTTCCGCGCGCCGCAGGAGATCGCCTCCACCGGCATGCTGGTGATCGCGGTGTTCGGGCTGGTCATCAACCTGATTTCGATGCGCCTGCTGCGTGCTGGCAGCGGCGAGAGCCTCAACGTCAAGGGGGCGTACCTGGAAGTCTGGGCGGACATGCTGGGCTCGGTCGCAGTGATTCTCGGCGCGCTGCTCATCCGCTGGACCGGCTGGAAACCGATCGATCCGATCCTCGCCGTGCTGATCGGCCTGTGGGTGCTACCGCGCACCTGGGTGTTGATGCGCGAGGCGATCAACGTGCTGCTCGAGGGCGTGCCCAAGGGCATGGATGTCGCTGAGGTGCGCAGCACGCTGTGTACGCACGATGGGGTGGTGGATGTGCACGACCTGCACGTCTGGGCGCTGGCCTCCAGTACCCCGGCACTGACCGCGCATGTGGTGATGGGGGCCGGTGTGGATGCGGACCGTCTGCGCCGCGAGCTGGGCACCCGGCTGCACGAGCAGCACGGCATCGACCACGTGACCCTGCAGATCGAGACGGACCACTGCGGCGACCCTTGCAGCGTCGGCACCCCGCGTGACCCGCATGCCGATGACCATGCCGGGCATGACCACGCCACGCACGATCATGCCGGCCATGCACACGGCAGCCACGCACACGGCGGCGACGACAGCCGCCGCGCCGCACCGGACGCGCAGGGCCACCACGGGCATCCGCATCCCTGAGCGCCACGGGCGGCCCGACGGCGGACGGGCAGGGCAGGGTTGCCGCTACAATGCGGGTCTGCCTTGCCATCTGTCGGAGATACTGCAGTGACCCGGAAACTCGTACTGTTGCGCCACGGCCAGAGCCAGTGGAACCTGGACAACCGCTTCACCGGCTGGGTGGACGTGGAACTGACTGAACAGGGCCGCCGCGAGGCTGCCGCCGCCGGCCGCCTGATGCGTGAAGAAGGCCTGCAGTTCGATGTCGCGCACACCTCGGTGCTCAAGCGCGCCATCCACACCCTGCAGGGCGCCCTGGCCGAGCTGGACCAGGACTGGCTGCCGGTCAGCAAGAGCTGGCGCTTGAACGAGCGCCATTACGGCGGCCTGCAGGGCCTGGACAAGGCCGAGACCGCGGCCAAGCACGGCGAGGACCAGGTCAAGATCTGGCGCCGTTCCTATGACATCCCGCCGCCGGCGATGGACATCGAAGACCCGGGTCACCCGATCCATGACCGTCGTTATGCCGGCCTGGACCGCAACGCACTGCCGGGCACCGAATCGCTGGCCACCACGCTGGACCGCGTGCTGCCGTACTGGTTCGATTCCATCGCCCCGCAGCTGAAGGATGGCAAGACCGTACTGGTCACCGCCCACGGCAATTCGCTGCGCGCGCTGTACAAGTACCTCAACAACGTCTCGCAGGAAGCCATCCTGGAGCTCAACATCCCGACCGGCATCCCGCTGCTGTTCGAACTCAATGACGACCTGACCGTGCAGTCGTTCCGCTACCTGGGCGACCCGGAAGCGGCGCGCAAGGCCGCTGAGGCCGTGGCGAACCAGGGCAAGGCGAAATAACAACGAAAGGCCGGCGCAAGCCGGCCTTTTCTTTACCCCCGCGGGCAGGGCCACCCCATGGGGGGCTGCACGCAACGCCGGCTTCCTGCAGCCACCCATGGGGTGGCTGCCGCTGCGCGATGGTGTGACCTTTGGCCGGTCCGCCCCGGCCCCTCCCGCGCTACGCTGCCCGATTGCCCGTGATCCGGGTGATGCATCCATCTGTAGCCGGAGAGTCGAATGAAGTTTTCCAAGCTGGTCCCGCTGGGCCTGACCGCCGCCATCGCCGTGTCGCTGGCGTCCTGTGGCAAGACCGATACCGCGCCTGCCGCCACTGCCGATGCCAAGCCGGTATTCGATCAGTCGCAGATCAAGACCGCGCTGATCTCGCTCAACAATGCCGATCTGGACACCGCCATCGCCGCCTGTACCGACCTCAACGGGTTCGTGAACAGCAAGTGGCTCAAGGCCAACCCGGTCCCGAACGACCAGACCACCTGGGGCAGCTTCGAAATCCTGCGCGAGCGCTCGCTGGAAGTGCAGCACGCGCTGGTCCAGCAGGCCGCCGCCAGCCAGGCCAAGGCCGGCACGGTGGAAGCCAAGATCGGTGACATCTGGAAGACCGGTTCGGACGAGGCCAAGATCGAGGCCGCCGGCATCACCCCGTTGCAGCCGCAGCTGGACAAGATCGCCGCGCTGAACGACACCGCCGCCATCACCCAGTACCTGCGCGACAGCCAGGCGGTGGGCCAGGGCGTGCTGTTCTCGCTGTTCGCCAACGCCGATTACAAGGACTCGGCCAACGTCATCGCCTATGTCGGCCAGGGCGGCCTCGGCCTGCCGGAGAAGGGCTATTACTTCGACGATTCGCAGGCCAAGATCCGCGATGCGTACGTTGCCTACATCGCCCAGGTGCTGACCCTGTCCGGCGTCGATGCCGAGCAGGCCAAGACCCAGGCCAAGGCCGTGATGGACTTCGAGACGCGCCTGGCCAAGGCCTCGATGTCGCGCATCGAAATGCGTGACCCCGCCAAGCGCTACAACCCGGTCAGCGCCGCGGACGCGGACAAGCTCACTCCGAACTTCAGCTGGACCGCGCTGTTCGACACCCTGAAGGTGCCGGCCGCGCAGAAGTTCTCGATGGCCCAGCCGGGCTTCTTCGGGGAAGTGGACAAGATGCTGGCCGACGTGCCGGCGGCCACCTGGCAGGCCTACCTGCGCTTCCACACCATCGATGACGCTGCGCCGTACCTGAGCAGCGCCTTCGAAAAGGCCAACTTCGATTTCTACAGCACCACGCTGCGTGGTCAGAAGGAAATGCAGCCGCGCTGGAAGCGCGTGCTGGAGTCGGTCAACGGCGCCATCGGCGAAGGCCTGGGCCAGATGTATGTCGATGCCGTGTTCCCGGCCGACTCCAAGGTGCAGATGCAGCACCTGGTGGAGAACCTCTCGGTGGCGCTGAAGGCGCGCCTGGAGAAGCTGGAGTGGATGAGCGAAGACACCCGCAGGAAGGCACTGGAAAAGTGGGCCAGCTTCACCCCGAAGATCGGCTACCCGGACAAGTGGCGTGACTGGTCGGGCCTGGAAACCAACGGTGACAGCTACCTGGGCAACATGCAGGCCGCGCGCACGTTCAACTACCGCTTCATGCTCAACAAGATCGGCAAGCCGGTCGACAAGACCGAATGGGGCATGACCCCGCAGACCGTCAACGCCTACTACAACGCCACCAAGAACGAGATCGTGTTCCCGGCAGCGATCCTGCAGGCGCCGTTCTTCGACGCCAAGGCCGATCCGGCGCTGAACTACGGCGGTATCGGTGCGGTCATCGGCCACGAGATGATGCACGGCTACGACGACTCGGGCAGCCAGTTCGCCGCCAACGGCAACTTCGACAACTGGTGGACCGACAGCGACCGTGCCGCCTTCACCCAGCGCACCGACCAGTTGGTCGCACAGTTCGACGGCTATGAGTCGCTGCCGGGCGTGAACGTGAAGGGCAAGCTGACCCTGGGCGAGAACATCGGCGACCTGGGTGGCCTGACCGTGGCGTACGACGCGCTGCAGATGGCGCTGAAGGAAGACCCGAAGGCCAACGTCGAGGTCGACGGCTATTCGCAGGACCAGCGCTTCTTCATGAACTGGGCCACCGTGTGGCGCCGCAACTTCAATGAAGGCGAGCTGCGCGTACGCCTGAACACCGATCCGCACGCCCCGGCCAACTTCCGTGCCAACGGTGCGCCGTCGAACATGCCGGCGTACGCGCAGGCGTTCGAGTGCAAGGCCGGCGATGCGATGGTGCGGGCCGACGGCAAGCGCGTTGTGATCTGGTGATCGCACGCGGTTGAGTGACATGAAAAACCCGGCGAAAGCCGGGTTTTTCTTTTCTCGCACGCTCGCGCCAAACCCAGGCCGACACTACGTAGTGGCGGCCATCATCCGGGTGAACAGCCCGAACACTTCCGGGTCGATCAGGCCGCCCTGCTGGTCGGCAAGAATGCCCATCGCCTTGGCATGCGGCATCGGCCCGCGGTACGGGCGGGCGCTGGTCATCGCGTCGTAGCCATCGACGATGGTCAGCACGCGTGCACCCAGCGGGATCGCGCTGCCCTTGAGCCCATCCGGATACCCGCCGCCATCGAAGGCCTCGTGGTGTGCGCGGATCAGCCGCGCCACCTCGGCCGCGTCGCTGCGCCCGGTCGCGGCGAAGATGCGTTCACCGCGCTCGGGGTGGGTGCGCATGATCGCGCGCTGTTCGTCATCCAGCCGGGCCGGGTGCAGCAGCACATTGTCCGGAATGCCGATCTTGCCGATGTCGTGGAAGCGCGCAGCCAGGGCCAGGTGCGCGCGCTGCGCGTCATCCAGATCGCACAGGCGGCCGAGCTGCTCGCCGAGCAGGCCGACGCGGTCGCAATGGAATCGGGTGTACTGGTCGCGCATCTGCAGTGACATCGACAGGGCATCGATGGAACACGCCTGCGGATGGACAGCGTCGAACCGGGGGGAGTCGAACATGGGGGCGTCCGGTGGTGGGCGGCCGGAAGACCGCCATCCTGGCAGGACGGCATGCCGCCCGTGCCGGTGGAAAGATACCGCCTGGCGACCGGCGCCAGGCGTGAAATCAGCGCGGGGACAGGGTCAGTAGCAATGCCTTGGCGGCACTGAAGCGGTCTTCAGGCAGCGGCAACGGGTGCTTGATGCGCAGCTTGTCCGGCCCATCCATCGTATACAGCTTGGGCTGCTTCTGGATCAGCTGGATCACCGCCATCGGGTCGATCTCCGGCTTGGGATTGAACACGATGCGGCCACCGTTCTCGCCCAGTTCCAGCTTGCGGATACCCAGCACGTTGGCCTGCAGCTTGAGTTCGGCGATGGCGAAGAGGTGCTTGGCCGGGTCCGGCAGCAGGCCGAAGCGGTCGATCATTTCCACCTGCAGTTCGCGCAGCTCACCGCTGTCGCGCGCGCTGCTGATGCGCTTGTACAGGGTCAGTCGGGTGTGCACGTCGGGCAGGTAGTCGTCCGGGATCAACGCCGGCACATGCAGTTCGACCTCGGCACCGCGCGCTTCTTCGCCCGCATCCAGGTCCGGCAGTTTGCCCAGGCGGATGCTGCGCACCGCCCGTTCGAGCAGTTCGGTGTACAGGCTGAAACCGACCTCGGCCATCTGCCCGCTCTGGTCTTCGCCGAGCAGTTCGCCCGCACCGCGGATCTCCAGATCGTGGGTGGCCAGGGTAAAGCCAGCGCCAAGTTCGTCCATCGAGGCGATCGCCTCCAGGCGCTTTTCGGCATCGGGCGTCATCGCGCGCTTGTCCGGCACCACCAGGTAGGCATAGGCACG
The DNA here is from genome assembly GCF_001807865.1 of Stenotrophomonas sp. HMSC10F06. Lineage (NCBI taxonomy): Bacteria > Pseudomonadati > Pseudomonadota > Gammaproteobacteria > Lysobacterales > Lysobacteraceae > Stenotrophomonas > Stenotrophomonas sp. HMSC10F06. The sequence continues at coordinate 83,181 of NZ_KV791297.1, read as the reverse complement.
GTGGTGCGAACGCCCCACACGGCCGCGCAGCTGGTGCAGCTGGGCCAGGCCGAAGCGGTCGGCGCGGTTGATGATGATGGTGTTGGCGTTGGGGATGTCGATGCCCGATTCGATGATCGTGGTCGACAGCAGCACGTTGAAGCGCTGCTTCTGGAAGTCGAGCATCACCCGCTCCAGCTCGCGCTCGGGCATCTGCCCGTGCGCGATGCCGATGCGGGCCTCGGGCACCAGCTCGGCCAGCTCGCGCTGCATGCGGCCGATGCTCTCCACGTCGTTGTGCAGGAAGTACAGCTGGCCACCACGGGCCAGCTCGCGCTGGAACGCCTCGCGCAGCAGCGCGTTGTCCCAGGCGGTGATGAAGGTCTTGACCGCCAGGCGGTTCGGCGGCGGCGTGGCGATGATCGACAGATCGCGCAGCCCGGCCATGGCCATGTTGAGCGTGCGCGGGATCGGCGTGGCGGTCAGCGTGAGCAGGTGCACGTTGGCGCGCATCGCTTTGAGCGCTTCCTTCTGGCGCACACCGAAGCGCTGCTCTTCATCGACGATGACCAAGCCCAGATCCTTGAACTTCACGTCCGGCTGCAGCAGCCGGTGCGTACCGACGATCACATCGATGGTGCCGGCCGCGACCTTCTCCAGTTCGGCCTTGATCTCCTTGGTGGATTTGAAGCGCGACAGCACCTCCACCTTGAGCGGCCAATCGGCGAAACGATCGCGGAAGTTGCGGTAATGCTGTTCGGCCAGCAGCGTGGTCGGCACCAGCACGGCCACCTGCTTGCCTGCACTGGCCGCGGCGAACGCGGCGCGTACGGCGACTTCGGTCTTGCCGAAGCCGACGTCGCCGCAGACCACGCGGTCCATCGGCTGGCTGCTGGCCAGATCGCGCAGCGTCGCGTCGATCGCGGCGAGCTGGTCGGGCGTCTCCTCGAACGGGAAGCCGGCCGCGAACGGCTCGTACATCGCACGGTCCACGTGCAGCGCCAGGCCGGCACGGGCACGGCGACGCGCCTGGATTTCCAGCAGTTCGGCGGCGACGTCGCGGACCTTTTCGGCCGCCTTGCGCTTGGCCTTGGTCCACTGCTCGCCACCAAGCGAATGCAGCGGTGCGGTTTCCGGCGAGGCACCGGAATAGCGGCTGATCAGGTGCAGCTGGGCGACCGGCACGTACAGACGGTCGCCCTTGGCGTATTCGATTTCCAGGAACTCGCCGGGCATGCCGCCGGCATCGAGCACGATCAGGCCGCGGTAACGGCCGACACCGTGATCTTCGTGCACGATCGGCGAGCCTTCGCTCAGCTCGCCGAGGTCGCGGATGATCGCTTCGGGTTCGCGCCCGGCGCGGCGGCTGCGGCGCTGCTGGCCGGCCCGTTCCGGGAACAGCTGGCGCTCGGTGAGCACCGCGATCGGCGGGTTCTCCAGCGCGAAGCCGTCTTCCAGCGGCGCCACGGTGATGCCGAAGCGCACGCTGTCATCGGCCAGGAAGCCGGGCAGGTCGGCGACTACCGGCGGCTTCAGCTCCGCGGCGAGCAGTACTTCCAGCAGCGCTTCGCGGCGGCCGGCGGAATCGGCGGCGATCAGCACCCGGCCCGGGTAATGCCCGATGAAGGATTTGAGCGCTTCCCCGGCCGGCGCATCACGCGCGGCGACCGGCAGCGCAGGCAGCGGCTGGTCGCCCAGCGGCTGCGCATCGGCGATGCGGTCGTGATCCGGCGGCCAGACTTCCACGCGGGCCAGCCCGTTGAGCGTGGCGCGCAGCTGTTCGGGGCTGGCGTACAGCTCTTCCGGGGCCAGCAGCGGGCGCTCCACATCATGGCGGCGCTGTTCGTAGCGGTTCTGGGTCTGCGCCCAGAAGGCGGCAGCGGCCTCGAACACGTTGGGCGCGAGCACCGGCAGCACGTTGGGCTGCAGGTAATCGAGCAGGGTCGCGGTCTGGTCGAAGAACAGCGGCAGGTAATACTCGATGCCGGCAGGTGCGATGCCGGCCTTGAGATCCTGGTACAGCGCGCTGCGGCGGGTATCCACGTCGAAGCGTTCGCGCAGCGTAGCGAGCACCCGCGAGACGCTGAGATCGTCCAGCGGCACTTCGCGGCCGGGCAGCATGTGCACGGCCTCGACCTTGTCCAGCGAACGCTGCGATTCCGGATCGAAGGCGCGGATCGAATCGATGTCTTCGTCCAGCAGTTCCACCCGCAGCGGCGCATCGGCACCCATCGGATAGACATCCAGCAGGCCGCCACGCACGGCGAAATCACCCGGGTCCATCACCTGCGGCACGTTGCGGTAGCCGGCCGATTCCAGGCGGCGCTTTTCCGCATCCAGATCCAGCCGCTGCCCAACCGTCAGGTCGAAGCTGCCGCCGATGACGTACTTGAGCGGGGCCAACTGCTGCAGCAGCGTCTGCACCGGCACCACGACGATGCCGCGCTTGAGCGCGGGCAGCGCGTGCAGCGCCGCCAGGCGCTGGGAAATGATGTCCGGATGCGGGCTGAAGGCGTCGTAGGGCAGGGTTTCCCAGTCCGGGAAGGCCACGATCGGCACATCGCCGGCACTGCCCAGCAGGGTGTGCAGGTCGGCTTCGATCTGGTTCGCGCCATGGTTGTCGCGCGCGACCACCAGCAACGGCCCGTCGTGCGACTGTGCCGCGCGGGCGATGTACCACGCCAGCGCTGTCGCCGAAGCGGGAGCGCGCCACCAGGCGCGGAGCTGTCCAGGACGTGGCAGCGGCGGAGCGGGATAGGAGGTGCGTGACATGAACCGTCGATTTTAGCAGACCGCAACGTGGCGGCCGCGTCATCCAGCGGCGGCAAGCGCAGGGACGATCCGTTGCCGGCCGTGCTGATAGTGCCGGGAGTGCGGTAGTGCCGGCCGCTGGCCGGCTCCAGGCGATGCATGATGTCCGCGAGCCGGCCAGCGGCCGGCTCTACGGATCAGGATCAGGGCGCGGACACGCGCCCCCGTTTCAGCTGTCCAGTTCCAGCACCATGCGCACCAGGCCCGGGGTGCCGTTCGGGTGCGGGATCGGCTGGAAGCCCAGCGAGGCGGCCAGCTGCTTCATCGGCTCGTTCTCTTCGGCGACATCGCCGTACAGACGATCCAGGTACTTGCCGCGCGCCCATTTGACCAGTTTGCGCATCAGCTGGCGGCCCAGGCCCTGGCCGACCAGGAAGCGGCTGACCAGGATCGCGTACTCGGCTTCGCGGGTGCCGGGAATGATCGAGGCGCGCGCAACCGCACCCACCACGGCTTCACCGGCGGGCAGGGACTCGGCCGCGACCAGGGTGATTTCGCTCTTGGGATTCGGGTGGGTCAGGCGCTGCGTCGTTTCCGGCGACAGTTCGGTCACCGACTGCAGGAAACGGTCGCGGATCTCTTCCGGACCGAACAGACTGAACGCGGCATGCAGCGGCGGGCCGTCTTCGGGCCGGATGGGGCGGATCAGCAGCTCGTGGCCACTGGGTGCCTTGAAAATCTCGTGCCAGGGCGGCATGCGGTTACGGGTAGCCATACCGGTGATTCCTTGGTGGTCTTCGGATTCTCGCATCCCGGGGGCAGCGTTCCGTGAACGGATCACTCACGCCGTGTCGGCCGGGAGGCGCCGGCCAGGCCGGGGTGCCGGCCTGGGATTCAGGGGGTCATTCGGCCTGCTTGAGCCACTGCAGGCGGGTCGAGGCGCCGGCCTCGCCCAGGTGCTGCTTGAGCGCCGGCATCGCCGGGGCCAGCACCTGGTCGAACTGCCACGGCGGGTTGAGCAGCAGCATGCCGCTGCCGTTGAGCCGCAGCGGGGAGTCGTCCGGGCGGATCAGCAGCTCGGCGGTCAGCACCGATTTCACCGGCAGGGCGCAGGCCTTGCGCAGGAAATGCAGGATGGTCCGGCGCTGCTTGATCGGGAACCAGATCGCGAAGCTGGCCTGCGGCCAGCGCCCCAGGATCTCGGTCACCGAGGCCAGGATGGCCTGGTACTCGGCGTCCTGCCCTTCGTAAGGCGGGTCGATCAGGACCAGCCCGCGGCCGATCTTCACACCGTTGGCCTTGGGCGGCAGCAGTTTCTTATTCTGGGCATAGCCATCGGCGTGGTACACGCCGACCCGGCTGTCATGGGCGAACAGTGCCTTCAGCGCCGCGGCCTCGGCGTCCTGCACTTCGCAGACGGCCATGCGGTCCTGCTCGCGCAGGGTCTGGGCGGTCAACAGGGGCGAGCCGGGATAGCTGATCATCGCCCCGACCGGGTTGTCGGCCTGGACCGCCTTGAGGTAGCGCTCGACCACGGCCGGCAGCTGGGGCTGGGCCATCAGGCGCATCACGCCGTCTTCGGCCTCCAGCGTCTTGCGGCTTTCCTCGCTGGCCAGCAGGTAGCGGCCAGCGCCGCCGTGGGTGTCCAGCACGAAGAACGGGCTGTCCTTGCGCTTGAAGGTGTCGAGCAGGGCAAGCTGCACGATGTGCTTGAGCACATCGGCATGGTTGCCGGCATGGAAGGCGTGGCGGTAATTCATCGGCGCAGTGTACGGGGCGGCGGGCCCAGCGGCTATGCTGCGCGCATGAGCCACCCCCTGCACAACGTCCTGGTGGTCGAGGACGAAACCGCCATCGCCGACACCGTCCTGTATGCGCTGCGCAGCGAAGGCTACGGCGCCGAGCACTGCCTGCTCGGCGGGCAGGCGCTGGCCCGCCTGCGCCAGCACGCCTTCGACGTGGTGGTGCTGGATGTCGGCCTGCCGGACATGAGTGGCTTCGAGGTCTGCCGCACCCTGCGTACCTTCAGCGAGGTGCCGGTGATCTTCCTGACCGCCCGCAACGACGAGTTCGATCGCGTGCTCGGCCTGGAACTGGGTGCGGATGACTACATGGCCAAGCCCTTCTCGCCACGCGAGCTGGTGGCACGGGTGCGCGCGCGCCTGCGCCGTGCCGCGGCCCCCGCCGAGACGTCGGGCTGGCAGCAGCACGGCCGCTTTGCGATCGACCGCGAGGGCAGCCGGATCCGGTTCGGCGACCAGCCGCTGGACCTGACCCGCTACGAATACGCGCTGATGGCCGCCCTGCTGCAGCGACCCGGCGCGATCCTCAGCCGCGCCCAGTTGATGGACCGTGGCTGGGACAGCGACGCCGACAGTGCCGACCGGACCGTCGATACCCACGTCAAGACCCTGCGCGCCAAGCTGCGTGCCGCCGGTGCCGAGACCGACCCGATCCGCACCCACCGTGGCCTGGGCTACGCACTGGAGGTGTAGGCATGCGGCTGGGCCTGAAACTGTTCCTGGGCTTCTTCCTGATCGTGGGCATCGCCGCGTTCTTCGTGATGCGCATCTTCGTCAACGAAGTGAAGCCGGGCGTGCGCCAGGCGATGGAATCGACCCTGGTCGATGCGGCCAACGTGCTGGCGGAAATGGCGGCGGCCGATCTCAAGGCCGGGCACATCCGCGACGGCCGCTTCGTCGCCGACCTGGCGCGTGCGCAGCGACGCGACCCCAAGGCGATGGTGTGGCGCTTTCCCAAGCGCACGCTGGATTACCAGGTCACCATCACCGATGCCAAGGGCATCGTGGTGTATGACTCGACCGGCCGCGATGTCGGCCGCGACAACTCGCGCTGGAACGATGTCTATCGCACCCTGCGCGGCGAGTACGGTGCGCGGTCCAGCCCGGAAACCCCCGGCGACGATACCCACTCGGTGATGCACGTGGCCGCGCCGATCTTCGATCCCGCCGATGGCCGCCGCTTGATCGGCGTACTCAGCCTGGCCCAGCCCAACCGCAGCATCGATCCCTTCATCGCGGCCAGCCAGCGCGCCATCATCAAGCGTGGTGCGTGGTTGATCGGCTTGTCAGCGCTGATCGGCCTGCTGATGACCGCGTGGCTGATGCACGGGGTGAACCGGCTCAACCGCTATGCCAAGGCCGTCAGCGCCGGGGAACCGGTCCCGCCGCCGAAGCCGCGCCGCGATGAGATCGGCGATCTGGGCCAGGCCCTGGAAACCATGCGCCGCAAGCTGGAAGGCAAGGCCTACGTCGAGCAGTACGTGCAGTCGTTGACGCATGAGATGAAGAGCCCGCTGGCGGCCATCCGCGGCGCGGCCGAGCTGCTGCAGGAGCCGCTGCCGGATGCCGACCGCGCGCATTTCGCCCGCAGCATCGAAAGCCAGGCACAGCGCCTCACCGAAACCATCGACAAGCTGCTGGCGCTGGCCGAGGTCGAGCAGTACGGCTGGCTGCAGAAGCATGAGCGCCTTGCGTTGGCGCCCTTGCTGCAGGCCGCGGCCGATGCGGTGGCGTTGCGTGCGCAGGCGGCCGGCGTAGCGATCCGGGTGGAAGCCGGGGCCGAAAGCATCCAGGGCGATGGCTATCTGCTGCGCCAGGCACTGAACAATCTGCTGGAGAACGCGGTGGCCTTCTCACCGGCCGGCACGGTCATCGCGCTCGGTGCGCACGCAGAAGGCGATGGCATCGCCCTGACCGTGGCCGACCACGGCAGTGGCGTGCCGGACTATGCGCTCGACCGCGTGTTCGAGCGCTTCTATTCGCTGGCGCGCCCGGGCACCGGCCAGCGCAGCTCCGGCCTCGGCCTGTCCTTCGTGCAGGAAGTGGCGCGCCTGCACGGCGGGCGCATCAGCCTGCGCAACCGCGAGCAGGGCGGCGCGCAGGCGGTGCTGTGGCTGCCGTCGCGGCTGCCCTCGGTACCGCCGCGGCGCTGACCGCGCCACTTCACACAGACTTCAACGTCGGCACAAACCCCGCACACCGGCGCGCGGGAAGCTGGCCCCCTCCCAACCGAGGACGGGTCATGAAATCCCTGAAGATGCTGTTGCGGTTCGCCATCGTGGGCGGTCTGATCCTGTTGCTGCTGATTCCGCTGAGCCTGATCAAGGGCGTGATCCGCGAGCGCGAGGCCTACCGCGACGAGGCTTACCAGCGCGTGGCGCAGAGCCGTGCCGGCGCGCAGATCCTGACCGGCCCGATCCGGGTGGTGCCGTGGACCGAAACCCGCGAGGTCGAGGTGGTGGACGCGGCAGGCACCAAGAAAAAGGAGAAACAGGTCGAGCAGGGGCAGTGGCTGCAGATGCCGGCCACGCTCAAGGTGGACGGCGTGATGCAGCCGGACGAGCGCCGCGTCGGCCTGTTCCGCGTGCCGGTCTACAGCTGGAAGGCGACGATCAGCGCCGAGTTCGCCGATGACGACTATCCCGTGAAGGCAGGCCGCGTGTATGGCGCCCCGTTCCTGACCGTGGGCATCGCCGACGTGCGCGGTCTGGTCGGCTCGCCGAACCTGCGTGTGGATGGCTCGGCCTTGGCGCTGCTGCCCGACGCTGGCGGCGTCAGTGGCATCGGCACTGGCCTGCACGTGGGCCTGCCGGGCCTTGAGGATGAGCGCGGTGGCGTGCTCAAGGGCAGCAAGGTCGAGCTGGAGCTGGTGCTGGATGGCACGCGCTCGCTGTCGGTGGTGCCGGTGGGCGATGACAGCCGCATCGCGCTGCGCTCGCCGTGGCCGCATCCGCTGTTCGGTGGCAGCTTCCTGCCCAACGAGCGCAAGGTGGATGCACAGGGCTTCGATGCACAGTGGGCGGTGTCCTCGCTGGCGTCGCGCGCCCAGCACCAGCTGCGCAACCGCCCGGACATCGATGCCGAGGCCGTGAGCGTGGAGCTGGTCAATCCGGTCGACGTGTATACCCAGGCTGATCGTGCCAGCAAGTACGGCATCCTCTTCATCCTGCTCACCTTCGTCGGCTTCATCCTGTTCGAGCTGATCAAGCAGCTGCGCATCCACCCGCTGCAGTACCTGATGGTGGGCCTGGCGCTGGCGATCTTCTTCCTGCTGCTGCTCAGCCTCTCCGAGCACATCGCGTTCTGGCAGGCCTACGCGCTCTCGGCCCTGGCATGCATCGGCATCCAGACCGTGTATCTGTCCGGCGTACTGAAGAGCTGGCAACGCGGCCTGGGGTTTGCGGTGATGCTCAGCGCCCTGTACGGCGCGCTGTATGGCCTGCTGATCTCGGAGAACAACGCGCTGCTGATGGGCTCGCTGCTGTTGTTCGGCGTGCTGGCCGCGGTGATGTGGGTGACCCGTCGGGTGGATTGGTACGAACTCGGCGCACGCCTGAGCTGAGCAACGATGATGAGCCTGCATCGCTGTCTGCACGAACGTATGCGCCGGGCGCTCCCCGCGCGGCTGGAGGTGGCCTCGCTCCTGGAGGGGGAGGCTTCGGGCTGGCCCTCACCGTTGATGGCGCTGCCCGGCGTGCAGGGAGCGCCGGGGCTGGTGCGCTTCGGCCTGGCGCCGGCCACCTGCGCGGCCATCGCCGCACACGGGCTTGGCTTCCTGGAACAGGCACGGCAGGCGCGTGGGCGCCTGCCGATCCCGCACTGGTGTGGCGCGTACCGGCCGTGGCGCGAAGGTGCGCAGGCCCTGCGCGAGATCGGCATCCGCGGGCTGCCGGGTGACTGGCCGGTGCATGCGCCGGTTTACGCCAGCGCCTCGGTGGACCGCAGCCGCTGGCTGCTGGTGCTGCCCACCCGCAGCCAGCTCTGGTACGGCTGGATGGAATGACCATGACTCTTGGCCCGGGGGCACCGGGCCGGTGCTCGATAGACTCGGGGATTGTTCGTGGTCTGGCCGAGAGGCGGGGGTAATCGTGTTCAAGTGGGGCATGTTGAGCGTGGCATTGGCACTGAGCGGCGTCGCCGGTGCACAGACGAAGGAAACGGTGGACCTGGACATGGTCAGCCGCATCCGCCAGGAAGCCTTCCACCGGTCGCAGGTGATGGCGACCTTCAGCCATCTGACCGAGCAGATCGGTCCGCGCCTGACCAATTCCCCGGCCATGGGCGAGGCCAACACCTGGACCCGCAGCAAGTTCAACGAGTGGGGCCTGGTCAATGTGCATGACGAGGCCTTCGATGCATTCGGCCGCGGCTGGGAGTTCAGCAACGCCAGCGTGGAGCTGCTGAGCCCGCGCGTGGCGCCGCTGTATGCGCTGCCGAAGGCCTGGACCCCGGGCACCAACGGCCCCGTGGAAGGCGAGGTGATCAAGGTCGAGATCAAGAAGCTGGCCGACCTGGATCAGTACAAGGGCAAGCTCGCCGGCAAGATCCTGCTGCTCAACGATGCACGCGATTACGAGCGGGCCACCACGTCCGATTCGCACCGCCACGACGACGCCGGCCTGGCCGAGCTGCAGGTCTTCGCGGTGCCCAAGGACGTCGCCGATGCCAAGGCCGACCGTGCCAAGAAGGCCAAGGAATACCTTGAAAAGCAGGAGCTGACCCGCGCCACCAATGCGTTCTTCGCCGAGCAGGGCGTGCTGGCCACGATCAGCATCAGCGGCTGGGACAACGGGATCATCCGTGTCGGTGGCGGCGGCTCGCGCAAGGCTGGTGAACCGGTCGGCGTGCCCGAGCTGGCGATGATGGCCGAGCACTACAACCAGCTGGTGCGCGCGGTGGACCACAAGCAGGCGGTCAAGCTGCGCGTGAATGTCGAGGCCCGCTTCACCGACGAGCAGGACAAGCCCGGCTACAACACGCTGGCCGAAATCCGCGGCAGCGGCAAGGCGGACGAGATCGTCATGCTGGGCGCGCACATGGATTCCTGGCACACCGGCACCGGCGCAGCCGACAATGCCGCCGGCGTGGCGGTGATGATGGAAGCCATGCGCATCCTCAAGGCGGTGGGCGCCAAGCCCAAGCGCACCATCCGCGTGGCGCTGTGGAGTGGCGAGGAGCAGGGCCTGATCGGCTCGCAGGATTACGTGTCCAGGCACTTCGCGCGCTACCCCGAACCGACCGACCCGGCGCAGCTCAAGCTGCCGGCCTCGATGCGTGAGCCGACCGGTGCCCTGCAGCGCCAGCGCGATTACGACAAGTTCTCGGCGTACTTCAACATGGATAACGGCTCGGGCCGCTTCCGCGGCATCTACGCGCAGGAGAACCTGGCCGCGGTGCCGATCTTCGAAGCGTGGCTGGCCCCGTTCCATGACGTGGGCGCGACCACCGTGGCGACCCGCAATACCGGCAGCACCGACCACATCGCATTTGACCGCGTGGGCCTGCCCGGATTCCAGTTCATCCAGGACCGGCTGGACTACTTCACCAACGTCCACCACAGCAACCTGGACACCTGGGACCACGCCGAGCCGGAAGACCTGAAGCAGGCCGCCGCGATCGTGGCCTCGTTCGTCTACAACGCGGCGATGCGCGATGAAAAGCTGCCGCGCAAGCCGTTGCTGACCCCCTGAGGGCCAACGCGTGGACCGCCTGGAACGGGCGGTCCACGCCATCCCGGGCGAGGAGTGCCCGGTTTGCGGCCGGGGCGGGGTAAAATTGCCGGGATTCCGTTTCCCGCCCTGAGCCCCCCATGACCTGCCGCACCCGTTTTGCCCCCAGTCCCACCGGCTACCTGCACATCGGTGGCGCCCGCACTGCGCTGTATTGCTGGCTGGAGGCCCGTCACCGTGGCGGCGAATTCGTGCTGCGCATCGAAGACACTGACCGCGAGCGCAGCACCCAGGGCGCGATCGACGCGATCCTGGAGGCGATGGAATGGCTGGGCCTGGGCTACGACGAAGGTCCGATCTACCAGACCCAGCGCGTGGCCCGTTACCAGGAAGTGGCCGAGCAGCTGGTCGCGCAGGGCAAGGCGTATTACGCCTACGAGACCAAGGAAGAACTGGACGCGATGCGCGAGGCCGCCATGGCCAAGCAGGAAAAGCCGCGTTACAACGGCGCCGCGCGCGATCTGGGCCTGCCGTACAAGGACGACCCGAACCGCGTGATCCGCTTCAAGAATCCGCTCGAGGGCACGGTGGTGTTCGACGACCTGATCAAGGGCCGTATCGAGATCGCCAACAGCGAACTGGACGACATGGTGATCTTCCGTCCGGACGGGTTCCCCACCTACAACTTCGCGGTGGTGGTGGATGATTGGGACATGCGCATCAGCGAGGTCATCCGCGGCGACGACCACATCAACAACACCCCCCGCCAGATCAATCTGTACGAGGGCATTGGTGCGCCCGTGCCGAAGTTCGGCCATATGCCGATGATCCTGGACGAGCAGGGCGCCAAGCTGTCCAAGCGCACCGGCGCGGCCGATGTGATGCAGTACAAGGACGCCGGCTACCTGCCCGACGCGCTGCTGAGCTATCTGGCCCGGCTGGGCTGGTCGCACGGTGACCAGGAGCTGTTCAGCCGCCAGGAGCTGATCGATCTGTTCGACGTGACCAACTGCAACTCCAAGGCCGCGCGCCTGGACATGGCCAAGCTGGGCTGGGTCAACCAGCACTTCCTGAAGACCGAAACGCCGGAGAGCATTGCCCCGCACCTGGTCTACCAGCTGAACAAGCTGGGCCTGGACCTGAACGCCGGTCCCGCGCCGGCGGACGTGGTGGTGGCGCTGCGCGACCGCGTGCAGACGCTGAAGGAAATGGCCGAGAAGGCGGTGGTCTGGTACCAGCCGCTGACCGAGTACGACGAAGCGGCGGTGGCCAAGCACTTCAAGCCGGGTGCGGAACTGGCGCTGGGCAAGGCCCGCGAGCTGTTGGGCGCGGCCGGCGAGTGGACGGTGGAGAGCGTTTCGGCGGCATTGCACGACGTCGCCACGGCGCTGGAGATCGGCATGGGCAAGGTGGCGCAGCCGCTGCGCGTGGCCATCACCGGCACCCAGGTCAGCCCCGACATTTCGCAGACGGTGTTCCTGGCCGGGCGTGAAGAGGCCTTGAAACGCATCGAGGTCGCACTCACTAAAGTACCGACGGCCTGACCACAGGAGACCGCGCATGTCCGCCAAGACCGCTTGTACCGCTCCGCACCATCACGTTCACGACGCCTCCGACTTCGTGAAGGTGGTCGAACGTGTGTGCTCGGAACGCGGGCTGCGGCTGACGCCGATCCGCGCGAACGTGCTGCGCCTGATCGCCGAGGCCGGGAAACCCGTCAAGGCGTATGAGTTGCTGGAGTGGGTGCGCAATGGCAAGGGCGTCGGTGCCGACGCCCCGCCGACGGTGTACCGCGCGCTGGATTTCCTGATGGCCAATGGCTTCGTGCACAAGCTGGAATCGGTGAATGCGTTCGTGGCCTGCCACCATCCCAGCAGTGCCCAGCATTCAGTGCCGTTCCTGATCTGCAACAGCTGCCACAGCGCGGTGGAGCTGGAGGACAAGGAAATTGTCAGTCAGCTGGAAAAGCGGGCCAAGGAGCTCGGGTTCCAGCCGCAGGCGCAGACGCTGGAAGTGCATGGCCTGTGCGCGCGGTGTGCGGGGTAAGGCAGGTACCGACCGTGGGGTGCTGCATCCGCCGGTAGGTACCGACCGTTGGTCGGTACGCTGTTGATGTTGAAACGCCGCGCATCTGCGCGGCGTTTTCATTTCTGCACGAGAGCGGATGTAACGCAGCCTGGGGCGAGGAAAGGCTGCAAGCGCATCACCGCTTCGCACCGGCCGGCTCATGCACTTCCGCGGCGGTATCCACCTTGACGATCACCGACATGCCGGGGCGCAGGCGCGGGGCCAGCGGTTGGTCGGGGTCGATGGCGATGCGGATCGGCAGGCGCTGGACCACCTTGGTGAAGTTGCCGCTGGCGTTGTCCGGACGCAGGACGCTGAACTCCGAGCCCGTCGCCGGGGCGATCTGTTCGATGTGGCCATGCAGTTTCTGACCGTCGAAGGCATCCACGGAGAAGGTGGCCGGTTGGCCGATGCGCATCTTCCAGGTCTGGCCTTCCTTGAAATTGGCGACCACCCACAAGGCATCGGGCACCAGGAACAGCAGCTGCGAGCCGGCGGTGACATATTGGCCCAGGCGCACCGAGGCTTCGCTGACCTGGCCGTCGCGCGGCGCCTGGATCACCGTGTTGGCGAGATCGATCTTCGCCAGTTCCAGCTGGGCCTGGGCCGTCTCGACGCGGGCTTCCAGGCCTTTGCGGGCAACCTGGGTGGAGGTCAGGGTTTCCTCGGCGATGCGGATCTGGGCCTGCGACTGCAGCACGCTGGCCTGCGCCGATTGCGTGGTGGTGCGGAACTTGTCACGGTCGTTGAGGGCGACCAGTTGCTGGTCGGCGAGTTCTTCGTAGCGCTTGAGTTCGGTACGCGAGCGCGAGAGCTCGGCCTGGCCGGCAGACAGGTTGGCCTGCGCGGCCTGGATCTGCGCGCGGTTCTGCGCCTGCGACTGATCGGAGTTGGCCAGTGCTGCCTTGGCGCTGTCCAGATCGGCTTCGGCCTGGACGACTTTCTCGCGGTAGATGCGGTCGTCGATGCGCAGCAGCGGTTCGCCTTGTTTGACGTGCTGGAAGTCCTTCACCAGCACCTCGGTGACGTAGCCGCTGACCTGTGGTGCCAGCACGGTGATCTGGCCACGCACATAGGCATTGTCGGTGGTCACCCGCGAGGTTTCGAACGGCCACAGCGACCACGCGCGCAGGATCAGTGCGATGCCGATCAGCGCGATCACGATCATGATGATGACACTCCGCAGGCTCGGCTTGAGGTACTTGGGCACGCCGGAGGGCGCGGCCGCCGGTGGCGGCGCGGGAGCGGGCGCGGCGTCGGTCGGTGGCGGCGGATTGACGTTTTCCGGGGCGTTATCGTCGTGCGGAGGTTGGGTCGACATGGGCGGGCTCATCGGGGCGCGACGCTGCCAGGCGTCGGCGCGGAAAGGGGAGGTGTCGGCGCGTGGCGTTTGCGCCATTGCTTGAGCACGGCGGTGCGGACCGCCAGCAGCAGCAACCAGCCAAGGAAGACCAGCGCGACGCGGCCGCTGAGCGCGAACACGTCATTGAACGCGCGCACGTTGGCTTCGCGGCGGGTGATCTGGGCCAGCTGCGCGGTGCCCTGCGCGCTGCGCTGCACCGGATCGGTGATCAGCCTGGCGTAAACCTGTTGTTGCTGCTTCAGGCGCTGGGCGACCACGTTGTCGGCCGGATCCAGCTGGCTGACCAGCGCGCCGGAATACACCTGTTCGCGGTGCAGCTGATAGGTGCCCAGCACGGCCGAGCCGGCCAGACCGCCCAGGGTCTGGGTAATGGAGAGCGTGACCAGGAAGGTGATCATGTGGTCCACGCCCTGTTTCAGCGCCTGGGTGATGCCGAGCATGATCAGCGGTCCCATGAACATGCCGGCGCCGACCGAGGCCAGGAACTGGCTGGCGAAAAAGTCGTGGGGACGGTCCTGGCTGGTGCGGCTCTGGTCGAGCAGGGCGGCGCTGCCGAGCAGCAGGATCGCCATCAGCAGCTGCGGGATCAGCCGCTTCGGCCCGAAGGTCAGCGAGCTGGCGGCGATGCCGGTGATCACGCCGGCCAGGATCACCGCGAACAACGGGCGCATCTGGTCCGGGCCCATGCCCAGCGTGCGCATCAGGCCGACCACGCCGTAGGACTGCTCGGTGGTCAGGAAGCGGATCAGGAACGCGCCGATGATGAAGTGGATCACCGGCAGGCTGGCCAGCCACCGCGTCTGCAGCAGCGGATTGCGTCGGTAGTGCTCGATGATGAAAGCGGTGGTGGACAGCGCGATCGAGGCGACCAGCGCCCAGCCCAGCCATGGCGTGTCCAGCCACCAGCGCGTGTAGCCCTGCGCGAGCACCACCACGAGCAAGCCGACCGCGGGGGCAAGCAGGGCAAAGGTGAGGAAGTCCAGCGGCTCGAAGGCCTTGATCTGCGCACCGGGCGGCAGCTTGAGCACCACCACGGCGGCGAACGCGCACAGCGCCAGGCCGGCCTCGAACAGATACAGGTTGTGCCACTGCCCGGTATCGACCAGGCCCGGCGAGACCAGCCAGGCGATCGGCACGGCCAACTGCGCGATACCGACGCCGATCACCAGCAGGTTACCGGTGTATTTGCGCGGCAGCGACTGCAGCATGTACAGCGTGCCCAGGGTGCTGCAGGCCGCGCCGGCGAAGCCGCTGGCCGCGCGCATCAGCACGGTGGTTTCAAAGGTGCCGACAAACAGGTGCAGTACCGCAAGGGCGGCATACAGGCCCAGCCCGATCTCGGCGAACAGGCGGATGCCGTACTGCTGGCGGAACTTGAAGGCGAGCAGGTTGGCGGTGACATTGACCATCGCATAGGCGGCCACCAGCCAGCTGCCCTGCGCCGGGGTCAGCCCGAGCTGGCCCTGCAGGAACGGCAGGTTGGCGCTGACCAGGGCGTTGCCCAGGCCGCCGGTGATGCCGACCAGCAGCGCGACCAGGGCATAGGCGAGGCGGCGGTGCGGCGGATGCCACGGCATCGAAGCCGAGCCCGGCAGGGTCGGTTTTTCGTGCTCCTCCCAGTCCGGAACCGGCTTGAGGTACTGCGGCATCATCCCTCCCCGTCGGCAGGCCCCCGCAATCCGCCACGCAGCAATTGCAGGGCGCGCGTGGCCAGCCGGGCGCGTTCGTCACGCGTCTTGCCACGCAGCGCGGCTCCCAGCATGCCTGAGATGAGTGAAATGTCCGTCGTTTCCAGGTCCGGGCGGCACAGGCCGGCGCCGACCGCGCGGGCGATCGGTTCGCGCAGCAGTTCGTAGATGGTCTCGCGCGCGGCCCGGATCGGTATCTGATCGGGATCCACCGCGCGCCAGTAGTCCGACAGCGCGGGCGACTGGACGATTCGGTTGGCCATGCCTTCGAGCACCTCGAACAGCGCGTCGTCGCGATCGCCCAGGCTCTGTACCTGGCGCGCGATGCGGTTGACGGTGCGCTGGAGCAGCGCCTCGACCAGTGCGGTGCGGTCGGGGAAGTTGCGGTACAGCGTGGCCCGGCCGACCTGGGCACGTTCGACCACCAGGTCCAGCGGTGCGTTCACGCCATGCTGGCCGAACACGGCATCGGCAGCATCGAGGATCTGGGCGCGGCGGGCCGCCGCATCGGCACGTTGGGTAGGCATGTACGCATCATCGGACAGAACTGTCCGGCGCGGAAGGGGGCGTGTCGGGTTCGGCGCGTCCTGGTTGGCGCGCGCTGGGCAATGTCGATGGCGGGTGAGTTCAGCGCGGCGCAGGCAGGCCGTGGCAGCCGAGGCGGGCTTCGCGGATCGGCAGGTTGATCAGCGCGGCGATCACGGCCAAGCCCATGTCCGCATACCACATCCATAGATAGTTGCCGGTGTGGGCCAGCGCCAGGCCGCCGAGCCACGCCCCGAAGAAGCCGCCCAACTGGTGCGAAAGCAGGGTCAGCCCGAACAACGTACCCAGATACCGCGGGCCGAACAGCTTGCCGACCAGGCCGGCGGTGGGCGGCACCGTGGCCAGCCAGGTGAAGCCGAGCGCGGCGGAGAAGAGGTAGAAGGTCAGCGCGGTCGGCGGCGAGACGAGATAGACGCCGATCATCACGGCGCGGCTGGCGTACATCCAGAACAGCAGGTACTTCATGCGGTAGCGCTGGCCGAGGGCGCCGACGATCAGGCTGCCGGCAACGTTGAACAGCCCGATCAGGGCGATCGACGACGAGGCGACGGTCGGCGATAGGCCGCACAGGGCGATCTCACCGGGCAGGTGGGTCACGAGGAAGGCAATGTGCAGGCCGCAGGTGAAAAAGCCCAGGTGCAGGTACCAGTAGCTGCGGTCGCGGGCGGCGATGCGGAGCTGCGCGCCCAGGCCGTCATCGTCGGCCGCCCCGGCAATGGACGCATGGTCGCCGGCGCGACGCCGAAGCGGCCAGGCCAGGGGCAGCGAGAGCAGGGTGATGACGGCCATGGTGATCATGGCGCGCGCCCAGCCGGCGGTGCCGATGATCCATTGGACCAGCGGCGCGAACACGAACTGGCCCAGCGAGCCGCCCGCATTGATGAGACCGGCGGCGAATGATCGCTTCTCGGCCGGCAGACGGTGGGCAGTGGCGCCGATCAGCACCGAGAAGCTGCCAGCTCCGGCACCGGCGGCCATCAGCAGGCCAAGGGTGAAGGTCATCCCCAGCGGGCTGGTCAGAAGCGGCGCGAGCAGCAGCCCGGCCGCCAGCAGCAGGGCGCCGACGATGAGCACGGGCACTGCGCCGCGCTGGTCGGCAACGGCGCCAAAGACGGGTTGCACCGCGGCCCAGACAAACTGGCCGATGGCCAGCGCAAAGCTGATCTCGACGATGCTGACGCCGGTGCCGCGGTGGATGGGATCGACATACAGGCCGGAGGTCTGGCGTACGCCCATGGTGACCATCAGGATCGCCGAGGCGGCGACCAACAGCCCCCAGTGCATGGAGGGGGCACGCGTGGCGGCGGTGGACGTACTCATGCGTCGGCTCCGGCAGGCAGGGCGTGGGCGAACGGCACGCTCGGTGTGCACGTTGCCACAGTGTGCGGGCAGGGCAAAGCACGCCGATGGCCGCGCACAAAAAAGGGGGCCTTTCGGCCCCCTCGGGTAACACAACCACCCAATGAATCGATCAGAAGTACGCGCGGATGCCGAACGCGACGCCGCGGCCCGGCAGCGGCGAATAGTCGCGCAGCAGGGAGGTATGCGGGCGGACCTCGCGGTTGGTCAGGTTGCTGCCATCCAGGAAGACTTCGTAGCTGTTGCTGCCGGTACGGTCCCAACGGTAGGCGACGTGCGCGTCGACCAGGGTGTAGCCGTTGCTCGGTTCCTCGTTCTGGGCCACGTCCTTCTGGCTGCTGTAACGCACGGCACCGACCGACGCACGCCAGCCGTCACGCGACCAGCGCAGGTCCGCGCCCACGCGGCCCGGGGCGATCCGCGGCAGGTAACCCGTGTTGGCCAGCTCCACGCTGTAATTGTGGTTGTGGTCACCGTGCGGGACGGCGATGTCGACGCTGCGGCTGCCGCTGCCATCCAGTTCGGCTTTCACGTAATCGCCGAACACGCGCAGGTCCCAGTCGCCGCCGTTGCCTTCGAAGAGATGGAACAGGGCTTCGGCTTCGGCACCCTTGAAGGTGGCGTCCTGCTGGGTCCACAGGCGGACCGGCAGCGATTCGACCACGCCGGTGTCGGCCAGGTAGATGAAGTCCTTGAACTTGGTCTGGTAGATCGAGGCGGAGAAGTCGACGCGGTCGCTGTGGGTGTGGATGCCCAGCTCGACGCGCTGGCCGCGCTCGGTCTTCAGGTTGGCATCGCCGATTTCCAGCGAACGGGTGGCGATGTGCGCACCCGCGGCATACAGCTCTTCGTTGGTCGGGGCGCGCTCGGAACTGTCGATGCCGAAGCGCAGATCCACGGCGTCGTTGAGCGTCCAGATGCCGGCCGCGGACAGGTTCGTCGCATCGAACTTGCGCGCGCGGTAGTCGCCGGTCGGGTCCAGCTTCACCTGGTCATGGCGACCGCCGAGTTCGAGCTTGAACGGGCCGAACTGCTTTTCCTGCAGGACGAACAGGCCGATGTTCTTCGTGCCGGTATCCGGAACGAACGCCTCTTCACCCTTGGCACCGAAATCACTGTTGCCGAACTGCAGGCCGAACGCGCCATCCCAGCCGCCGATCTGCTCCTGCACGGCTTCCAGGCGGCCTTCGATGCCCCGGTTGGTGAAGCGGGTGGCCGGGGTGCCGGCCTCCAGCTCCACGTGTTCGTAATCGGTATAGGCCACGCGTGCGTTGATGTTCTTCAGGAACGAGACCGGGTTGTAAATGCCGGCCTTGGTCTCGAAGCGGTTCTGCACCATGTCGATGCGGACGTCATGCTCGTCGCCTTCTTCCTCGTCGCCATGGTCGTGATCATGATCGTGGTCATGACCGTGGTCGTCCTCGGCATGCACGTGCGCACCGTTGGGAATGCCGTAGTTGGTGCGGTAGGTGCTGGCCGAGACGCCGAAGTAGCCGTCATCGCCCAGCCACGTGGCACCGACGCCGCCGGCGCGGGTGCGGACCGAGCTGTTGTCCAGGCGGCCGCGGCGCGGCTCGTCCGAATCGCCTTCCTCGTGGTCGTGGCCGCTGTGGTCTTCCAGGCCATCGATCACGGCATAGCCGGGAATCCGGTAGTCATCGCCATTGCGGACCAGGCCATCGACATGCAGCACGACGTTGCCACTGACACCATCCAGCCGGAACATCCCGCTGCGCTCGTCGTTGACCGAGTTGCCACGCAGTTCGGCGCGGCCGCTGAGCGGACGGTCCGGCAATTCGCGGGCGATGCGGCCATCGACCACGTTCACCGCACCACCGATTGCGCCGCTGCCGAACAGCAGAGTGGCCGGGCCTTTGAGCACTTCGATCTGATCGGCCAGGAACGGTTCGATGCTGGTGGCATGGTCGGCGCTCACGGTGGAGGCATCCATGTTGCCCATGCCATTGGACAGCACCGCCACGCGCGGGCCTTCCTGGCCGCGGATGATCGGGCGGCCGACGCCGGGGCCGAAGAAGGTGCTCTGCACGCCGGGCAGCTTGGCCACGGTGTCGCCAAGGGTGCCGGCCTTCTGCTCGTCCAGGCGCTCACCGGCCAGCACGTCGACCGGGCGGGCCAGCGATTCGGCATCGCCCTGCAGCGGCGAGGCGGTGACCTTCACGGTGGACAGTTCGGTCAGGTGACGGTCGCGGTGGCTGCTGGCGTCATCGGCGGCGAGCGCCAGCGAAGGCAGCATCGCCGCGGCAAGGGCCAGGGAGAGGGCATGGGGTTTGAGCAGGAGGGAGCTGGAGCGCATAGGGCAAGGGCCTTCGGTCAATTGTTACAATATATCAATGGTGGGGCGCGCGAATCCCGTCATGGGACGGGTAGAGGGCAAGTCAGGGGGAGGCAGGGTGCGCGTCGGGATTGATGTTATATTATTCCATAACGCTTCGCAGACCCTGCTGGAAGTCATGCCCCTGTTCGCTCGAGTTCGCCATCTGCTGGATCGTTTCGGTGCCACCGGCTCGCTGCTGTGTGCCGTGCACTGCGCTGTGCTTCCGGTGCTGCTGGCCGCTGCGCCATCGCTGGGCCTGTCCGTGTGGATGAGCGACGATGTGGAGCTGGCCCTGGTCAGCTTCGTGACCCTGCTGGGCCTGTTCAGCCTGGTCTGGGGCTGGCGCCGTCATGGCGCATTGCGCGCGCTGGGCTTCCTGATTCCAGGCCTGAGCGCCCTCTGGGCGGGGCTGTTGTACGACCCGCTGCACCACTCGGCGGTGCCGCATGCGGTGGTGATGACCTTGGGCGGCGTGCTGGTCGGTGTGGCCCATCTGATGAATCTGCGGCTGAACCACGGCCACGTCCATGACGCCAGCTGTGCTCATTGAGAGCGCGCATGGTAGGCTTTCCGATCGTGCGCGGGGGCGCCTGAGAGGGCGGCCCCGCCGAACCCGTGTCAGTACGGGGTAATCAGATTTCGCAGCATTCAGACTAAGGAGTTACGACATGGGTAAGGGTGACCGCAAGACCGCCAAGGGCAAGCGCTTCAATGCCAGCTACGGCAATTCGCGTTCGCACGTCGTGAGCAAGGCGGCCGTGGGCGCAGCTGCGCCGGTTGCCAAGAAGACCGTGACGAAGGCGCCGGCCAAGAAGGCCGTTGCCAAGAAAGCGGTGGCCAAGGCCGGCTGATCCAGCCAGGCGGGTCCATGAAAAACGCGGCGCTTGCGCCGCGTTTTTTTTTGCCTGCGCGCCGGGATCGCCTCAGCGCAGGGCGGGCAGCAGGCGCTCGGGGTTGCCGTCATTGGGTGCGGCCGGAATGCCGAGCAGGCGGGTCAGCAGCGGATACACATCCACGTTGTCGAAGGCAGGCAGCGACTGCCCCTGCTTGAATGCCGGACCGCGCGCGACGAACACCGCGCGCATCGACGGCAGGGCGTTGTCATAGCCGTGCGAACCCCGGTCACCTGGGCCGCGTTTGGCTATCCGCTCCCGGGTCAGGGCATCCCAGCCCTCATGCATCTGGCAGATGATCGGTGGAATGCGCGGGTTGCTGCCGTACTTCCAACGCGTCGGCAGGGTTTCACGCGTCCAGCAATCGTAGTTCGCATGCGCGCCCAGCAGGATCTGCTCGGCTTGGGCCTGCTTGCCTGGCAAGGGCGCGAACCCGATCGACTGCCCTACCGAAATGTCGCGGGCAATCGTCGGATCGATCATGTCTTCGGTCGCCACCACGTGGCCAGCCGGTACGCTGGCCATCCCGTGATCGGACACCAGGATCACGTTGGTGGTGTCGGCCAGTCCATCGGCCTGCAGACCATCGAGCAGGCGACCCAGCGCGCTGTCGGCCAATGCCACCGCGGCGGCGTACGCCGGAGATTCCGGGCCGTGATTGTGGCCGGCCTTGTCGACCTGCTCCATGTACAACGTGACCAGGCGCGGCGCCTGCGGGCCCTGCTGGCCCAGCCAGCCCAGCACCTGGTCAACGCGATCGGGCAGGGCCACGGCTTCATCGTAACCATGCAGCTGGCTGGGGCGGATGCCTTGGATCGCGGCTTCGCTGCCAGGCCAGGACCACACGGCAGTACGTAGGCCGGCCTTTTCCGCACCGACCCAGATCGGCTCACCGCCCCACCAGCGCGAGTCGGCCACCGAATCGCGCATGTGCAGCTGGAACTGGCCCAGTCCGTCCTCGTGCATGCTGTTGTGGATGATGCCGTGGTGATCCGGGCGCAGTCCGGTCACGATCGTGTAGTGATTGGGAAAGGTCAGTGCCGGATACGACGGTGTCATCCATTGCGCCCGCACACCCTCGTGGACAAGCCGGCTGATGTTCGGGGTGATGCCCCGATCGAGCATGTCCGCCCGCAGGCCATCGATGGAGATCAACAGCACTTTCTGCTGCGCGGCCGGGACACTCGGCGCTGCGCTGGCGACAGGCGCGACAGGCGGGGTGGATGATGTCGTGGCGCAGGCGGCCAACGAAAGAGCGGCGGCAAGCGCCATGGAAAGGCGAGCGGAAATCATCGCGCCATGATAGTGCGTGGCGGTGACGCGTCGAAGACAACCAATGGCACACGCCACGCATGACGCATGACCTGCAGCTACGCGAACAATGAATCGCGCCGGGCTTCCAACTGCAGCAGGGCCGCCTTGGTGGCCAGCCCGCCGCCGAATCCGGTGAGTGCCCCGCTGCTGCCGATCACGCGGTGGCAGGGCAGCACGATCGGCAGCGGATTGCGGCCATTTGCGGCACCGACCGCGCGGCTGGCGGTGGGGTGGTTGATGTGCCGTGCCAGTTCGACGTAGCTCCAGGTCTGGCCGAAGGGGATATCGGCCAGCGCTTTCCACACGCGCAGCTGGAACGGCGTTCCGTGCGGGGCGAGCGGCAGATCGAAGCGCATGCGTTCGCCGCGCAGGTACTCCAGCAGCTGCCCGCGTGCGCCGCGCAACGCATGGGCGTCGCGCTGCCAGTGCTCGCGGCCTTTGGCGTCGTAACGGTTGTTCTCGAACAGGATGTGGTGGATGCCCTGGCTGTCGCCGGCCACGGTGAGGGCGCCGATCGGGCTGTCGAAGGTGTCGTAGAGCAGGGTCATGAGGGAACTCCCGGAGCAGGGGTGGCCATGTGCCACAGGTGCAGAACGGCGTAGGCGCGCCAGGGGCGCCACGATTGCGAACGTGCCTCGGTGGCGCGCTCGCTCAAGCGCGTGCCATCGCCGAGCACCTGTTGGAGGACCAGATCGCCGGCGGGAAACGCATCGGGCAGGGCCAAGGCGCGCAGCGCGATGTAATGCGCGGTCCATGGGCCGATCCCGGGCAGGGCGACGCAGCGTTCGACGAAGCCGGCCAACGACTGGCCGGCGCCAAAATCGAGCCGGCCCTCGACCACCGCTTGGGCGACACCGCGCACGGTGGCGGCCCGGGTACGCGGCAGGCC
Source organism: Stenotrophomonas sp. HMSC10F06 (assembly GCF_001807865.1). Lineage (NCBI taxonomy): Bacteria > Pseudomonadati > Pseudomonadota > Gammaproteobacteria > Lysobacterales > Lysobacteraceae > Stenotrophomonas > Stenotrophomonas sp. HMSC10F06. The sequence goes on along the minus strand of NZ_KV791297.1, from coordinate 60,526 downwards.
GATCGTTTCCAGCGGCGCCTGGGCCAGCACCGCGGGCGAGGGGAACTGGCGATCCAGTCCTGCCGGCATGCCTTCCAGGGTGGCCCCGAAGCGGTCCACCACGCGGCGTGCCAGCGTCGCGGCGGCGGCCACGCTGACCTGCTGGCCGAGCACGGCGCGCACGGCCACTTCAAAGCCATCCCAACCGCCAGGCACGCGCAGCCCCGGGCGCTGCGCGATGCCCGCAGCGAGCAGCGGCTCCTGCATCAGCGTGGCGTGCACCCTGAGCAGATCCGCGTCCAGATCGAAGATGCGCCGCACGCGCCGGACGATGCCCGGAATCGCGCGCGGATCGACCTGGCCCAGCCGCAGCAGAAGTTCGGGGCGCCGTGGATCGTCGGTCACGCTCAGCAGTGAGGGACGCTCGGGCGGCCCGATCACGCGCTGGTAGCTGTCCGTGCCGATCTGCTCGATGCCGGGAATCGCGCGGCGGCGCAGGAAACCGAGCATCGCGGTGAAATCGAGCGGCGGCCGATAGCCCAGGCGCAGCGTGAGCGCGCCGTCGGTCAGCGCGCCACGCTGGCGGCGGATCGCGGTCGGGGGCATGCCGCAGCCATCCAGGAAGGCCGCGTTGAACCGGCGCAGGCTGTTGTAGCCCGAGGCCATCGCGACATCGGTCACGGGGAGCGCGGTTTCGGTCAGCAATTGCTTGGCCAGCAGCAGCCGCCGCGTGGCGTGGATCTGCGCTGGTGCCGCGCCGAGGCGGGCGACGAACAGGCGCTGCAGCTGGCGGGCACTCAGGCCGACGTGCGCGGCCAGATCGGCGACCGGCTGATCCTGCAGATAACCCTCATGGATCAGCGCCAACGCGCGCTGCAGGGTTTCATTGTCCAGCGCGTCCTGGGCCTCGGGCGCCAGCTCGGGACGGCAGCGCAGGCAGGGGCGGTAACCGGCTGCCGCTGCGGCGGCCGCGGTCGGGTAGTAGGTGACATTGGAGGGCTTCGGCGCCGGTGCCGGGCAGACCGGACGGCAGTAGATGCCGGTACTGCGCACGGCGGTGAAGAACACCCCGTCAAAGCGCGCGTCGCGGGCCAGGCGGGCACGTTCGCAGGCGGTGTGGTCCAGGGGCAGGGCGGTCTCCATGGGGGCCAGTCTATGCCCGCAGCCCAGGCCCGGCTCGCCATTTTCGGACAGCAATGCCACGCCGGGGTCGCCCGGTTCAGGGCAGGTTGCCGCGATGCGCCGGCCGCGCACTAGACTGTGCGTGCGCGCTCATTTTGCCGCGCATTCCCCCCTTGCAAGGATTCCGGGTTGTCCATGTTGCTCAAGTCGTGGTGGTTGCCGTTGTTGTACCTGGGCCTGGCCGGTTGCAGCCAGCTGGAGAACCCGGGCAATGTCACCGCCGCCGACAAGGCCGTGCGGGCGCAGACGGCCGATGGCGATCACATGGTGTCCATCAATGCAGCCGATGCGCCGCCACCGCCGCCGCCCGCGCCCGAGCGGGGCGACCTGAGCTGGCCGCAGGCCGCGCTGGAAAACGGCAAGGCGTGGATCAGCTGCGATACCGACTACGCCGGTGACGCCGGCGATGGCGCCCCGCTGGAGGCGCTGGACCGGGCCAGCATCGAGGCCGCGCTGCAGCCCTGCGCCGAGCGCGGCCTGCTGCGCGTGCGCTATGTGGGCAAGATCAATCCGGGCTTCTCCGAGCTGGTCGCCCGGCTGGCGGTGGTCGCCGATGCGCAGCGGATTTCGCGGCGCATCCTGGACCTGGATTCCAGTGGTGGCCAGGTCGAAGCCGCCATCGTGGCCGGCGACCGCATCGGTGAATCCAACTGGACGATCTGGGTGCGCGAAGGCTCGGTCTGCCACAGTGCCTGCGTGTTCGTGCTCGCCGCCGGCGATAACCGGCTGGTCTCGGGCAAGGTCGGCATCCATCGCATGATGCGGATCAGTTCCAAGGCGACCTCGCGCGCTGAACTCAACCGCGAACTCCACGAGGTCTATGACAACGTGAAGGATTACCTGCAGCGCAACGGCGTGGCGGTGGGCGTGGCCGACCTGATGATGACCGTGCCCAACCGCAGCCTGCGCCTGTTGACCGCCGAGGAGCTGCGTCAGTTCGGGCTGGACGGCACCAACGCCGTGCAGGACGATCTGGAGCGGATCAAGCAGATGCGCAAATGCGGCGATGCGTTCGTGCGCCGCAAGGATGCCTTCCTGGTCGCCTTCGATCAGGAGTGCAAGCGCGAGGGCAGCGAGCTGGAGGCCGTCAACAGCTGCGGGCAGGCGCTTAAGCAGCGCTTCGGTTTCCCCGACGAGACGTGTCCGGACGAGAGTCCGCTGTCGGAAATCGATGTCTCCACTCTGCTGCCGACCACCGTGGCCCCGGACCAGCCGGAGACCGCCGAGCGGACCCTCGGTGACGCCCGTCCGGCATCGGGCGAGGCCGCCGAACGCAACTGACGGAGGACTCACGTGCTTCCCGTAGACTGGGCCCGTTCCTTCCAGCCAACGGTGTCCTGATGCGTGTTCCGCTGCTGCTGTTGTCCGCTCTGCTGCCTTTCGCCACGCTGGCCCAGGCGCCACCACCGGCCACCCCTGCACCCGCGCCGGCACGCCCCGCGCCTGCGGCTGCGCCCGGAGCGCGTCCGGCACTGAGCCCGGCGCAGCAGGCGCAGGTGCAGAAGCAGGATGCGGAAATGACCGCCGCCGCGTTGCAGGTGGCCAAGCTGGTCGATGCCAACCGCGCCGGCGAGGCGTGGAAAGGCGCTTCGGCCGTGGCGAAGAAGTCGGTGACCGAGCAGGCGTTCGTCAGCCAGCTCACCGCTGATCGCCAACGTCTTGGCGCACTGGCCTCGCGCGGCCAACCGGTGGTGACCCGGGTCAAGTACGCCGCCGGGGCAACCGTTCCCGAAGGGCTCTACATCAACGTCAGTTTCCCCACACGCTTTGCCAACAGTGCCCAGCCGGTGCGCGAACTGGTCTCCTTCCGGTTCGACGAAGACCGCATCTGGCGCCTGGCCGGTTACAGCGTGCGTGCCGCCACCCCCTGATTGCCGGAGCCTGCGCAGATGAGTATCGAGATCCAGATGCTGGTGTGGTCGATGGTGCTCGGCCTGGTGCACGTGTTCGCGCCCTCCACGCTGATCACCCGCGAGCGCGGCATCGGCTGGAACGCCTCCGCGCGCGATCAGCCGATGCCACCGCCAGGCCCGCTGGCCGGCCGCCTGCAGCGCGCGCAGAGCAACTTCATGGAAACCTTCCCGTTCTTCGCGGCCGCGGTGCTGGCGGTGGTGCTGACCCAGCGCCAGGATGGGATGACCGCCGTGGCCGTGCAGCTGTATTTCTGGGCGCGCCTGATCTACCTGCCGCTGTACGCCGCCGGCGTGCCTTATGTGCGCAGCCTGGTGTGGCTGGTCTCGCTGCTTGGCATCGTGATGCTGCTGTGGGCGTTGCTGTGAACCGGTGCTGGCGCGCCTGATCCAGATCAAGGACGGCGCCGACGCCGCGGCGCTAAGCTGCACCTGACACGTAACGGCAGGATGGGATCATGCAGTCTGTGGATGTGGTGGTGGTGGGTGCCGGCCCGACCGGGCTGTGCTTCGCACGCGCGCTGGCCGATACCGGCCTGAGCGTGACGCTGATCGAACAGCAGCCGCGCGCTGCGCTGGCCGATCCGGCCTTTGATGGCCGCGAGATCGCGCTGACCCACGCCTCGCGCCAGATCCTGGAATCGTTGGGCCTGTGGGAGCGGCTGGACCCGGCCGAGATTTCCCCGCTGCGCGATGCCAAGGTGATGGACGGCGGCTCGCCGTTCGCGCTGACCTTCGCTGCGCACGAGCGTACCGGCGATGACCTGGGCTGGCTGGTGCCCAATCATCTGATCCGCCGCGCCGCGTGGCAGAGCGTGCAGGCCCAGGCCGGGCTGGACATCGTGGACCAGGCCAACGTGACGGCCGTCGCCCCCGGCCCCACCCACAGCACGGTCACCCTGGCCGATGGCCGCCAATTGGCCGCGCGCCTGGTGGTCGCTGCGGACAGCCGCTTCTCCGCGACCCGGCGCCTGCTGGGGATCGGGGCGCAGATGCGCGACTTCGGCAAATCGATGCTGGTGTGCCGGATGCAGATCGAGGTGCCGCACCGGCACACGGCCTGGGAGTGGTTCGGCTATGGCCGCACGATGGCGCTGCTGCCGCTCAACGGCGACCAGGCCTCGGCGGTGATCACCCTGCCGCCGCGCCAGATCGCAGGCTTGATCGCCCAGGACGAAGGCGACTTCGGCCGCAGCATCAGCGCGTTCTTCGAGCATCGACTGGGCGCGATGCGGCCGCTGGCCACGCCGGTCGCGTATCCGCTGGTGGGCGTTTACGCGCACGCGTTTGCCGGCGATCGCTGCGCGTTGATCGGCGATGCCGCGGTCGGCATGCATCCGGTGACGGCCCATGGCTTCAATCTGGGCCTGCGGAGCCAGCATCGGCTGGCCGGGATCGTGCGCAGGGCGGCGGGGCAGGGGCGCGACATCGCCGCGCCGTCCGGGCTGGCCGCGTACGAGCGCGGCCACCGGTTGGCCTCCCGGCCGCTCTACGAGGCGACCAATGCGATCGCCTCGCTGTATACCAATGACCGCCTGCCGGCGCGGCTCCTGCGCCGGGCCGGGCTGCGGCTGGCGCACGGCGTGGCCCCGTTCCGCCAGTTGATCGCCGCCCACCTCACCGGTAGGTGACGACCGTTGGTCGTCACACAGGGTCAGGGCGCGTCGCTGTCGGCGATCACGTGGATGACGGTGTCGGCGAACTGCACCTGCTGGCCCGCGCGGATCTTGCAGGCCTTGCGCAGCTCCACTTCACCATCCACCAGGACCTGGCCGTCGCCGATCACGGTCTTGGCTTCGCCCCCGCTGGTGACCAGGTCGGCCAGCTTGAGCAGCTGCTTGAGCTCGACGTAGTCGCGGTCCAGTTCAAATTCGAGGGTCTGCATGAAAACGGGTATCCTGGGAAGGGGCGCGGGCGTTGGGCCCGGCCGGGAGAGGGCGCGTATTGTGCGCCAGCACGCGGCAGAACGGCATCCACGTGGCAATCTGTACGCGTTGTTCAGGAACGATGCGGTATCATCGCCCCCTGAGTGAGTGAATTCTCCTCCGACCGAGCAGCGCCAGGGCACGCGATAAGAAAGGGCGCCCAAAGCGCGGACCATCCCCCTTTTTTATCTCACTGCCGCGTAAAACGGCGGTGTTTCGGAGTTCCCCATGTCCCAAGATTCCACCACGCCGCTGCGGTTTGCAGATCTCGGCCTGTCCGACGCTGTCATGCAGGCCGTCGCCACCGTCGGTTACGAAACCCCCTCGCCGATCCAGGCCGCCACCATTCCGGCGATGCTGGAAGGCCGTGACGTGCTGGGCCAGGCCCAGACCGGTACCGGCAAGACCGCCGCCTTCGCACTGCCGGTGCTGTCCAACCTCGATTTCAACCAGACCAAGCCGCAGGTGCTGGTGCTGGCACCGACCCGCGAACTGGCCATCCAGGTCGCCGAGGCGTTCCAGACCTATTCCTCCGGCATTCCGGGCTTCCGCGTGCTGCCGGTGTACGGCGGCCAGCCGTATGGCCAGCAGCTGCAGGCCCTGCGCCGTGGCGTGCACGTCATCGTCGGTACCCCGGGCCGTGTGATCGATCACCTCGAGCGCGGCACCCTGGACCTGTCCGAGCTGAAGACGCTGGTGCTGGACGAAGCCGATGAAATGCTGCGCATGGGCTTCATCGACGACGTCGAAGCCGTGCTGAAGAAGCTGCCGGAGACCCGCCAGGTCGCCCTGTTCTCGGCCACCATGCCGTCGCAGATCCGCCGCATCGCGCAGACCTACCTGAAGAACCCGGCTGAAGTCACCATCGTCAGCAAGACGACGACCTCGGCCAACATCCGCCAGCGCTACTGGTGGGTGAGCGGCATGCACAAGCTGGACGCGCTGACCCGCATCCTGGAAGTGGAACCCTTCGACGCGATGATCATCTTCTCGCGTACCAAGGCGGCCACCGAAGAGCTGGCCGAGAAGCTGCAGGCACGTGGCCTGGCCGCGGCCGCCATCAACGGCGACATGCAGCAGGCCCAGCGCGAACGCACCATCGGCATGCTCAAGGAAGGCAAGCTGGACATCCTGGTGGCCACCGACGTGGCTGCCCGTGGCCTGGACGTGGAGCGCATCAGCCACGTGCTGAACTACGACATCCCGTACGACACCGAAAGCTATGTGCACCGCATCGGCCGTACCGGTCGTGCCGGCCGCACCGGTGACGCGATCCTGTTCGCCACCCCGCGCGAAAAGGGCATGCTGCGTGCGATCGAGCGCGCCACCCGCCAGCCGATCGAAGAAATGCAGCTGCCGAGCGTGGATGCGGTCAACGATACCCGCATCACCAAGTTCATGAGCCGCATCAGCGATGTCCTGGATGCCGGTGGTACCGAGTTCTACCGCGACCTGCTGCAGAAGCTGGAAGGCGAGAAGAACGTGCCGGCGATCGACATCGCCGCCGCGCTGGCCAAGCTGCTGCAGGGCGATTCGCCGTTCCTGCTGACCCCGCCGGTGCGTGGTGCCCGTGAAGAGCGTGCGCCGCACCAGCGCAACGAGCGCAGCAACGACCGTGGCGAGCGCCCGGCCCGTTTCGAGCCGCGCTTCGAGCGTGGCCCGCGTCGTGAAGACGACCGCGGCCCGCGCCCGCCGCGTCCGGAAGGCGACTTCGGCAACAGCGAAGGCGGCTTCGAGCGCGCCCCGCGCCGTGACATCGCCCCGCGCGGTGCCGCCGAGCCGGGCATGGAAACCTTCCGCATCGAAGTGGGCCACGTGCACGGCGTGAAGCCGGGCAACATCGTCGGCGCGATCGCCAACGAAGCCGGGCTGGAAAGCCGCTTCATCGGCCGCATCGACATCCACGACGACTTCTCGGTGCTGGACCTGCCGGCCGAAATGCCGCAGGACCTGCTGACCCACCTGAAGAAGGTGTGGGTCTCGGGCCAGCAGCTTCAGATGCGCAAGGTCGAGCCGGGTGAAGACCTGACCCCGTCGCCGCGTCCGGCGTTCAAGCCGAAGTTCGGCCAGGGCAAGCCGCGTGGTCCGGGTGGCCCGCGCAGCGGTCCCGGCGGCAACGACCGTCCGCCGCGCCGTGATGGCTTCAAGCCGCGCGGTCCGCGCAACTTCTGATCCCCCTCGGGTGATCGACGCGACGCCAGCCTCCGGGCTGGCGTCGTCGTTTCCGGCCCCCGCGTCCCTGGCTGCCGGTTTCGCGCCGTCTCAACAACACTGGCCCTAGCCTGCGGGTTGGACCATGCTCCAATGGAATGAGTTTCCACATCCGCAGCCCCGGGGGGGATCGGCGATGTATGGAGGTCGCAGGGAGAGTGGCGGCACCGCGATACCGTATTCCATGCGGGGCCTGACCCTGCGCTTCGTGCTGTTGACCGGCATGGCCATCGGCCTGGTCGGCATTTCCGCCCTGATCCAGGAGCTGCAGGCGGCCTCCACCGCATGGATCATGGGCCAGAGCCACTGGTCGCGCGGCCAGCAACAGGCCACCCACGCGCTGTCGCGGTACATCACCTCGGCCGATCCGGCCGATCTTGCGCTGACCCGGCAGGCGCTGCGGGTGCCGCTGGGCGACCTCATCGCCCGCCGTGCACTGGAACAGGCCGCCCCGGACATCGCCGCCGCACGCCGGGGCTTCATCGAAGGCGGCAACGCCCGCGGCGACATCAACCGGTTGATCCTGTCGTATCGCTACCTGCGCGATCAGCCGTATTTCCGCGACGCGGTGCGCCTGTGGCGCGACACCGACGACGATCTGCTGCAGCTGGTGGCCATCACCGACCGGGTCCAGGCCGGACATGCCGCCGGCAGCCTGACCCCGGCGGTACAGCAGGCACTGCTGCGCCGGGTGCAGGCGCTGGACGTGGACATGCAGAACCAGGCGCGGGCGTTCTCCAGCGCGTTGCTGCATACCGCGGCGATGGTGCGCATGACCACCTTCATCGTCGGGGGGCTGTCGGTGCTGGCGATCACGCTGATCGCGGTGCTGCTCGCGCGGCGTGTGCGCAACGACCTGACCGAGCAGGAAAGCCGGTTCCGCGCGGCGTTCTACCAGGCCACGGTCGGCATGCTCAAGCTCGACGAGGAGGGCGGCATCATGGAGACCAACCAGGCCATGGCCGATATCCTCGACCATCGCCGTGAGGCGCTGCTCAGCCTGTCGCTGGCCGATCTGCTGGTGGAGGGGGAGCTGGTCTTGGACGAGCGCGGCCGGATCGACTGGCCACGCCAGCTGCGCCCGGGCGAGCTGCGCTTCCTGCGCGCCGATGGCAGCCTGATGTGGGGGCGCTGGAGCGGGACGGTGGTGCATACCCGGGGGCGCGCGCCGGCGGTGTTCGCGCTGGTGGAGGATGTCTCGCAGAACCATGCGCTGGCGCGGGAAGTGGAACACCACGCCAGTCATGACCCGCTGACCGGGCTGATCAACCGCCGCGAGATCGAGCGGCTGCTCGATCAGGCGCTGGTGGCGGTACGCGCCGAGGGCGGGATCCACTCGCTGTGCTACATCGATCTGGATTACTTCAAGCTGGTCAACGACGGGCTCGGCCATGCCGCGGGCGACCAGCTGCTGCGCAGTTTCGCCGATTACCTGGTCGGCGCCGTGCGCGATGGCGACTGGGTGGGCCGCCTGGGCGGGGACGAGTTTGCCCTGTTCCTGGCCAACGCCGGCCAGGACGAGGCCAAGCAGGTGCTGCAACGGGTGATCCGCACGCTGGGCCAGGTCAGCCTGCATCACGGCGACGGCGCCCCCCGGGTGAGCTGCAGCGTCGGCGTGGTGGAAGTGACTGCCGAGGTACCGGATGTGAACTGGCTGATGAGCGCGGCCGACAGCGCCTGCTATGCCGCCAAGGAGGCCGGTCGCAACCGTGTGCATTGCTACAACGAAAGCCGCATGGCGCTGGACGAACGTCGGCGCGAAGCCGAGCGCTTGGCCAATGTCTCCAGCGCGATGGCCGAGAACCGCATGCTGCTGTATGCCCAGCGCATCGAGCGGGTCGGCGATCCGGAGTTCCTGCACTACGAAGTGCTGGTGCGCATGCGCAGCCCGGAGGGTGCCCTGCAGGGGCCGGCCGAGTTCATGGGCGCGGTGGAACGTTACGGCATGGGCATGGCGCTGGACCGGCACGTGTTGTCGCTGCTGTTCCGGCATCTGCAGGTGTGCCCGAGCCACGTGCAGCAACTGGGCCTGTGCAACGTCAACGTGTCGGCGCAGTCGATCGCCGAGCCCAGCTTCCTGGCCTTCGTCACCGATCTGCTGGAACGCAACCGCGGCCTGGCCCGCAAGCTCTGCTTTGAAATCACCGAAACCGCCGCGGTCAGCAACCTGGCCCAGGCGCGTGCCTTCATCGACGCGGTCAAGGCGCGCGGCTGCCGCATGGCGCTGGATGATTTCGGCTCGGGGTTGTCCTCGTTCGGCTATCTGCGCCAGTTGCCGGCAGACATGCTCAAGATCGATGGCGTGTTCGTGCGCGACATGAACGTGGATCCGGTCAACCGCGCCGCCGTGCGCGCGATCACCGAGGTGGGCCGCGAGCTGCACATGATGGTCGTCGCCGAGTGGGTCGAATCGGCGGTGGTGGCCGACCAGCTGGCGCAGATGGGCGTGGAGGGGTTGCAGGGGTATGCGATCTAGCGCCCGATCCCGCTGGAGCGGATGACCCAGCTGGCGATACGGCCGGTGCGCGCGGGCCTGTCCTCCGACGCCTGGCGGGGCATGCCATGATGCGATAATCGCCGCCGACGGTTCCGGACACGGTGTGCGCGGACGAACACGGGCGGGCAGGACGCAGGTGTGAGCAACGGGGGCGGTGACTCAATCGGGTGGATGGCGTTCGCGCTGGTGCTGCTGTGGCTGTTGCCCTGTAGCCTGCAGGCGGCGCCGCGCGTGGGGCAGGACTTCCTGTTGCTGGGCGGGGCCACCGATGAGGTGACGCCGCAGCGCGCCTGCGCGCCGGATGTACTGGCACGCCACCAGGAAGTGCTCTCGATCCCGGCGCCCGCCGCCGGCTGGTCGGGCAAGCCACAGGCCGTGGACGTATTCGGGGTCCTCACCGGCGAGGTCCGCATCAGCCATGGCGACCGCGAGATCTGCGGCAGCATGCACGATGCCCGCACGCGCGATTCGCGCTTCCGGGCCGGGGTCGGGTTGGTGGTGGTGCCCAAGGCCGGCGATCACGAGCCGATCGTGGTGTCCTGGACCCGGCCGCTGAAGCCGCGCTGGGTACCGACCATCCAGCTTGGCGCGCCCAGTCCGGTGCAGCAGAACGACACCGCCCGGCTGCTGGTGCGCGCAGCCTGCATCGCCGTGGCGATCGCCCTGGCGCTGTCTGCGCTGATGGGCTGGGCCACCACCCGCGACCGGTCTTTCCTGGTGTATGTCGGCGCCTGCATTGTGTTCGTGCTCTGGCAGGCGGTGCTTGGCGGGCTGAGCGGCTATCCCGAGCCGTGGTTGCCGGTGCACGACCGCGCCTCCTGGTGGCTGATCGCACTCACCGCGTTCAGCCAGGCCTTGCTGCTGCCGATCCTGTGGCGCCTCACCGGCGGTGACCGGCGCTGGCCGCGCTCGCGTCCGGCACAGCACCTCGTGCTGTGGGGCCTGATCGCGCTCGGGCTGAGCGTGCCGCTCTGGGGGCTGGACGGGCTGAGCGCCGGGGCGGCAGCGCTGGAAGGCAGTTTCCTGGTCGTCTGCACGCTGTGCCTCGGTGCGGGCCTGTGGGGGCTGTGGCGGGGCGATGCGCATGCGCTGCCGGGGCTGGCCGCGCTGGCCCCCTGGTGGATCATGATCGGGGCCGACGCGCTGGACGCGCGCTGGCTGGTGGCCTATCGGATCGAAGCGCTGCAGTTGTCGGCCACCTGGTTCTTGATGATGGCCGCCTACGCCCTGAATCTCCGGCTGGGCAGGCTGCGCCGCCAGCGCGATGAAATGCGCCAGCTGGCCGACACCGACGTGCTCACCGGCCTGCCCAACCGTCGCGCCGGCCTGCGGCTGCTCGCGCAGTACCTGGAACGGGCGCGCCAGCAGCCGCATGCGCTGGCGATCGGCTTCCTGGACATCGATCTGTTCAAGGACATCAACGACCAGTTCGGGCATGAGGTGGGCGACCAGGTGCTGGTCGCGGTGGCGCGCGCGCTGCGCGGCTCGGTGCGCAACCATGACGATGTGATCCGGATGGGCGGTGAGGAATTCCTGGTGCTGCTGCCCGGTGCCGGCCATGCTGCGGCCGTGGCCCGGCTGGAGACGGTCCGTCAGCAGGTGGCGGCGGTGACCCAGACGCTGGGCATCCCGGGCCTGACCGTCTCGGCCAGCATCGGCCTGGCGGTACTCCAGCCGGGCAGCGACGATCTGGCCGGGTTGCTGCGCCGGGCCGACCACGCCATGTACTGCGCCAAGCGCAACGGCCGCAACCAGATCCACGACGGCGAACGCACCACGACCGCCGGCGATCCATTGCCGGCCTGAACCACCGGCACGCGGAAAAACGCAGCGGCGGCCACCTTTTGCCCGATAATGGGCCGATGACAACCCGACTCAACAAGCATATCGCCGATACCGGCTTCTGTTCCCGCCGCGAAGCCGACCGCCTGATCGGCGAGCGCCGCGTCACCGTCAACGGCCATCCGGCCGGTACCGGTGCGGTGGTGGGCGAACAGGACGTGGTGCTGGTCGACGGCCAGCCGCTGCGCGCCCGTGAAGCGAAGAAGGCCGGTGGCCGCAAGCACGTCTACATCGCGCTGAACAAGCCGGTGGGCATCACCTGCACCACCGAAAGCTCGGTCAAGGGCAACATCGTGGAGTTCGTCGGCCACGAGCAGCGCATCTTCCCGATCGGCCGCCTGGACAAGGATTCCGAAGGTCTGATTCTGCTCACCAGCAACGGCAACATCGTCAATCAGATCCTGCGCGCCGAAAATGGCCACCAGAAGGAATACATGGTCGCGGTCAACAAGGCCGTCACCGATGAGTTCCTGCGTGGCATGGCCCGCGGCGTGCGCATCCGTGACGAAGTCACATTGCCGTGCCGGACCAGCAAGCTGGCCAAGTTCGGGTTCCGGATCACCCTGCAGCAGGGCCTGAACCGCCAGATCCGCCTGATGGCGGCTGCGTTCGGCTTCCGGGTCACCCAGCTGCGCCGCGTGCGCATCGACAACATCAAACTCGGGGCGCTCAAGCCGGGCCAGTGGCGCAACCTCACCGACGCCGAGCTCAAGGGCCTGCTGCCCAAACAGCTGGACTGGTGATGCTGTGCGTCACGTGATGGCGCGATACTCGGGCTAGACTGCGCAGGCACACGCTACTGCCTGCCACGATGATCAAGCCGTCCAAGCCGGACAACGAAGCGCAGCGCCTGCTGGCGCTGCAGCGCTACCAGATCCTGGATTCCCCCCGCGAGCGGTCGTTCGACGATCTGGTCACGATCGCCACGGCGTTGTGCGGCACGCGCATGGGCGCGGTCACCCTGGTCGACCAGGACCGCCAGTGGTTCAAGGCGCGCCAGCTGCTGGAGGCCGCCGAAACCAGTCGCGACATCTCCTTCTGCGGCCACGCCATCCTGCAGCCGGACCAGGTGATGGTGGTCGAGGATGCCCGCAACGATCCGCGCTTCTTCGACAACCCGGTGGTGGTCGATGACCCGCACGTCCGCTTCTACGCCGGTGCGCCGCTGCTGAGCAGCGAGGGGCTGCCACTGGGCACCCTGTGCGTGTTCGATGCGGCGCCCCGGCAGCTCAGCCCGGGCCAGCGCGATGCGTTGTCCGCGTTGTCCCGGCAGGTCTCGCTGGTGATGGAGCTGCGCCGCTACGCGCACGAGATACAGCAGCACATGACCGACCGCGCCTGGTACGAGCAGCGCCTGGCCGAGTACAACGAACTGCTGGAACAGCAGAACGCCGACCTGGCCGAACAGAGCCGCACCGATCCGCTTACCGGCCTGCCGAACCGCCGTGCGATGAGCACTGCGCTGGAAGCGGCGGTGGTGGACGCCGACGGCCAGCCACGCGCCACGGCCGTCGCCCTGCTGGACATCGATCACTTCAAGACCGTCAACGATCTTTACGGCCATGCCACCGGCGATCACGTGCTGGCCGAACTGGCCCGGCTGCTGCGTGCGCATTTCGCCGGGCACGGCCTGGCCGCGCGTTACGGTGGCGAAGAATTCGTAGTGCTGATGCCCGATACGCCGCTGGCCACCGCTGAGTTGCAGTGTGATTTCCTGCGCATGGCGGTGGCCGACCTGCCGTTGGGCCTGCCGTTGACGATCAGTATCGGGGTGGCCGCGCACCGCCATGGCGATGCGATCGAGCAGACCCTGGCACGGGCCGACGCGGCGTTGTACCGGGCCAAGGGCGAGGGCCGCAACCGGGTCCTGCGCGCCGACTGAAGCGCACGGCCTTGTCCGTGGCGTGCCGGGTGTTGGCCGGTACGCGCGCTCAATCGGCGATGTTGCGCGCTTCCGAGGTTGCCAGGATTTCCGGGTGCTGCACCTTCCGACGGCGGTTGAGCAGCGGGTGCAGGAACACCGCCCCGACGATGATCGCCACGCCGGCGTAGAACAGCGGCGTCAGCTCACGCTGCTCGCTGAGCAGCACCATCGCCAGCAGGATCGCGTAGACCGGTTCCAGATTGGTCACCAGCTGGGAGGTGTAGGCGCTGATGTGGCGCAGCGCGACCAGGGCCAGCGCAAACGGCAGCAGCGTGCAGAGACCGGCCAGGGCCAACAGCAGCAGGCCATCGTGCAGGTCCGGGATCACCCACAGGTCGCTGGCCAGCGCTGGCAGCAGGAAGGGCAGCACCGGCGCCAGCAGGGTCAGGGTGAGCGTGCCCGCGCCGAGTTCCAGCGCGGTCACGGTGAGCGGGTCGGCATGGCTGACCAGGCGCTTGTTGAGCGAGCCGAAGACGGCCACCAGCAATGCCGACAGTGCGCCGATGAGCACGCCCAGGCGCATGCCATCGGGAACGCCCCCCACCACCAGTGCGACGCCGGGCAGCACCAGGATGCCGAAGGCCAGCTCGCGGAACTGGAAGGGTCGCTTGGCCACCCACGGTTCGATCACCGCCGTGAACACCGGCGCCAGCGCGATGCAGGTCGCGGCCACCGAGGCATTGGCCAGTTTCACGGCGCCATAGAAGGTGAGCCAATGCAGCGCGACCAGCGCGCCGACGCCGCAGTACCCGGCGACCAATCGCGGCGAGAGTTGCCGCAGCCCGCGCCACACCCGTGGCACCAGCGCCAGCATGGCCACCACCAGCAGCATGCGCCACCACACCAGGGGCAGGGCGGGCAGGGTGATCAGCTTGCCGAGGATGGCGGTGACGCCCCACAGCAGCACACAGAAATGGATTTGCAGCAGGGCTCTGCGGGTATCGGTCATCGGCATCGGCGTATTGTGCGACAAGCCGCGACGTGGCGGACGCCTTCCACGTGATCTTTTCCGGGCCGTGGCATCCTGCGCCCATGACACCTCTGCACAGCGATTCCCTTGCCCCCACAACGCCACCCGCGCTGCGCGCCTGGGCCGGCCTCACCGCCGTGGTCGCAGTGGCCTCGCTGCTGCTGCAGTATCACCTGCTGCTGCGCATCCCCGGCCCGGGTGCAGCGGAGGCGACGCTGCGCTACCTGGGCTACTTCACCATCCTCAGCAACATCGGGGTGGCCGTGGTCTGCGTTGCCCTGGCCTGCGGCCGTCGCACTGGCCTGGCCGCGCCGGTCCCGCGCGTGGCAGTGGCGCTGTTCATCGGCATCACCGGGTTGATCTACGTGATCATCCTGCGTCCGCTGTGGCACCCGCAGGGCGCGCAATGGTGGGCCGATGCCGGCCTGCATTACGCGGTGCCCGTGATGTATCTGCTGGGCTGGCTGGCCGGGCCGCACGGCCGGCTGCCTCGGCGCGGGCTGGCCGGCGTTCTGGCGATTCCGATCGTTTATCTGGGCTGGGCGCTGCTGGTCGGGCGGCTCAGCGGGCAGTACCCGTACCCGTTCCTGGACCTGGGCGCGCTGGGCATCGGCTTGGTCGCGCGCAATGTGCTGGCCGTGGCGGTGGTGTTCATTGTGGCCGGTGCCCTGCTGTGGTGGCTGGATGCGGCGCTCGCGGCGCGCCGCCGGCAGCGGTGAACGGTCAGCCGCCGCCGAGCTGCCGCAGCTGGTCGCGCAGGGCCATCGCCGCGCCGGGATTGCGCTGCTTGGCGGCGCCAATGAACAGCACATAGACCTCGCGCGGCGACTGCGCGGGCACGTCGGCGGCGAGGTGGGGCAGGTCTGCATTGTCCTCGCCGCGCGCCCAGCGCATCGCACGCAGGCACCACTGCTCCATCGCCCGCGCTGGATAGCCGGCACGCAGGTTGGCGCGTGAGCGCATCAGCCGCGCATAGATGAAGTCCGCGGTCGGGTCGGCGAAGCTGGGGTAATCGTCCGAGCCGCTGAACACCAGCGCGGCGCCGTGCGCCCGGGCAGCAGCCAGCAGGTCCGGTGTCCAGGCAGCCGGGTTGCGAACCTCCAGCGCGTGCTGCAGGCGCTCGCCGCCAACCTTGCGCGGAAGCATGCCCAGGAACGCATCGAACTCGGCCGCGGCGGCCGGATGGTTTTCGCCGAACTGCCAGATCAGCGGCCCCAGCCGGTCCTCCAGCGCGCTGATACCCTCGATGAAGTGCTCGGCACGTTCGCCGACGGTGGTCAGGTCATGGGTCTGGGTGATCGTGCGCGGCGCCTTGGCCGAGAAGCGGAAACCCTCGGGCGTCTGTTCGCGCCACTGTGCATAGATGGCCGGCTTCTGCGCGCGGTAGAAGGTGCTGTTGATTTCAATGCAGCCGAGCTGCTCGCTGGCATAGGCCAGCTCTTCGCGCTGCGGCAGCCCGGCCGGATAGAAGGTGCCACCACGCCATGCCGGGAAGACCCAGCCGCCGATACCGGTGCGGATGATGCCAGGCGGTGCGCTCATGCGCCGCCCGCGTGGCCGGCCCACGGGTCGTAGCTGCCGAACCACCACAGGTAGCCCTCCGGATCGCGGCAGGCATAGCCACGGCCGCCATAGGGCTGGTCGGCGATGTCGATCACGATCCGGGCGCCGGCGGCAACCGCGCGCGCATGATGCGCATCCGGGTCGGCCACGATCACGCAGGCCGTCTGGGTCTGGCGGCCGCCGACCTCATCGGGGTGCACGCTGTAGCGGCCCCATTCGCTGGCGTTGTCGACCGACCCGAGCATGATCATGCCGTGGCCATACACCAGCTGGGCGTGGTGGACGATATCGCCCTCGGCGTACACCGCCTGTTGCTGGAACCCGAACGCGCGCTGCAGCCAGGCAATGGCGGCGTGTGCATCGCGGTAGCGCAGGCAGGGAATGATCGTAGCGGTGGTCTGCGCGGGCGCGGTCATGGCGGGCCTCCTTCTGGCACAGGCGAGCCTGATCCGGCCCGCGTTACCATCGTGCGAAACCGGGGCATCGGCACCTTCGACGCCCCCGCCACACGCAACCGGAGACACTGCTTGAACACATCCTGGATCGGAGGCGCCGTGCTGCTCGCATGCGCACCCTTGGCATCGGCCGCCGTGCCGGCCGAACTGCAGCGGCTGGACGCCACCATCGAACGGGCCCGCGCCGAGTTCGACATCCCCGGCATCGCCGTGGCGGTGGTCAAGGACGGCAAGGTCGTGATGGAACGCGGTTACGGTGTGCGCGAGCTGGGCAAGCCGGCGCCGGTCCAGGCCGACACGCTGTTCGCGATTGCCTCCAACACCAAGGCGTTCACCGCGACCTCGCTGAACCTGCTGGCCGAGCAGGGCAAGCTGAAGATGGACGATCGCGTGATCGATCATCTGCCGGGCTTCCGCATGTCCGATCCGTATGTGACCGGCGAAATGCGGATCCGCGATCTGCTCTCGCATCGCAGTGGCTTGAGCCTGGGCGCGGGCGACCTGCTGTTCTGGCCGACCACCTCCTACAGCAACAAAGAGGTGGTGCAGCGTCTGGGCAAGGTGCCGCTCAAGGCCGGGTTCCGTGATCGCTACGCCTACGACAACATTCTCTACGCGGTCGCCCAGCAGGTGATCGAACAGGTCTCCGGGCAGACCTATGCGGACTTCCTGCAGCAGCACATCTTCACCCCGGTGGGGATGCGCGGCACACGTTACAACGCCGATCATCTGCAGCCCGGCGACAACGCCGCGGTCGGTCATGCCAAGTACGATTTCAGCCAGCTGCGCACCGTCGCACCGCTGACCTGGTCCAACAATGCCGGCGCCGGCGGCATCTATTCCAGCGTGCATGACATGGCGCGCTGGATGAACGTGCAATTGGCCCAGGGCACGCTGGAGAACGGCCAGGCGCTGTTCACCGCCAAGACCCAGCAGGCGATGTGGCAGATGATCACCCCGCAGGTCGTGCCCGAGCCGAGCGTGCCGCAGCTTGCGGCGGCACGGCCGAATTTCGCCGGTTATGGCGAGGGCTGGAGCCTGAGTGATTACCGCGGCCAGAAGCTGGTCTGGCACACCGGCGGCTGGCCCGGCATGGTCTCGCGCGTGACCCTGGTGCCGGAGCACAAGCTCGGCATCGTGGTGCTGACCAACCAGGAAGTGGGTGCCGCCTTCAACGCAATCACCATGGAAGCGCTGGACGCCTACCTGCAGGCGCCGGCCACCGACTGGGTCGCCGCCTATGCGGCCGCCGTGGCCAAGTCGCAGGAGAAGGCGGACGAGGGCTGGGCCAGGCACCAGGCGGCGCGCGATGCGAAATCCACGCCGTCGCTGCCGCTGGCACGCTACGCGGGCGGTTACCGCGACGCGTGGTACGGCGACGTATTCGTTGAACAGCAGGGCGGCAAACTGCGCCTGCGCTTCGGCAGGACCGCGCAGTTGATCGGCACGCTGGAACATTGGCAGCACGACACCTTCCTGGTGCGCTGGGACGACCGTTCGCTCAATGCCGATGCCTTCGTGAATTTCAGCCTGGATCCGGACGGCAAGGTCCGCGAGGTGCGCATGCAGGCGGTGTCGTCGCTGACCGATTTCAGCTTCGATTTCCAGGACCTGCTGCTGACCCCGATCGCGCCGGAGACCAAGGGCTGAACCCCGTCGCCGGCGTGTGATGGAGGTGAGAGTAAAAGGGCAGGCCGCGGTGGGATAATCGCGGCCTGTTTTGTTTTCGGTGCACTGCGATGTTCCGCTGGTTCGAATCGCTGATTCCGGTTTTCCCGCCGATCGATGGGCGCATGCCGCCGCGCAAGGTGGTGCCGTTCTACATCCACTATCTGCGTCCGGTGTGGCCGGTGCTGCTGGCCACGTTGATCGCCGGGCTGCTGCTGGCGCTGGTGGAAGTGGCGATGTTCGATTTCCTGGGCCGCATCGTCGACATGGTCGCCGAGCAGCCCGGCAGCGACTTCTTCGCCCGGCATGCCAACACGTTGATGTGGATGGCCGGCATCACCCTGATTGCGCGGCCGCTGCTGGTCTCGCTGCACAGCCTGCTGGTCAACCAGGCGATCGTGCCGGGGTTGAGCAACCGCTCGCGCTGGCTGATGCACAACTACGTGGTGCGGCAGAGCCTGAGCTTCTTCCAGAACGATTTCGCCGGCAGCATGGCCAACCGGGTCATGCAGACCGGTACCTCGCTGCGCGAATCGGCCGTGCAGATGGTCGATTCGCTCTGGTACATCATCGTCTACACCGGCACCGCGCTGTACCTGTTCGCGCAGGCCGACTGGCGGCTGATGATTCCGCTGGGGCTGTGGATGGCCGGCTATGCGGTGATCATGTGGTACTTCGTGCCGCGGGCCAAAGAGCGCGCGTGGATCGCCTCGGAGGCGCGCTCCAAGGCGATGGGCCGCATCGTGGATGGCTACACCAACGTGCCCACGCTGAAGCTGTTCGCCCATGGCGGCCGCGAGCAGGCCTACGTGGCCGAGGCGATCGACGAACTGGCGGTCAAGCACCGCGGCCAGACCCGGGTCACCACCGGGCTGGAAGTCACCATCGCCATCGTCAACGGTTTCCTGATCGTGGGCACCTGCGGCCTGGCGTTGTGGCTGTGGAACGGCGGGCACATCACGGTCGGTGCGATCACCCTGGCCACCGGCCTGGTGATCCGCATCCACAACATGTCCGGCTGGATCATGTGGACGATCAACGGCATCTTCGAGGATATCGGCACGGTGCAGGACGGCATCACCACCATCTCCCAGCCGCTCACCGTGCAGGACCGCGCCGATGCCGTGCCGTTGGTGGTCAGCCAGGGCGCCGTGCATTTCGATCACATCCATTTCCACTACGGCAAAAGCGGTGGCGTCATCGCCGGGCTGGACCTGCAGGTGAAGCCCGGTGAAAAGATCGGTCTGGTCGGCCCCTCCGGTGCCGGCAAGTCGACCCTGGTCAACGTGCTGCTGCGGCTGTACGACCTGGAGAGCGGGCAGATCCGCATCGACGGCCAGGACATCGCCGGTGTCACCCAGGAAAGCCTGCGCCGCCAGATCGGCGTGGTCACCCAGGACACCTCGCTGCTGCACCGCTCGATCCGCGACAACCTGCTTTACGGCCGCCCGGACGCGACCGAGGAACAGCTGCATGCCGCGGTGGCCAAGGCACGGGCGTCGGCCTTCATCGACACCCTGCGTGATGGCGAAGGACGGCAGGGTTACGACGCGCACGTCGGCGAACGCGGGGTGAAGCTGTCCGGTGGCCAGCGCCAGCGCATCGCGATCGCGCGGGTGCTGCTCAAGGACGCCCCGATCCTGGTCCTGGACGAGGCGACCTCGGCGCTGGATTCGGAAGTGGAAGCGGCGATCCAGGACAACCTGGACGAACTGATGACCGGCAAGACAGTGATCGCGATCGCGCACCGGTTGTCCACGATCGCGCGCATGGACCGGCTGGTGGTGATGGACCATGGCCGCATCGTGGAGACCGGCACGCACGCCGAACTGATCGCGGCCGGCGGCTTGTATGCCCGTCTGTGGGCGCGGCAGACCGGTGGATTCGTGGCCGCCGACGCGTAACCCTCGATTCACCCACGTCGCACTCGCCCCACGTGCCCGTTACCTGCATCCACGGGCGCTGTGCAGATAAAGAAACGGCCCGGGTCACCCCGGGCCGTTTGCCTGTCTGACGAGGAACCAGGCAGTACTTACTCGATCGGCTGGTCCAGCATCAGCTGGCGCGCGAAACGCACCGGCGGCGCGCCGTAGGACAGCATCTGGTCGTGGTAGGCCTTCAGGTTGAACTTGGCCCCCTGCTTGTCCTGCACGGCCTTGCGCGTGTCGAAGTGCTCCTGCGCACCGACGAAGTAGGTGGGCAGCTGCGCGGAGGTCAGCTGCGCACGCACCCACTTGCCCGAGGCTTCGCTTTCCTGCTGGAAGGCGTCGTGGGTCATCAGGTGCATCGCCTGCTCGCGCGTCCAGTTGTCCACGTGCACGCCCTGGTCCAGGATCGCGTTGGAGATGGTGCGCAGGTAGAACTTCAGCTGCACCAGGTGGAACAGCGGATCGTTGTCCAGGTAACCCTGCTCCTGCATCATCCGCTCGGTGTAGACCGCCCAGCCTTCGGCGAACAGGCCCGAACGCAGCACCGCGCGCAGCGTGGAGGGGAACTTGCCCGAGTGCCAGCCTTCCAGGTAGTGGCCCGGCGTGCCTTCGTGGATGCTCAGCAGGTGGATCATGCGGCTGTTGTATTCGCGCAGGAACGAATCGACCTGCTTGTCGGTCCAGTCGTCGGGAATCGGCGAGACCGCGTAGAAGGTCTTCAGGTTCTTGTCGAGCGGGCCCGGCGAATCGCAGTAGGCCACGGCCACGCCGCGCTGGAATTCTGGCATCAGGATGATGTCCACCGGTGAATCCGGCAGCGTCATCAGGTCATGCTTGCGCACGAATTCAGTGGACTGTTCCAGCGCGGCCTTGGCGTCTTCAACGACCTTGTCGCGGGCCGGTTTGTCGGCATAGGCCAGCTCCAGCGCGGCTTCGATCGCCGCCTGCTGCTGCTCGTCACTCGGGTTGGCCGGCAGCGCCGGGGCGCCCGGCTTGTCCTTGAGCACGGTCTGCGCGATGCCGTACATGTCCTGGCGCACGCGCTTGAGTTCGGCACGCGCGCGCTCGCCGATCTCGGCACGCGACAGCGAGGAGTTCAGCGCGAACTTGAGCTTCTGGTCATACAGGTCCGCGCCGATGCGGAAGTCGCCCTTGGCATTCGGCACCAGGGTCTTGTCCAGCCAGGTCTGCTGCTCCTCGACGGCCTTCTTCAGGCCCTCGATCGCCGCCTGCAGGCGCTTCTGGTCTTCGGCCGGCAGCTCACCGATATGCGGGGTGATGAAGGTATCGACGATGCTCAGGATGCCGCGGTTCTGCTTGGCCACGGTTTCGGCGTGGATCTTCGGCACGCGGGCCTGGTCCAGGTTCTCACGGGCCTGGGCGAAGATCTGCGGCAGCTTCTCCATGCGCGCGGTGGCCGACTTCAGGCGCTCGGGCAGCGGCGCGAACTCACGCGCCATCAGGCCGTACAGCGCGCTGCCGGCCATGCCGTTGTACATCTGCGGGTCCCACTTCGGCGACTGCAGCACTTCGGCGGTCCAGACTTCGGACTGCAGCTGGTTGCGCAGGATCGCCGCGTCCACCTGGTTCTCGCGCGAGAGCTTGCTCACGTCGATCTTGTCCAGGTCGGCGAGCAGGGCCTTGTACGCGGTCAGCACCTTTTGCTGGCCGGCGGCGCTCAGGTCATCGATCTCGCTGTCATAGCGGTGGTCGCCGATCTGCGTGGCGCTGATCGGGGACAGCTGCATCCAGGTGTCCAGGGCGCGCTTGGACAGATCGGCAAAGGCCGTATCGACCGCGGCATCGCCGGCGGGGGCAGCCGTTTCTGTGCCGGTGGCGGGCGCAGGGGAGTCGGCCTGCTGGCAGCCACCAAGGGCGGCGATCAGGGCGAGGGCAAGCAGATGCTGGCGCATCGGTGTTCCTGTACTGGGGACAATCCCCGAGCATAGGGCCGATGGCCCCCGTTGTCCCCGTGCCATTGGATTACCATGCGCCGTGAAGATCATCGCATTGACTGGAGCTGCACTGTGACTGGATGGACACGACGGGCCCGCGCCGGGCTGGCAGGGATGCTGTTGTTGGGCCTGGTGGCCTGTGGCCGCGGCGGACAGGATTACGCGGCCGATGCGGCCGCCGGAGCGGTTGCCTCGCCGGAGGGTGCGTTCCTGGCCTATGAACATGACCTCCGCATCCAGCTCGATGCCAAGCGCATCAGCGAGCGGGTCAAGGCCGTGTCCGAGGCGTGCCAGAGCAACCGGTTCGGCGACTGCGCCGTGCTGCAGGTGGGCGAAGAGGGCGGTGAGACCCGCTCCGGCTCGATCCGCGTGCGCATCGCGCCCAAGGGTGTCGAGCCGATCATCGCCCTGGCCGGTGAAGGCGGCGATGTGGCCTCGCGCAATACCCATGCCGAAGATCTTGCCCAGCAGGTGGCCGATACCGCGCTGACCCAGGCGCGGCTGCAGAAGGAGCATGCCCAGTTGCAGGCGTACCAGCAGCGCAGCGACATGAAGGTTGCCGATCTGTTGGCGGTCTCACAGCGCATGGCCGAGATTGAAGCGGGGCTGGAACAGGCCAACAAGGACGCCGCGCAGCAGCGTCGCCGGATCGATACCCAGCTGGTCACGATGCGTTTCGAAGGCCCGGCCGGGCAGCGCAGCCGCAGCGAGATCGGCAAGGCGGTCAGTGAGTTCGGCTCCATCGTCACCACCAGCATCGCGTTCGTGATCCGCGCGGTTGCCGCGCTGCTGCCGGTTGGTGTGGTGGCCTGGGCAGTCGGTGCCGTGGTCGTGGCGCTGTGGCGCCGCCGCAAGCGACGCAAGGCTGCGGCGGCCGCACGCTGAGCCTGCCTGTCGTGCCGCGCGTGACAGCGCGGCACGACGGTCGAGTCAGCCTTCGTCCTGCTCGTATTCCACGAAGACGTCCAGCTCCAGCGCCAGTTCCTGCACGGCGTCGCGCACGCGCTGGGCGCCGAGCGCATTGCCGACTTCCACTTCCAGTTCGTGGGTGCCCGGGCCGATGTCATCGGACAGGCCGGCCGAGCTGGAATCGTCGTCGTCCATGTGCGGCATCAGGTCGTCGGTTTCTTCGACGTGTTCGATCCCCTCGATGCTCTGCAGCAGGTCGGTGATGGCACGCGCATCGTCTTCGGTGCCGGTGATTCGCAGTCGCAACAGGGCCATGGGGTGAGCCTCGGGGAAAGGGACTCCAGCCTAGCCAGCGGGCGGAAAAGGTCGGGTGAGGATGCGCGCTGGGCCGTGGTGTCCGGTTCAGTCGCGCGTCGGGTCGGCGGGTGGCAGGCCCAGCAGTTCGTCAGGCAGGGCCGGCAGCGGGGTGCGCTCATCCAGCGCTTCGCGCTTGAGCCAATCCATGAAGGCCTGCGCGGTCGGGCTGAGCGGACGGTGTTCGGCGTGCACCACGTAGTAAGCGTAGCGTGCCTTGAGCGCAGGGCCAGGCAGGCGCACCAGTTCGTAACGCTGCAGATAGGGTTGCGCGATGTGCTTGCGCGCCAGCACCGCGCCGATGCCGTACACCGCTGCGCGCATCGCATCGGTGCTGTCGCTGAAGGTGTGCAGCGAGGGCAGGTCCAGGCCGCGGACACCGGCAGCGCGGAACCAGTCGCGCCAGCCCTGCGGGGACATGTCGCTGAGCAGGGGCAGCGCGGCGATCTGCGCGGCGTCGCGCAGCGCCGAAACCCCCGCCAATGCCGGCGAGGCGACCGGGCAGAGTTCATCGTCCATCAGGTGGTGCGCGGTCATGCCCGGCCACTGGCCCAGGCCGTAACGGATGCCCAGCTCCGGGCCGCTCTCGTCGAAGCGCACCAGCTCCGTGCTGGTCTGCAGCTCGATGCGCATGCGTGGATGCTGTCGGGTGAAGCGCGGCAACCGCGGGATCAGCCAGCAGTACGACAGCGAGCGGATGGTGGTGACCCGCAGCGGCACGATGTCCGCCTGCGGGTGGAGGTTGCCGGCCACGGCATTGAGATCGCTCAGCGCGGCGGCCGCCGCATCGGCCAATTGGCGTCCCTCGGCGGTCAGCCGCACGCCGCGCGCGTGGCGCTGGAACAGGACCGTGCCCAGCAGCTCTTCCAGCCGGCGCACATGGTGGCTGACCGCGCTGGCGGTCAGGTGCAGCTCCTGGGCGGCATGGGCGAAATTCTGATGGCGTGCAGCCACCGCGAACACCCCCAGCGCGGGCAGCAGGGCAGGGCGAAGGATCATGGTCGAGACCCAAATCATATTTGTGGCTTGCACGGATACTACGCGCTTGTGGGCGCGTGACGGCAGGCGGATGCTGTCGCCCTTCCTCTCCGGATCCACGCGCATGTTGCCGTCCTTTACCGCTACTCCAGCGTGTCAGCGTCCTTGCGGAGACCCGGCGTGAGCGGGGCGCCGCTGGCGGCGGGCAGCGTGGATCGTGATTGGCGCACGCCGCTGGAGTTGACCGTGCTCGGCGCGATCTGGGGCTGCTCGTTCCTGTTCATGCGCGTGGCCGTGCCCGCCTTCGGGCCCTATGCGCTGGTGGAGGTACGGCTGCTGCTTGGTGCCTTGGTGCTGCTGCCGTTCCTGTGGCAGGCGCGGGTGCAGTTCCCGGCGCGGCGCTGGTTGTGGTTGGCGCCCATCGGGGTGATCAACTCGGCCATTCCGTTCGTGCTGTTCGCCTGGGCCGCACAACGCGCCCCGGCCGCGATCGGCGCGATCTGCAATGCCATGACCGTGTTGTTTGCCGCGCTGATTGCCTTCCTGTTCTTCGGCGAAAAGATCGGCATGCGCCGCGCGATCGCCCTGCTGGTCGGCTTTGCCGGCGTGGTCGTGCTGGCCACGGTCAAGGTTGCCGGGCTGAGCATCGGCGCAGCGGTGGTCGCCGGTGCGCTGGCCGCGTTGCTGTACGGGCTGGGCGTCAACCTGGTGAAGCGCCACATGACCGGCCTGCCGCCGGCCGCCTCTGCCGGTGCCACGCTGGGCTGCGCGGCGATCCTGCTGCTGCCGATGGCGCTGACCCACTGGCCGGCCGCACCGATCCCGATGCTGTCCTGGGCCTGCGCGATCGCGCTGGGCGTGGTCTGCACCGGCCTGGCGTTCCTGATGTTCTACCGCCTGATCGCCCGCATCGGCCCGGCCCGCGCTTCGACCGTGACCTACCTGGTGCCGATGTTCGGCGCCCTGTTCGCCTGGCTGTTCCTGGGCGAACCGGTGACCGGCGCGATGATCATCGCGGGCGTGTTGATTCTTGGGAGCGTGGCGGTGTCGCAGCGATAGGCCGTCGTGGCCGCGTGCAGCGACCCATGGGTGGCTCTATCGGGGCATCCGGACGCTGACGCGTCGGTTATCTCATCCTCAGCGCACCGGTACCGGGATGTTGCACAGGTCGATGTGGTCGGCCGGGCGCTTGTAGAAATCGTCGACGCGGTTGCGGCGCGCTTCGGTCGCCTCGGCGAAGGTCCTGGAGTCGGTGCGCAGCACCTGCAGTCTGGGTCGCTGCGCAGCCGGGACATCGCTGGCGCGCTGGACCGACTGGATCGCGGTGCGCTGCGCCGGGTCGGTGTAGAAGCCCATCGGTGCCGGTCCACGCGGCAGCGCGCTGAGCAGCTCCATGCCCTGCAGCACGCGGCCGACCAGGGTGATGTTGCGGTCCAGCTGGCGCGGTGACTGCCCGGTCACGACGTACAGCTCGGCACCGATGCTGCTGTCTTCCTCGTTGTTGCGACCAGCGCCCAGCGCGCCATAGCAATGCGCCAGCCAGGTC
Organism: Stenotrophomonas sp. HMSC10F06; assembly: GCF_001807865.1. NCBI lineage: Bacteria > Pseudomonadati > Pseudomonadota > Gammaproteobacteria > Lysobacterales > Lysobacteraceae > Stenotrophomonas > Stenotrophomonas sp. HMSC10F06. The sequence continues at coordinate 34,730 of NZ_KV791297.1, read as the reverse complement.
TTGCCGTCCTTGCGGTCCTGTCCCACCGGGAAACCATCGACAAAGCCGGTCTGGTCGGCCCAGCCGTCACGGTCGGGCAGGACGCTGACCGTGAGCCCCTTGCTGTCGCGCTGGAACTCGGCCGGGAGCTTGCGTTTGGCGCTGCCGAGCGGCTTTGCCTTGGCGGCATCATCGGCGTCGGCATCGCCGAACTGCACCACGAAGTTGTCCTGTGCGCGGTAGATGCTTTCGCCATCCCAGAAGTGCTCGTGGGCCAGCGTCTGGATGTTGGCCACGTGCTGCGGCGCGAAGGCCGGGGCCAGCTCGATGATGACCCGGCCGGTGGGCAGGTTCATGTACAGCAGGTTGGCCGGGTCCGGTGTGCGCCAGTCGCTGTCCGGCGAGGCGTCCAGAATCTGCTGCGGGCTGCGGTAGGGCGTGGCGGCGCTGGCCACGGGGGGCAGCAGGCAGGCCAGGGCGAGGGCAAGCAGGGCAGGACGACGTGGCGACATGGCAGACCCGTTCAGGAAGGTGTTCCCCGATTGTGCGCGAAGCACGTCGGCCACCGCCACCCGGCCCTGCCCAACCGGCACGGTGACTAACGACACATCCGCTATAGCGAACTTCGGACTAGTGTGGACTCCACGCTAGCGGAGACCGCCATGAGCGACCACGAGGTCCATCTCAAGAAGTTCCAGAAAGAGCTCAGCTCCGGCACGGTCTCCCTGGCCTTGCTGGCGGTGCTGGCCAGGGCGGGCGAGCCGCTGTACGGCTACCTGATCGCCAAGGAGCTGGAGCGGGTCGGCGAGGGCGTGTTGAGCGGCAAGCAGAGCGCGCTGTACCCGGTGCTGCGCAACCTGGAAGGGGCCGGGTTGCTGGAAAGCCATGTTGAACCGTCGGTGGCCGGTCCGCCGCGTCGCTATTACCGCATCAATGACACGGGGCGCGAAGTGCTCCGGCACTGGACCGCCGCGTGGCGTGCCACCCGTGATTCCGTCGATTCCGTCCTGGAAGGGGTAACCGAATGAACATCGAATCCGTGGCCGGTCGGGCCTTGCCGACCACCATTCCCGCGTATCTGGCGCAGCTGCGTGCGGCACTGCACGACGCCGATCCGGCCATGGTGCAGGACGCGCTCTACGACGCCGAGGAATACCTGCGCTCGGAGTTGGCCGCGCAGCCGGGCCGCAGCGAGGCCGAGGTGATCGCCGATGTCGCCGGCAGCTACGGGGCGCCGGAAGAGGTTGCCGAGATCTACCGCGAAACCGAGATCACGGTGAACCGCGCGCTGCGCACGCCGAGCGCCGGCGCGGCACCGCTGCGCCAGGCCGCGCCCAGCGGCCCCGGCATGGGCGCCGTGCCGCCCCCGCATGCCCCGACCAGGCCGCGCTCTGCGCTGGCCAGCTTCTTCGGTGTCGCACTGGAGGCGCGCACCTACGGCGCGCTGTTCTACATGCTGCTGTCGCTGGCCACCGGCACGTTTTTCTTCACCTGGGTGGTGACCGGGCTGTCGCTGTCGCTGGGCCTGATGGTGCTGATCATCGGCATCCCGGTGGCGGTGTTGTTCTTCGGCTCGGTGCGCGGGCTGTCACTGCTGGAAGGGCGCCTGGTGGAAGCGCTGCTGGGCGAGCGCATGCCGCGCCGGCCGACGTACTCCGACCGCAGCCGCACTTGGCTGCAGCGTATCGGCGACATGTTCACCGACGGGCGGACCTGGCTGACCCTGCTGTACTTCGTGCTGATGCTGCCGCTGGGCATCGTCTACTTCACGATCGCCACCACGCTGCTGTCGACCTCGATCGGCTTCATCTGGGCGCCGGTGGCGGCGCTGTTCTCCAGCGACTACGTGGGCATCCACATCGACGGCATCCAGATGCTGTCGGCCTGGGTCACGCCCCTGCTGGCCGTGATCGGCGTGCTGCTGCTGTTCGCCACGCTGCACCTGGCCCGCGGCATCGGCCGCCTGCACGGAATGATGGCCAAGCATCTGCTGGTGCGGTTGTAAACGGGACACGAGGATGGCGAGGGTGACGACCAACGGTCGTCACCTACCGGCGCTGCAGAACCCGAGGATCCGGTAGTGCCGGCCAGCGGCCGGCACTACCGCATATCGCGCTGGCGTCAGCCGGCTTTACGCCGCAGCGGCGTCACGTTGCTCGCGATCTTCGCGGCCTTCTTCGGCTTGCTGGCCACGGTCTGCGCATGGGCGGCGAAGAAATCACGCACCTTCGGGTAGACGGTTTCGCGCCAGCGGCGGCCGCTGAAAATGCCGTAATGGCCGGCGCCTTCCACGATGAAATGCTCGCGGTGCGCAGCCGGAATGCCGGTGCACAGTTCCTGCGCCGCTTCGGTCTGGCCAAGGCCGGCGATATCGTCCAGCTCGCCTTCGATGCTCAGCAGCGCGGTGCCGGTGATCGCGCTGGGATCCACGCGTTCCCCCTGCACGTACCACTCGCCGCGCGGCAGCAGGAACTCCTGGAAGACCACGCGGATGGTATCGAGGTAGTACTTGGCCGGCATGTCGAGCACAGCGTTGTACTCGTCGTAGAAACGCCGGTGCGCGTCGGCATCTTCCATGTCGCCCTTGACCAGGTCGGCATAGAAATCCCAGTGCGAACTGAAATGGCGGCTCGGGTTCATCGAGAGGAAACCGGCATGCTGCAGGAAGCCGGGATACACGCGGCGGCCTGCACCCGGGAAGGTGGCCGGCACGGTGTGGATGACGTTGTTTTCGAACCACGACATCGGGTTCTGCGTGGCCAGGTTGTTGACCGCGGTCGGGCTGCAGCGCGCATCGATCGGGCCGCCCATCATCACCAGCGAACGCGGCGTGGCTTCACCACGGCTGGCCATCAGCGAGACGGCGGCGAGCACCGGCACGGTCGGCTGGCAGACGCTGACCACGTGCAGTTTTTCCGCGCCGAGGTGGCGGATGAATTCCTGCACATAGGCGATGTAATCCTCCAGCCCGAACTCGCCTTCGCTGCCGGGCACCATGCGCGCATCGACCCAGTCGGTCACATACACGCGGTGGTCGCGCAACAGGGTGCGCACGGTATCGCGCAACAGCGTGGCGTGGTGGCCGGACAGCGGCGCCACCACCAGCACGAACGGCTGGTTGAGCATGGTGTGCAGCTGGTCGGCTTCATTGCTGTGGCGCTTGAAGCGCAGCAGCTTGCAGAACGGCTTGCTGACCTCTTCGTGGACGACGATCGGCACGCGCTCGCCCTCGACGTCGATCTCGTTGATGCCCCATTCGGGCTTCTCGTAATCCTTGCCAATGCGGTGGAACAGCTCGTTCACAGCGGCCAGGCGATCCGCGCCGGGCATCTGCGACCACCAATGACCTTGATTGGCGAAGAACTTCGCGTTGGCCTGGGCCTGGTGCACCCACGGGGCGAGCAGGTTGCGGGTCAACTCATGCAGCTGATATAGCATGACGTCCGATATGTATGGTCTTATGTTGCCGCGCAGCATAGCGCACCCGTCGCGCGGGCGCGTTAATGCGGGGGCTGTCTCAATTGTTATAGAGACTCAAGGCGCGCCGCGTTCCAGTGCCGCCGCCTGTCCGGACAGTGCGGGCGACAACCAGCAATGCGAGCCCAACGCGGTGAATCCGACCCGCTTGAGCTGGCTGCGGTACCAGCGCGCCGGACGGGCCTGGAAGCCTTCATGGTCGCCATCGAAGTCATCCTCGGCGGTGAACGCCTCCAGGAACGCGACGCCGGCGGTGAGTTCGGCGAAGCCTTCCAAGGCCGGGCGCAGTTCGCGGCTGGGCACGTAGTGCATCACATCCGAACAGATCAGCAGATCGACCGGCGCGCACGGACGCAGCCAGGCGAAATCGCCGACCCTGGCGGGGTGCAGGTTGCGGCTGCGGCCGTAGCGATGCACCGCGTAATCGCTGCTGTCGAACCCAAGGTACTGCACGCGCGGACGCAGCTTGAGCAGCGGCGCACGCCAGGCGCCTTCGCCGCAGCCGATATCCAGCACGCTGCGGATCGGGCGTTCCAGGTAGTACTCGGCACTGGCCACGGCGAGTGCCACCTTACGCGCCAGGCGCGCGGCGCCACCGGTCTGGTCGGGCTGGTACCAGCGCTGGAAGTAGGCGGCGTCGTAGGTTTTGTCCATGGGGATCTGCAGGTGGGCGAAAGCGGCGCCTATCGTACGGTGTGGCGCGCGCGGATGCGCAGCCGGGGTGCGGCGAAGGGTCGCGTCGGCCACCCGTGGGGCGGCGCAACCGGGCATGCGAGAATGGCGGCCAACCTACGCCAGCCGCGGGAGCAAGCGCATGCAGTCCTATTACTGGGTCAAGACCTTCCACCTGCTGTTCGTGGTGGCATGGATGGCGGCGGTGTTCTATCTGCCCCGGATCCTGGTCAACCTCAGCGAGACCGCCGGCCAGCTGCCGGTGACCGAGCGGCTGCAGCTGATGGGCCTGCGCCTGTACAGGTTCGGGCACATGATGTTCGGCCTTGCGCTGATCCTGGGCGTGGTGCTGTGGCTGGGCTATCGCGTGATTTCGGACTTCCCGACCATGGTCGCCCCCGGTGCGGCAGGCTGGCTGCATGCCAAGCTCGGCCTGGTGGTGCTGCTGCTGGTGTACTACTCGTGGACCGGCCGGCTGTTGAAAGGCGCGGTGAAGGGCAGGGTGCTGCCGTCCTCGCGCGCGCTGCGCTGGTTCAACGAACTGCCGCTGGTGCTGTTCATCGGCGTGGTGTGGCTGGTGATCGCCAAGCCGGTCTAAGCGATCCGCAGCGGTGGTGCCGGCCGCAGGCCAACTACCTAGGACCCCGCGTGCGAAACCGGGTAGTACCGGCCGCTGGCCGGCTCACGGTGATGCCGGGGATGCCGGAATGGAGGAGCCGGCCAGCGGCCGGCACGACCGCCGAGCCAGGTCGCCGGCGTGCAGCACAAAAAAAGCCGGGCGCTCGCGCGTCCGGCTTTTTCGTTTCCGCCGCAGCCCGGTCAGGCTACTTCGTAGGTTCCGTAGCTGCGCAGGCGCTCGTAACGCTTCTGCAGCAGCTCATCGACCGGCAGCTTCTCCAGCACGTCCAGCTCGTTGAGCAGCACGGCCTTCAGGCGCTTGGCCATCTGGTTAGGGTTGCGGTGGGCGCCGCCGGTGGGCTCACGCACGACCTTGTCCACCAGGCCCAGGCTCTTCAGGCGCGGGGCGGTCAGGCCAAGCTGTTCGGCGGCATCCTTGGCCTTGGCCGGGTCCTTCCACAGGATCGAGGCGCAGCCTTCCGGGCTGATGGTCGAGTAGACGCTGTATTCCAGCATCACGGTGCGGTCGCCCACGCCCAGCGCCAGTGCGCCACCGGAGCCGCCTTCACCGATCACGGTGCAGACCACCGGCACCTTCAGTTCGGCCATTTCCATCAGGTTGCGTGCGATCGCTTCGGACTGGCCGCGCGATTCGGCGTCGATGCCCGGCCAGGCACCGGCGGTGTCGATCAGGGTCAGCACCGGCAGGCCGAAGCGTTCGGCCATCTTCATCAGGCGCAGCGCCTTGCGGTAGCCCTCCGGCTTGGGCATGCCGAAGTTGCGCTTGATCTTTTCCTTGGTGTCGCGGCCCTTCTGATGGCCGATCAGCATCACCGAGCGGCCACCGATACGGGCCAGGCCGCCGATGATCGCCTTGTCGTCGGCGAAGGCGCGGTCGCCGGCCAGTTCCTGGAACTCATCGCAGATGATGCGGATGTAGTCCTCGGTGTACGGGCGGGACGGATGCCGGGCCAGCTGCAGGACCTGCCAGGAGGTCAGGTTGCGGAAGATCTGCGCGGTGCGCACCCGCAGCTTGTCCTGCAGGGCATTGACCTCGGCCTCGACATTGACCGCAGGTCCGGCGCTGGCGCTGCGCAGTTCCTGGATCTTCGCCTCCAGATCAGCGATGGGTTGCTCGAAGTCGAGGTAGTTCGGATTCATCGGAAACCGTCGTGAAGAAAAGAGGGAAAGTGTAGCCGAATGCGCCGAAAAGCCCCGTACGCCGTCGTCTGGAAACCGACGGTAGCGCAGCGGGGCCAGGGGCGCCAGTCAGGTCAGGGCACGACCAGCGCCGCACTGCCCATCAGCCTGCTGCGGGTCTGCACGAAGGTGTTGTAGCCCTCGTTGGCCTCCTTGGGCAGGCCCGAGCCCAGCGTGGCGGTCGCGGCGGTGAAGGCCATCTGCGCCTGGAAGGCCTCCTGCTGGAGCTGCAGCTGCGCATCGGCGGTGGTGGCATGCAGGTAGCGGGTGTACAGCTCGCGCAGCGGGCCGGCATGGGCCTCGAAGGCCGGGTCCAGCGCGGGCAGGGCGGTCGGAGCGGCTTCCAGCGTGTAGGTGGGCGCGACATAGCCCTTGGGCTGGTGGCGTACATAGACGCCGGGGTCGCCCAGGTTGTCTTCGACATAGTCGATGAAGGCCGGGGCCGTGAAGATCTTGGCGTTGATCCGGCCGCCGCTGGCGTCCACGTGCATCACGGTCTGCTCTTCGGGGAACGGCTCGTGGACGCCGAAGGTCCACGTCTTGTCGATGAACAGCGCGTGGGTACTCTGGTACGGCCCCTCGAAGTGGACGCCGCCCAGCTCGATCTGGTTGTTGAGGTCGCCGAAGTTCTTCAGCTTGTCTTCGCCGGTGACGTAGATCTCGTTGGCGATCACGTACTCGGCCAGGGTCGGGTTGATCAGGCCACCCTTGCCCTTGGCGTAGACGATGAAGCGCACGTCGCCGAGGCGTTCGGTCTGCAGATGATGTTCACCGGGCTTGAGCTTGACCGGGCGCGAGGCGTGCGCGGCGATCGGCAGTTCGTTGCCATCGATGCGCAGGGTCAGCGGGGTATCGCCCGGGTTGTCGATCTCGAACGTCTGGGCGGGGCTGGAACAGCCGGTGAGGGCAGCGGCTGCGATCAGCAGCCCGGTAAAACGCTTGATCAAAACAAAACACCTGTGTTGCAACAGAAAAAAAAGAATCAGTTCGCCCAGGGCGGGCTGTAGCGCACTTTCACCGTGCGCACCGCAGGGTCGGCGCGCAGCGCATCGACCAGCTGGCTGTCCACGCGCACGGCGATCTCACCGGCCACATCGAGCATGCCGGCCACCGGGCCCTGCGCCGAGCCGAGCAGCAGGTCCAGGCGCAGCGGCGTGCGGCCCGGGCGATGGCGGTCGAGCAGGGCGTTGATGCGGTTCCACACGGCGCCGTCCTGGCGCAGGTCCAGCCGCAGCGACAGGCGCGTGGCGTAGTTGGCGCAGATGTCTTCGTAATCCCAGACCTGGCGGATGCGCAGCGCGTAGCCACCGTTGAACTCGTCTTCGCGCAGGCCACCCTTGACCACCAGGATGCGGTCCTTGGTCATCAGGTGGCCGAACTCGGCCAGGCCATCGGTGAAGGCGCTGCACTCCACGCGGCCCTTGCCGTCTTCGAGCTGCATGAAGATCTGGCTCTCGCCCTTGCGGCGCACCCCGACCACCAGGCCGGCGAGGATCACCGGGGTTTCCTGGCGCCAGGCACGCTTCTCGCCATCCTTGCTCGGGCGTGCCGGCGGGATCAGCTTCTCGAGCATGCCCAGGTCGGTGCCGACCAGATCCTTGACGTCATCGGCGTAGGGATCGAACGGGTGGCCGCTGAGGTAGAAACCCAGCGTTTCGCGTTCGCCTTCCAGCAGTTGGCCCAGCGCCCACTCTTTGGCTTCGGGCAGTTCCAGCTGCATCGCGGTGGTGACCGGATCGGGCGCACCGAACAGCGAGTTCTGGCCGGAGGCCTTCTCGCGTGCCATCTGGTCGGTGGCCTTGAGCACTTCGGGCAGCTGCAGCATCAGCGAGGCGCGGTTCTTGCCGAGCCCGTCCATCGCGCCGCAGTTGATCATCGCTTCGAGCGTGCGGCGGTTGAGCTTGCCGGACTCGGCGCGCATGCAGAAATCCAGCAGCGATGCATAGCGGCCGCCACGCTGGCGCTCCTCCACGATCGCTTCGCAGGCGCCCTGGCCGACGCCCTTGATCGCGCCCAGGCCGTACACGATGGTGTCGGCGCTGGAGGCTTCGAACATGTAGGCCGATTCGTTCACGCGCGGCGGCAGCACGGTCAGGCCGAGGTTGCGCACTTCGGCGAGGAAGCCGACCACCTTGTCGGTGTTGTCCATGTCCGAGGACAGCGTCGCGGCCATGAACTCGGCCGGGTAATGGCGCTTGAGCCAGGCGGTCTGGTAGCTGACCAGCGCGTAGGCGGCGGCGTGCGACTTGTTGAAGCCGTAGCCGGCGAACTTCTCCATCAGGTCGAAGATCGCGTCGGCCTTGGCTTCGACGACGCCGTCCTTGGCCGCACCTTCGCGGAAGATCTCGCGGTGCTTGGCCATTTCGGCCGGCACCTTCTTGCCCATCGCACGGCGCAGCAGGTCGGCGCCGCCGAGCGAGTAACCGCCCACGATCTGCGCCATCTGCATCACCTGCTCCTGGTACACCATGATGCCGTAGGTGTCTTTCAGGATCGCTTCGGTGCGCGGATCGGGGTAGATGATCTCTTCCTGCCCGTGCTTACGCGCGTTGAAGGAGGGAATCAGGTCCATCGGGCCGGGGCGATACAGCGACACCAGCGCGATGAGGTCTTCGAAACGGTCGGGGCGCGCGTCCTTCAGCAGGCGGCGCATGCCCGAGGATTCGAACTGGAATACCGCGCCGGTGTTGCCGTTGGCGAAGATGTCCTTGTAGGTGGGCACGTCATCCAGCGGCAGCGCGGTGATGTCCACCGGCGGGATGCCGGCGCGTTCGTGGCGCTTGTTGATCGCCTTGACCGCCCAGTCGATGATGGTCAGCGTGCGCAGGCCGAGGAAGTCGAACTTCACCAGGCCGATTTCTTCGACGTCGTTCTTGTCGAACTGGGTGACCGGGTTGCGGCCACGGCCGCCTTCGTCATGTTCGGCGAACAGCGGGCAGAATTCGGCCAGCGGCTCGGGCGCGATCACCACGCCGCCGGCGTGCTTGCCGGCGTTGCGGGTGAGGTCTTCGAGCTGGCGTGCCAGGTCGATCAGATCGCGGACATCATCTTCGTTCTGGTAGCGCTGGATCAGCTCCGGCGAGGCCATTTCCGAATCCTTGCCTTCGCCCATCGCATCCTTGAGCGAGATGCCCAGGATGTTCGGGATCAGCTTGGAAACGCCGTCGACCAGGCCGTACGGGAAGCCGAGCACGCGGCCGGAATCGCGCACCACGGCCTTGGCCGCCATGGTGCCGTAGGTGATGATCTGGCTGACCCGGTCACGCCCGTATTTACGCGCGACGTAGTCGATGACCTCGTCGCGGCGGTCCATGCAGAAGTCGATGTCGAAGTCGGGCATCGACACGCGTTCGGGGTTGAGGAAGCGCTCGAACAGCAGGTTGTAAGGGATCGGATCCAGATCGGTGATCTGCAGCGCCCAGGCGACCAGCGAGCCGGCACCGGAACCGCGGCCGGGGCCGATCGGAATGCCCTGGTTCTTTCCCCACTGGATGAAGTCGGCCACGATCAGGAAGTAGCCGGGGAAGCCCATCTTGATGATGGTGGCCAGTTCGAACTCGAGGCGCTCGAAATAATCGGCGCGGGTCTTGCCCGGCGCCAGCGGATTCTTTTCGAGGCGCGCTTCCAGGCCCTTGCGCGATTCGCTGCAGATCCAGCTGTCGAGGGTTTCGTCCTCGGGCACCGGGTAGTTGGGCAGGAAGTAGGTGCCCAGGCGCATTTCGATGTTGCAGCGCTCGGCCAGCGCGAGCGTGTTGTCGATCGCGTCGGGGATGTCGGCAAACAGCGCGCACATGTCCTCGGCGGACTTCAGGTACTGCTGGTCGCTGTAGTCGCGCGGGCGCTTGGGGTCGTCCAGCACGCGGCCGGAGGAGATGCACACGCGGGCTTCGTGGGCGTTGAAGTCTTCCGGCTGCAGGAAGCGCACATCGTTGCTGGCGATCACCGGCAGGCCGCGCTGGCCGGCGGCCTGCAGGGCGAACTGGTTGAAGGCTTCTTCGCCGTCGCGGCCGGTACGGGTCAGCTCCAGGTGCAGGCCATCACCGAACACGCGCTGCCAGTCGGCCAGTTGCTGCTCGGCCAGGTCATGGCGGCCATCGCCGGCCAGGCGGCCGGCAAGGCTGTCGCGGCCGGCCAGTGCAAACAGGTTGTGGCAGCCGGCTTTGAGCCACTCCGGGTGCACAGCGACGCCGCCTTCGGGGCGGTGGCCTTCCATCCAGGCGCGGGTGAGCAGCCTGGAGAGGCTGAGGTAGCCTTCGCGGTCGCGGCAGAGCAGGGTCATGCGCCAGGGCGTCATGCCTTCTTCGGCGATCATGATGTCCGCGCCGGCGATGGGCTTGATGCCCACGGTTTCGGCGGCTTTGTAGAACTTGACCAGCGCGAACAGGTTGTTGAGATCCGTCACTGCCAGTGCAGGCAGCTTCAGTTCGACCGCGCGGCTGAGCAGGTTGGCCTGCTTGGCTTTTTTCGGGTCAGCCTGATCCGGCTTCGCCGGGACACGGATGGTCGAATCCGCCAGCGAAAATTCGGTGTGGACGTGGAGATGTACGAAACGGGAAGTGGACATGCCGAACCAATGTGATGCCCGGTCAGGGTAGCGGTGGTGGTGGACGCTAACAAGGCTTGACAGGGGTGTTGCGGGGGCGCGCGCGGGCGCTGGGGTTCAGGTTTGCCGGGGCATCCGACGCCACCGCTGGCCGATGCGCGGTGGCGGGCAACCCCCGTATGTCCAGCGCTGTGGTGCCGGGTGCCGTCCGGCCATGGCAGCGCTCAGGCGGGGAGGCTGCTCAGCGCAGGTTCCAGGCACGCGCGCACGGGGGCGAAGCTGCGCCGGTGCTGGGGGCAGGGGCCGTGGCTGCGCAGGGCGGCGAGGTGGGCCGGGGTGCCGTAGCCCTTGTGCTGGTCGAAGCCGTATTCCGGATGGGCGTCGTGCAGGCGCTGCATGAAGCGGTCGCGGCTGACTTTGGCCAGGATCGAGGCGGCCATGATGGCGCGGTCCAGGGCATCGCCGCCGATCAACGCCTGGGCCGGGCAGGGCAGGCCCTTGGGGACCACGTTGCCGTCGATGCGGGCGAACTGGGCGACGTGGGCGACGCCTTCGACGGCCCGGCGCATGCCGAGCATCGTGGCCTGGTAGATGTTGAGCGTGTCGATTTCGCCGACGTCCACCATCACCACGTGCCAGGCCAGGGCGCGGTCCAGGATCTTGTCGTAGAGCTGGTCGCGGCGGGCAGCGGTGAGCTGCTTGGAGTCGTCCAGGCCGTTCAGGCGCGGTCGGTCGGGGCAGAACACTACGGCGGCGACGGCGACCGGGCCGGCCAGGGGGCCGCGGCCGGCTTCATCCACGCCGGCCACGTAGCGCGGGGCGACGGTGGCCAGGGCGGCGCCGTCGAACAGGGCCAGCGAGGCGGCAGCGGCGTGGCGACGGCTCATGCGGCGCGACCGCCGTTGGGGCCGCGTTCGAGCAGGTCGGTCACCGCGTCGGCGGCGCGTGCGGAGGCATCGCGGCGCAGTTGCAGGTGCAGGCGTTCGTAGGTGTCGTGCAGGTCGATCACGCGCTGGGGGTGGTCGAACCACTGCAGGATCGCGGCGGCCAGTTTGTCCGGCGTGCAGTCGTGCTGCATCAGTTCCGGGGCAAGGTCCTTGCCGGCCAGGATGTTGGGCAGGGCGAAGCGGTCAACCTTGAGCAGGCCCAGCGCTTTGACGATGCGGTAGGTGAGTTCGGCCACGCGGTAGCCGACCACCATCGGGCGCTTGACCAGCATCGTCTCCAGGGTGGCGGTACCGGACGCGAGCACGACCACGTCGGCGGCGATCATCGCGGTTCGCGCGTTGCCGTCGAGCAGGTGCGAATGGGCGACCGGCAGGGCCGAGGCGGAGAGCTGTTCGCTGATCAGCTGGCGGCAGGCGGCGTTGGCCGCCGGCACCACCACGTGCAGGCCCGGAATGCGTTCGGAGACCTGCCAGGCGGCTTCGAAGAACGGCTCGCCGAGCTTGCCGATCTCGCCCAGGCGGCTGCCCGGCAGGACCGCCAGCACCTTGGCATTGGAGGGCAGGCCGAGCTCGGCACGCGCCTGTTCGCGATCATTGTGCAGCGGGATGTCATCGGCCATCGGGTGGCCCACGAAGCGGGCGTCGATGCCGTGCTTGGCGTAGATCGGTGGTTCCATCGGGAACAGGCACAGCACCAGGTCGGCGCTGGCCCCGATCTTCTCGGCCCGCTTCTCACGCCAGGCCCAGACGGAAGGGCTGACGTAATGGACGGTGCGGATGCCGCGGTCCTTCAGCCAGCGCTCGACGCCGAGGTTGAAGTCCGGTGCGTCGATGCCGATGAACACGTCCGGCTGCCACTCCAGCGCACGCGCGCGGAACTCGCGGCGCAGTTTGAGCAGACGCGGCAGGTGGCGCAGGATTTCGGTCAGCCCCATCACCGCCAGTTCGCTGGCATCGAACCAGGTCTGGCAGCCGGCGCTGCGCATGGCATCGCCGCCGATGCCGGCGAACTCGGCGTTCGGGAAGCGCAGGCGCAGCTCGCGGACCAGGCCGGCACCGAGCAGGTCGCCGGAGGCTTCGCCGGCCACCAGGGCGATCCGCACCGGCCGGTCGGAGGTGCGCACGGCCAGCGTCTGTTCGACGCTGGTCGCCATCGCAGCGAGCGGAATGATCTCGGCGGTCGTGATGCCCGGGGTGTGCCCGCCTGGACCCGTCATCGCAGCAGGGGCCTCTCGGCGCTTTCGATGAAGTCCAGCAGGTCCTTCACATCGGCGCTGTGGCTGGCCTGTTCGGCCAGCTGCACCTTGGCTTCGGCCAGCGGCAGGCCGGCCACGTACAGCGTGCGGTAGGCGCGCTTGATGCTGGCGATGCGTTCGGCGTCGAAACCACGGCGCTTGAGGCCTTCGCTGTTGATGCCGCGCGGGCGGCCCAGGCTGTCGCTGCCAACCATGGTGAACGGCGGCACGTCGCCGTTGGTCAGCGCACCCATGCCGAGGAAGGCGTGGGCACCGATGCGGCAGAACTGGTGGGCACCGGCGAAGCCGCTGATGATCACGTAGTCGCCCACGGTGACGTGGCCGGCCAGCGTGGTGTTGTTGGAGAACACGCAGTGGTTGCCGACGTGGCAGTCATGCGCCACGTGGGTATAGGCCAGCATCCAGTTGTCGTTGCCGACCGTGGTGATGCCGCCGCCACCGGCGGTGCCACGGTTGATGGTGACGAATTCGCGGATGACGTTGTCATCGCCGATCACCAGTTCGGTGCGCTCGCCTTTGTACTTCTTGTCCTGCGGCTCGCCACCGATCGCGGCATGGCCGATGAAGCGGTTGTTGCGGCCGATCCGGGTCGGGCCATGGATCGAGCAGTGCGGACCGATCTCGGTACCGGCACCGATCTCCACGTCCGCACCGATCAGGCAGAACGCACCCACGCGCACATCCGCAGCCAGCGTCGCCGACGGGTCGATGACCGCGGTGGGGTGGATGAGAGGGGCGTTGTCACTCATTGCAGTTCTCCTGCCAGGATCATTCGCGGGTGCCGGCGCACAGCACTTCGGCGCAGGCGACGATCTCGCCATCGACCTTGGCCACGCAGTCGTACACCGCCATGTTGCGGATCACGCGCTTGATCTCCACGTGCATTTCCAGCACATCGCCGGGCACGACCTGCTTGCTGAAACGGGCCTTGTCCACCTTGACCATGTAGAACAATTTGGACTGCGCATCGCGGCCAAGGGTGAGCTGGGTGAGCACGCCGCCGGCCTGGGCCATGGCTTCGATGATCAGCACGCCGGGCATGATCGGCTGGCCCGGGAAGTGGCCCTGGAAGAACGGCTCGTTGATGCTGACGTTCTTGGTGGCGACGATCTTCCGGTTCTCGAAATCGAGCGAGATCACCTTGTCCACCAGCAGGAACGGATAGCGGTGCGGGATCAACTGCTGGATCTGGTTGATGTCCGGCAGATTCTGGTTGTTGCTCATTCCTTCTCCTTGCTCACAGACAGGATGCGCCGGGCGAGCGCATCGAGCTGCTTGAAGCGCGCGGCATTCTTGCGCCACGTGCGGTTGTCGGTCAGTGGGGTGCCGGAGGAGTACTCGCCCGGCTCATGAATGGAGTTGCGCACCACCGATTTGCCGGTGATGACGACCTTGTCGCAGATTTCGAGGTGACCGACGACGCCGACGGCGCCGCCCAGCAGGCAGTAACGGCCGATCTTGGCGCTGCCGGCGATGCCGGTGCAGCCGGCGATGGCCGAGTGGGCGCCGATCTGGACGTTGTGGGCGATCTGGACGAGGTTGTCCAGGCGCACGTCATTTTCCAGCACGGTGTCTTCCAGCGCGCCGCGGTCGACGCAGGTGTTGGCGCCGATCTCGCAGTCGTCGCCGATGCGTACGCCACCCAGCTGGGGCACCTTGATCCAGTGGCCGGCATCCATGGCCAGGCCGAAGCCGTCGGCACCGAGCACGGCGCCGGGATGGATGCGCACGCGCTTGCCGAGCTTCACGCGGGTGACCAGGGTCACGCGGGCGATCAGCTCGCAGCCTGTCTCCAGGGTGCAGTCTTCGCCGATCACGCTGCCGGGGCCGACGATGCAGTTCTCACCGACCACGCTGCGGGCACCGATGGTGACGAACGGGCCGATGTGGGCGCTGGCGGCGACCTGGGCGTCCGGATCGATGCAGGCGCTGGGGTGGATGCCCGGCGCGCGCGGCGGTGCGATGTCGAACAGCGCGGCGATCTTGGCGAAGGTGGTGTACGGGTCCTTGGCGACCAGGGCGGCGCCGGGCGCGGCCTCGGCATCCTCGGCACGCAGCACGACGATGGCGGCCTGGCTGTCGGCCAGCTGCGCGCGGTAGCGCGGGTTGGCCAGGAAGGTGAGCTGGCCGGGGCCGGCATGGGCGAGCGTAGCCACGCCATGGATGGCGGTGCTGCCATCACCATGGACCTGCAGGCCAAACTGCTCGGCGAGTTGCTGGGCGGTATAGGTAGGAGTGTTCACCGGGGGAGTTTACCGTGTGATGCCGAAACGGTCATGCGGGGCGGGGGTTCCGGGGTGTGGTGGGCGGTTTGTTGCGGCCCGGCGCATCCGGGGCGATCGCGCGGCTCCGTGGCGGACAGCCCCCACGGACCCCGATGGTTCAACCCGCGCGCGGCAGGGTAGTGCCGGCCGCTGGCCGGCTCGCATTGATCCCGGACGTTCGTGCCGACCAACGGTCGGCACCTACCCAGAGCGGCATCGAACGACCAGTGCCACCCCAAAGCGGCACCGATCCATGATCGGTTCGAACCCCGATCGGCACGGAGCCATGATCGCTCCCAGCGCCAAAACGAAAACGCCGGGCAAAGCCCGGCGAATGCGTACCGCGTCTGGTGGAGAGGCCCCCTTCTGTCAAGGGGGCCGCGCCGACGGCGCGGGGGATAGGAGGAATCGTTGGGCCCCAAGGTTTGCTGCGCAAACCTTGGGCAATTCACGTTAGGCGGTCAGAACTGGCCGCCGAACGTAAATTGCAGACGCTCGACTTCGTCGCCGTCTTCCTTCTTGAGCGGGAAGGCGTAGCTGATCGAGATCGGGCCGACCGGGGCGCGCCACAGCAGGGCCACACCGGTGGAGACGCGCAGTTCGTTGGCCTTGAAGTTGTCCACGCCGTTGTAGACGTTGCCGAAGTCCACGAAGGCCGAGATGCGGGCCGAGGGGCTGTCGAACAGGCGCGGGAAGTAGGCTTCGACCGAACCGACGGTCTTCAGCGAGCCACCCAGCGGCTGGCCGCGGTTGTAGCTCAGGGTCGGTTCCGAACGCGGGCCGAGGGTGTTGTCCTCGAAGCCGCGCACCGAGTTGGTACCACCGGCGTAGAAGTTCTCGTAGAACGGCAGGCCCGAGGCGGTCACCACGCGGGTGCTGCCATCCGGGTTGGTGATCACGCGGGTGGTGTCATTGCCGTAGCTGTCGCCGTAGCCGACTTCGGCGCGGGTGTTGATGACCAGCTGCGGGATGATCGGCCAGTACTTGGAGAACTGGTAGTTCAGCTTGTAGTACTCGACGGTCGAGCCCGGCAGCGTGGTTTCCAGGCCCACGCGCTGGTAGGTACCGCGGGTCGGCATGAAGTAGTCGTTGCGGGTATCGCGCGCCCAGCCCAGCTCGGTGCGCCAAGAATGGAACGTGCGCTGGCCGATGGCGTCGATGTAATCGATGATCGCCTGCGGGGTCGAGCCTTGGTAGGTGGTGATCTGGTTGCTGTCGATGCCCACCATCAGCGAGACGGTGTCGTTCTCGGTGATCGGCACGCCGAACACCACCTGCGCGGCACCGTTGGTGCTGTTGTACTGCGCGGTGTTGAAGTCGGAGTAATCCAGTTCGCGCCAGGACAGGTTGTAGCCCAGCGAGACGCCGTCATCGGTGAAGTACGGGTTGGTGTAGCTGAAGCCGTAGCGCTGCAGGTAGCTGCTGCGCGAGGCTTCGACCGACACGCGGTTGCCGCCGCCGAGGAAGTTGTTCTGCGACAGCTGCACCGAGGTGGTCATGCCGTAGGACTGCGAATAGCCCAGGCCGAACACGAAGCTGCCCGAGGTGGTTTCCTTGACGTTGTAGACCACGTCGACCTGGTCGTTGCTGCCGGTGACCGGCGGCGTTTCCACGTCCACCGATTCGAAGTAGCCCAGGCGCTGCAGGCGGATCTTGGAGCGGTCGATCGCAGCCTGGGAGTACCAGCTGTTCTCGAACTGGCGCATTTCACGACGCAGCACTTCGTCGGAGGTGCGGGTGTTGCCCTTGAAGGTGATGCGGCGCACCGACACGCGCGGGCCGGGAACGACCTGCATGTTGATGGCCACCGTGCGGTCGGCACGGTTGCTGGTCGGGATCGGGTTCACCTTGGCGAAGGCGTAGCCGATGTTGGACAGCGAATTGGTGATCTGGTCCGAGCTGAATTCCAGCAGCGCACGCGAGAACGTGTCGCCGGACTTCTGGATCACCATGCGCTCGACATCTTCCTGCGGCAGGATGGTGTCGCCGGTGACCTTGATCTCGGAGATCTTGTACTGCTCACCCTCGGTCACGCCGGCGGTGATGAACATGTCGCGCTTGTCCGGGCTGATCGAGACCTGGGTGGAATCGATGCTGAAATCCACGTAGCCGCGGTCCAGGTACCAGCCGTTGAGCTTTTCCAGGTCGCCGGACAGCTTTTCCTTGGAGTACTGGTCATCGCGGCGGTACCACGAGGCCCAGTTGTGCTCCTTGGATTCCCAGGTTTCCAGGATGTCCTTGGCGGGGAACTTCTCGGTGCCGACCAGGTTGACGTGCTGGATCTTGGCGGCCTTGCCTTCCTTGATCGCGATGGCGATGTCCACGCGGTTGCGGTCCAGCGGGCTCACCGTCGGGGTGATGTCCACGTTGTACTTGCCACGGTCGTTGTACTGGCGGCGCAGTTCCTGGGTCACGCGGTCCAGGCTCAGGCGGTCGAAGGTGCCGCCCTCGGTCAGGCCGATGTCGCTCAGGCCCTTGAGCAGCTGGTCGCTCTTGATGTCCTTGTTGCCGGTGACGGTCAACTTGTTGATCGCCGGGCGTTCCTTGACCGTGACCACGAGGATGTCGCCCTGGCGGTTGAGCTGGACGTCTTCGAAGAAGCCGGTCTTGTACAGCGCACGGATGGTTTCACCGACCTTGTTGTCGGTGATGGTGTCGCCACGTTCCACCGGCAGGTAGGTGAACACGGTACCGGAGGTGATGCGCTGCAGACCATCCACGCGGATGTCGCTGACGGTGAAGGGCTCGGCTGCCTGCGCCAGGGCGGGCGCGCCGAAACCGGCAACGAGTGCGAGGGCCAGCAGGCGGCGATTGGGGAGTCGCGTCATGTCACGTCCGGTTGGAGTCGATTTCAACATTGCGGGATGCCGGCGCATAAGACGACGACAAAAGGAAAAAAGTTCATCGCGGGACCAGGCCGAGGATGTCGTTGTAGAACGCCAATCCCATCAGCCCGGCCAGCAGCGCCAGGCCCACATACTGCCCGGCAGCCATGGCGCGCTCGCTCAGCGGGCTGCCCTTGACCAACTCGATAAGGTAATACAGCAGGTGCCCGCCGTCCAAGATGGGGATGGGCAACAGGTTGATGATGCACAGGCTCAGCGACAGCAGGGCCAGGAAATACAGGAACCAGTCCAGGCCACGTTTGGCCGAGACATTGGCGACCCGGGCAATGGTGACCGGGCCGGAGATGTTCTGCAGCGAGGCGTTGCCGGTGACGATGCGGCGCATCATCCCCAGTGAATCGCCCGCCATCCGGGCGGTTTCGCGCAGGGCCACGGGCACTGCCGCAAACGGCCCGAACTTGAGTTCGGCGTCGTAGGACGGGGCGTGGGTCTCCGGGAAACCGATGCCGATCTGCCAGGTCGGCTGGCCACGGCCGTCCACGCCCTGGCGGGGGGTGATCTCCAGCGCCAGCCGCTCGCCGCCGCGCAGGACGTCGATCATGCCGGGGCCGCCACGCTGGCCGAGCGCGGCGATCTGCGCCGGCACCTGGTCGGCACCTTCGATACGCTGGCCGTCCACGGCCACGATCAGGTCGCCCGGCACCAGCACGCCCTGGGCGGCTGCGTCGGGCAGGACCTTGTCCACCAGCGCCGGCTGCAGCCAGAACTGCCAGCTCAACCCGGTCAGCTGGGGCACGCGGCGTTCATCGAAGCCGGCCGGCAGCTGCGACAGCGGCAGGGTGCGGGTCCGCACCTGGTCCAGACCGTCGAGGACCTCGACCTTGGCATCGTGACGATCCATCGCCGCGGTGGTCAGCGCCATGCTGGCCTCGCCGGCGGTGGCCACGCTGCGGCCATCGACCTTGACCACACGGTCGCCGGCCTGCAGGCCAGCGGTCTGGGCCATGCCGGTGGTGCGGCCGATGGTGGCCGAGTAATCCTGTTTGCCGATCACGAACATCGCCCACAGCAGGGCGATGCACAGGATCAGGTTGGCGGCCGGACCGGCGGCGACCACCGCGATCCGCTGCCACACGGTCTTGTGGTTGAAGGCCTGGCCGCGCTCGGCGGGATGTACCTCGACCTCGCGCTCGTCCAGCATCTTCACGTAGCCACCCAGTGGAATGGCGGCGATCGCGAATTCGGTGCCCGCGCGGTTGCGCCGCGACCACAGCGGCTTGCCGAAACCGACAGAGAAGCGCAGCACCTTGATCCCGCAGCGGCGGGCGACCCAGTAGTGACCGAACTCGTGGAACGTCACCAGCAGGCCAAGGCTGACGATCATCCACCAGACGGATCCGATGAAATCACCCATGGTGATCAGCACTGTAAGGGGGCGTGTGGGGCATTCAGGCGTGGTCGATGGCGGCTTGGGTGATCTGGCGGGCGCGCTGATCGGCGGTCAGCAGGCCCTCCAGTGTATCGGCGGACTCGCTCGACAGTGTTGACAGAGCGTTAGCGACCAGCGCTGGAATGGCAAGGAAAGCTGCCCGCCCCTGAAGAAACGCTGAAACCGCGACTTCGTTGGCGGCATTGAGGATCGCCGGGGCGGTCCCGCCGGCGGCCATGGCCTGCCAGGCGAGCTTCAGGCAGGGGAACGCCTCGGTGTCCGGGGCTTCGAAATCCAGCCGGCCCTGGGTCAGCAGGTCCAGCCCGCCGACCCCGGATTCGATCCGCTGCGGCCAGCCCAGGCCGACAGCCAGGGTGGTGCGCATGTCCGGCAGGCCCATCTGGGCCAGGGTCGAGCCGTCGACGAACTCGACCAGCGAATGCACCAGGCTCTGCGGGTGGACCAGGACGTCAATACGCTCGCCCGGGACGCCGAACAGGTGGTGGGCTTCGATGACTTCCAGCCCTTTGTTCATCAACGTCGCCGAATCGACCGAGATCTTCGGGCCCATCGACCACTTCGGATGGGCCACGGCCTGGGCCGGGGTGACCTGGGCCAGCTGTTCGCGGGTACGGCCACGGAACGGGCCCCCGGAGGCGGTCAGGATGATCCGGCGCACGCCGGCACCGTCCAGGCTGGCATCGCGCGAACGCAGGCACTGGAAGATCGCGCTGTGCTCGCTGTCGATCGGGATGATCTCGGCCCCGGCGGCAGCGGCCTGGCGCATCAGCAGCTCGCCGGCCAGCACCAGCGATTCCTTGTTGGCCAGCAGGATCCGCTTGCCGGCCGCGGCGGCGGCCAGGGTCGAGGACAGTCCGGCCGCGCCGACGATCGCCGCGACCAGCGTGTCGCAGACATCGCTGGCGGCCAGCTGGTCCAGCGCCCCGGCGCCGGCATGGGCCTGGGTGGCCAGGCCGGCGTCACGCAGGCCGTCGCGCAGGGCGGCGTACCGCGATTCATCGGCGATCACGGCATGGGCCGGGCGATGCAGGGCGCACAGGGCAACCAGCGCATCGACCTGGCGGCCGGCGGCGAGCACGGTGACCTGGTAGCGGTCCGGATGGCGTGCGATCACGTCCAGCGCGGATGCGCCGATCGAACCGGTGGCGCCGAACACGGCGACCTGGCGGGGGGCGGAAGCGCTGGCCATGGTTAGAACCCGAAGATTTCCTTGCCGAGTGCGAACACCGGCAGGGCGGCAAGGACGCCGTCGATACGATCGAGCACGCCGCCATGGCCCGGGATGATGTGGCCCGAGTCCTTGGCACCGGCGTGGCGCTTGATCAGGCTTTCGTACAGGTCGCCCAGCACCGAGGCGAACACGGTCACCACGGCGGTGATGATCAGGCCGATCAGGTGGCCGCTGTCGATCCCGGCCAGCCAGCCGAAGCCCAGGGCCACGATCAGGCCGGCGACCATGCCGCCGCCGAGACCTTCCCAGGTCTTGTTGGGGCTGATCCGCGGGGCGAGCTTGGTGCGGCCGAAGGTGCGGCCGGCGAAATAGGCGCCCGAATCGGCGGCCCAGACCACGGCCAGCGCGGTCAGCAGCCACAGGTGGCCGTTCTCGCCACTGGCATGGATCAGCACCAGCGATGCCCAGGCCGGCACGATCGCCAGGGTGCCGGCGAGCAGCTTGAGGGCACGCGCCGGGCTGCTGGGGCTGGCGCCGAAGTTGAAGAAGCGCAGCCACAGCAGGGCTAGCAACCACCACCCGATGCCGACCAGCGCGGCGATCTGGTACAGCACCAGCGAGCCGGCATCGGCCCACACGATCAGCACCATCAGCACCAGGTTCAGCACCAGCAGGATGGTGCGGGCCAGGGTGTCTTCCACGTCGGCCAGCTTCAGCCATTCCCACAGGCCGATCAGGAACACCGCGGCAGCGGCAGCGGCCAGCCACTGGGTCGGCAGCATCAGGATGGCGAGGATGGCGACCGGCGCCATGATCAGCGCGGCGATGACTCGGGTCTTGGTCATGGGGAAGAGGTCTCGGTGGCCAAGGCGGCGATCTGGGCGCTGGTCAGGCCGAAACGGCGTTCACGCGAAGCATAGGCGTCGATCGCCTGCTGCAGGACGGCGGCGTCGAACTCGGGCCACAGTACGTCGGTGAACCACAGTTCGGTGTAAGCCAGCTGCCAGAGCAGGAAATTGCTGATGCGGGTGTCGCCACCGGTGCGGATGAACAGGTCCGGCGGCGGCAGGTCTGCCAGGGCCACGCGGCTGCTCAGCATCGCTTCGTCGATCTGCTCGGGCAGCAGGCGGCCGGCCGCGACCTCGGCGGCCAGTTCGCGAGCGGCGCGGGCAATGTCCTGGCGGCCACCATAGCTGGCGGCGATGCTCAGGGTCATCGCACGGTTGTCGGCGGTGCGTTGCTCGGCCAGCTGCATGCGGCTGACCAGCCCGGCGCCGAAGCGCTCGCGCTCGCCGATGAAACGCACGCGCACGCCACGGCGATGCAGCTCGTCCACTTCGCGGTCGAGCGCATTGAGGAACAGCTTCATCAACGCATCGACCTCATCGGTCGGCCGGCCCCAGTTTTCACTGGAGAAGGCGAACAGGGTCAATGCGGCGATGCCGTTGTCGAGGCAGAAATCGATGGTGCGGTTGACCGCGCGCGCGCCGGCACGATGGCCGATCACGCGCGGGCGACGACGCTTCTGTGCCCAACGCCCGTTGCCATCCATGATGATGGCGACGTGGCGCGGCATGGGCGCGGCAGTGCCGCTGGTCGGGGCCTGGGACATGGGGCTCAGACCGCCATCAGTTCCTTTTCTTTCTCGGCGACCACACTGTCGACGTCCTTGATGGACTTGTCGGTCAGCTTCTGGATGTCATCTTCGCCGCGCTTCTTGTCGTCTTCGCTGATCGCCTTGTCCTTGATCAGGTTGGCGATCGCCTTGTTGGCGTCCTGGCGGATGTTGCGGATGGCGATCTTGGCGCCTTCGCCTTCCTTCTGGACCTGCTTGCCCAGCTCCTTGCGGCGCTCTTCGGTCGGCGGCGGCAGGTTCAGGCGAATGACGGTGCCGGCCACGTTCGGGGTCAGGCCCAGATCGGAGGCGTAGATCGCCTTCTCGACGTCCTTGATCATGCCCTTGTCGAACAGCGTGATGACCAGCGAGTGGCCCTCGGAAACGCTGATCGAGGCGACCTGGTTCAGGGGGGTGTCGGTGCCGTAGGCCTTGACGGTGATGCGGTCCAGCAGGGCCGGGGAAGCACGGCCGGTGCGGATGGAGGTGAGGGTGTGCTTCAGAGCATCGATGCTCTTTGCCATGCGCGTCTGCGCGTCCTGCTTGATTTCGTTGAGCATCGCCCGAATCCTGGATGTAACTGGGAATCGGGCGATTATAGGCGAATACCGACCCTTTCCGGGCCGTTCAGGGCGCCCGGCGTGGGGCGCCGCTCAGGCTCAGGCGTTGTCGCGGCCCTGGACCAGGGTGCCGATGTTGTCGCCGTGCAGGATCTTGAGCAGCTCGCCCGGCTGGCCCATGTCGAACACGCGCAGCGGCAGGTCGCTGTCGCGGGCCAGCGCGAAGGCGGCGGTATCCATCACTTCCAGGCCCCGGCGGATCACTTCGTCGTAGGTCAGGCTGTCGAAACGGACCGCGTCGCTGTACTTGTTCGGGTCCTTGTCGTACACGCCGTCGACCTTGGTGGCCTTCAGCAGCAGGTCCGCGCCGATCTCGATCGCGCGCAGGGCAGCGCCGGAATCGGTGGTGAAGAACGGGCTGCCGACGCCGGCGGCGAAGATCACCAGGCGGCCCTTTTCCAGGTGGCGGATGGCGCGGCGGCGGATGTAATCCTCGCAGACGTCGTTGATCTTGATCGCGCTCATCACGCGGGCCTTGGCGCCCAGCTTTTCCAGGGCGTCCTGCATGGCCAGCGCGTTGATCACGGTGGCGAGCATGCCCATCTGGTCGCCGGTGACCCGGTCCATGCCGCCTGCGGCCAGCCCGGCGCCGCGGAAGATGTTGCCGCCGCCGATCACCAGGGCCACTTCGGCGCCGGCCGCCTGGGCTTCCATCACCTCACGGGCGAGGCGGTGGATCACCTTGGGGTCGATGCCGTAGTCCTCGTCTCCCATCAGCGCCTCCCCGGAAACTTTCAACAGGATGCGGCGATAGGCGAGCTTTGACATGGCGATCTCTGGGTGCGTGGAAAACGCCCGGATTCTACTGGAAGCCGGGCCATCGGGCAGCATAAATTTGCTGCGGTGCGGCGCATGGGGGCGCTGTGGGGGCCGTGATGACGGCCCCGCGCGGGGGTAACGCTCAGGCCGGTGCGGTGCTGGGCGAACGCGCGATGACCCGGTTGCGGCCCAGGTTCTTGGAGCGGTACAGCACGTCGTCGGCGGCCTTGAGCAGATCCTGGACATCGGCGAAACGCTCATAGCCCCCCTGGGTCGCCACGCCTGCCGAGAAGGTCACGAACAGCGGGCCGCTGGCGACTTCGGCCATCGGCGTGTTGACGATGCTGGCCAGCACCCGGCGCACCACTTCCAGCGCGACCGGCTCGGTGGTGTTGGGCAGCAGCGCGATGAATTCCTCGCCGCCGAAGCGGGCCACCGTGTCGCTGTTGCGCAGCTGCTCCTGCAGCTTCGTGGCGAACATGCGCAGCACCTGGTCACCCATCAGGTGGCCATGGGCGTCGTTGATCTTCTTGAAGTCGTCCAGGTCGATGAAGGCGACCGAAAGCGGCCAGCCATGCCGGGTGGCGCGCAGGAATTCCTGCTCGAGCACGGCTTCCAGCTGGCGGCGGTTGAGCACGCCGGTCAGGGCGTCACGGTGCGCCTGCTCGGCCAGCCGGTTGGCGCGCGCTTCGAATTCATCCGCCCGCTTGCGGGCCAGGGCGGCGTCCTGCATCTCGCGCAGGTTGCGCAGGGTGGCCAGCTCCTGGGCATGGTCGATCAGCTGCTGCACGCGCGAGGGCGAGAACAGCGGGGTCTCGAACAGGGTGCTGATGTCCGGCAGCGATTCACCGATGCGGGCCAGGACCTGGTCGAACTGGGCGCTGTCCAGGCCGAGCGTGTCATGCACCTGCTGCAGGGCGTGCTCGCGCGCGGCATCGGCATCGGTGCCGAGCCAGATATCGGCCACCGCGCCGGACAGGGCGACGCAGTTCTGGAAATTGTCATCGCCGGTGGCGGGCGATTCGCTGTGCGCGATGCTGTCCACCAGGTAGCGCGGCAGGCCCCATTCCTCGGCGACCCACGCGCCGACGTCGGCGTGGCTGCACTGCAGGTGTTCGCGCTCCAGGGCGACCAGCGCGCCGTTGTCGGTGGCCTGGCGCAGCAGCGGCAGGTAGGTGTCCGGTTGCGCCTGGGCCAGTGCCAGTACGCCGATATCCTGCAGCAGGCCGGCCAGCATCAGCTCTTCGGCTTTGCGCAGGCCGCGCGCCTGCCCCAGCAGGCTGGCGGCCAGGGCGCTGAGGATGCTGCGGCGCCACGCGCGCTCGCGCAGGTCCTGGCCGTCGCCGGCGGCGGTCAGGTTCTGGGTCACGGTGAAGCCGAGGGCCAGGCTGACCGTGGCATTCAGGCCGAGCATCGTCAGCGCCTGGCCGAGATTCTCGATCCGGCGGCGGCTGGCATACAGCGGCGAATTGGCGATGCGCAGCATGCGGGCACTCAACGCCATGTCGATGGCGATGATGTCGGCGGCGGTGGTGATGTCCGCTTCCGGATCCTGCGCCAGTTCGATGATGCGCAGGGCAATACCGGGCGGGGAGGGCAGGTTGCGGCAGAGCGCCAGGGCGGCTGTCAGCTCGGGAGGCATGGCGGGGTTGTCAGTATGTTGGGGCAAGAATACCTGAGGTGCATCACAGTTTCGTCCTTGATTTCTTGCGTTGACGCGGCAGATCGGTTTGGGAGTATTGTCCTGATCCGGCACACAAAGCAAAGCCAGTGGACAAAAAAAAGAAGCCGCGGAGTCCGCGGCTTCTTTCGTAACACATTCGAGCGGTGAAGATCAGGCCAGGCCGGCCTGCTTCATCACTTCGGCGGCGTAGTCTTCCACCACCTTCTCGATGCCTTCGCCGACCGCCAGACGCTGGAAGCCGACCACGTCGGCGCCGACGGCCTTGAGGACCTGCTCGACCGACTGGTTGGTGTCCAGCACGTACGGCTGGCCGTACAGGGTCACTTCGTTGACGATCTTGGCGATCTTGCCGCTGATGATCTTTTCCAGGATATCGGCCGGCTTGGACTTGTCCTTGTCGGACATCTTGGCCAGTTCGATTTCCTTTTCCTTGGCAACGAACTCGGCCGGCACATCGGCGGCCTTGTTGTGCGGCGGGTTCATGGCAGCCACGTGCATGGCCAGGCCACGGGCCAGCTCTTCGTTGCCACCGGCCAGCTCGACCAGCACGCCGATGCGGCCGCCGTGCACGTAGGCAGCGACGTTGTTGGTCGATTCCAGGCGCACGATGCGACGCACGTCGACCTTCTCGCCAACCTTGGCGATGACGGCGGCGCGGGCTTCTTCGATCGTCTCGCCGGACGGCAGCTTGGCGGCCTTCAGGGTGTCGATGTCGGCAGCGCCCGAGCTCAGCGCGGTGGCAGCAACAGCCTTGGTGAAGTCCAGGAAGTTGCTGTCCTTGGCGACGAAGTCGGTTTCCGAGTTGACTTCGACCAGCACGGCCTTGCCGCCGTCCTGGGCCGCCACGATGATGCCTTCGGCAGCCACGCGGTCAGCCTTCTTGTCGGCCTTGGCCAGGCCGGACTTGCGCAGCCATTCGGCCGAGGCGTCGATGTCGCCGCCGTTTTCGACGAGTGCCTTCTTGCACTCCATCATGCCGGCGCCAGTGCGCTCGCGCAGTTCCTTGACCAGGGAAGCAGTGATTTCCACGGAATTTCCTCACGAAAGAAAGGGGTTGGGCCGGCATGGTGGCCGGCCCGTATGACAGTGTCCTGTCGTCGCGCCATCGGCAGCGGACAGGAGCGGTGGGCGCGCTGCGCCCACCGCGGGCCTGGATCAGGCCTGGGCTTCGCCAGCAGCCGGCGCGTCGGCGGCCGGAGCAGCAGCAGCCTTCTTGGCCGGAGCGCGGCGGGCCGGCTTGGGTTCTTCGCCAGCAGCGGCTTCGCTGAACTCTTCTTCACGGACGGTGGCAGCGTGCGGCGCAGCAGCCTTGCCTTCCAGCACGGCGTCGGCAGCGGCGCGGGCGTACAGCTGCACGGCACGGATGGCGTCGTCGTTGCCCGGGATCGCGTAGTCGACCAGTTCCGGGTTGTAGTTGGTATCGACCACAGCGATCACCGGGATGCCGAGCTTCTTGGCTTCCTTGATGGCGATGTCTTCGTGGCCGATATCGATGACGAAGATCGCGTCCGGCAGACGGTTCATGTCCTTGATGCCGCCCAGCGAAGCTTCCAGCTTGTCGCGCTCGCGACGCAGGCCCAGCACTTCGTGCTTGACCAGCTTGTCGAAGCTGCCGTCGGTCTCACCGGCTTCCAGTTCCTTCAGGCGGGCAACCGACTGCTTCACGGTACGGAAGTTGGTCAGGGTGCCGCCCAGCCAACGCTGGTTCATGAACGGCATGCCGCAACGCTCGGCTTCTTCACGGATCGACTCGCGGGCGCTGCGCTTGGTGCCCAGGAACAGGATGGTGCCGCGCTTCTGCGCAACGCTGGAAATGAAGTTCATCGCGTCATTGAAGAGCGGAACGGTCTTTTCCAGGTTGATGATGTGGATCTTGCCGCGGGCGCCGAAGATGTACTGGCCCATCTTGGGGTTCCAGTAACGGGTCTGGTGGCCGAAATGGACGCCGGCTTCCAGCATCTGACGCATGGTGACCTGGGGCATTGCAGTAACTCCTGATAGGGAACCGGCCGCCACGGGTAATAGTTGGGCGGTCCGCCGTGAGGCGGGGGGTTCCGGGGTTTGGCTTCCCTGTCGCTTCCGTGACCGAACTCCTTGCGGAGCACCCCGGCACGGATATGGGCGGCAGGTGTGGATTCACCGGTGACGTCCGGTGTTGACGTGTTCCCGCGCCAAGGCGGCAGGGATCCGGTCGATTATAGCCCGGTGCCGGGCGCAGGCGCAATCACGGGGGCAAGCGGGGCATCGGCGGCCTCGTTGAGCCGGGCCCGGAACTGGCCGCCGACGTAGCCGGCCGCGGCGGCAGGTCCCAGCTGCGGGCGCTGCGCGGCAGCACATAGCCGGCCAGGCCCTCGATCAGCGGGTGGCGACGCCCGTGGGCGTCCACGAACACGAGGTCGGCCAGGTGGGCATGGCCGTCGCCGCCATTATAGAGGCGCAGGCGGGGCGCCGACGGGCTGCCGCCTGTCTTGTATCGGACCGTGCAGATAGGACCCAATCAATGGCCGTCTTCGGCACAAGGTCGCGTTTTGCGATACGCATCACGCTTGTTCAGCTAGCTGGCCAGGGGCCGGGCCCAAACCGCGGCTGTCAGCGTTCCATCCAATCCCGTTCAGATTGGCCCCGGATCGGCGATAATGGGCGCCATGAGCGTGAATCTGAAAACCCCCGAGGAAATCGAACTGATGCGCATCGCCGGCCGTCTGGCCAGCGAAGTGCTCGACATCGTCACCCCCCACGTCAAGCCGGGCGTGACGACCGAAGAGCTGGACCGCATCTGCCATGACCACATCATCAATGTGCAGAAGGCGACGCCGGCCAATGTCGGCTACCGCGGCTTTCCCAAGACGGTCTGCACGTCGGTCAACAACGTGATCTGCCACGGCATTCCCAGCGACGCCAAGGTCCTCAAGGACGGCGACATCGTCAACATCGATGTCACCGTGATCAAGGATGGCTGGCACGGCGATACCAGCCGCATGTACTACGTGGGCACGCCGTCGGTCATGGCCAAGCGCCTGGTCGATGCGACCTATGAAGCCATGTGGCGCGGCATCCGCGCGGTCAAGCCGGGCGCGACGCTGGGTGACATCGGCCATGCGATCCAGAGCTATGCCGAATCCGAGCGCTTCAGCGTGGTGCGCGAGTACTGCGGCCATGGCATCGGCAAGGTCTACCACGACGAGCCGCAGGTGGTGCATTACGGTCGTCCGGGCCAGGGCCTGGTGCTGCAGCCGGGCATGACCTTCACCATCGAGCCGATGATCAATGAGGGCACCCGCTACAACAAGGTGCTGCCCGATGGCTGGACCGTGGTCACCAAGGACCGCAAGTTGTCGGCGCAGTGGGAGCACATGGTCGCGGTCACCGAGACCGGCGTCGACGTGCTGACCCTCTCGCCCGGCGAATCGCAGGTCTGAGCATGCTGCCGGCGAGCCCGATGCTGGACGCGCCGGCCGAATCCGTCGCCGACCCGGACTGGGCGGCGCTGGCGCGCCAGTCGCTGCAACAGACCGACGCACGGCTGTACCGCCGTTTCGACCAGGGCGACAACATCGAGCGCCTGCTCGCGTTGCGCGCCCGCGCGGCCGACCACCTGATCCGGTTGGCGTGGCACCGCTGCCTGCCGGCCGGGTCTGGACTGGCCTTGTTTGCCGTCGGTGGGTATGGGCGCGGTGAGTTGTTCCCGCGCTCGGATATCGACGTGTTGGTGCTGGGTACGCCGGAACAGCAGCGGCGGCACGAATCCGGGCTGGCGCGCTTTTTCGCGCTGCTGTGGGATTGCGGCCTGCCCGTGAGTCACGCGGTGCGTTCGCCGGCCGAGTGCACCCAGGCCAGCGCCGACCAGACCGTGCTGACCGCACTGATCGAATCGCGCCCGGTGGTTGCCGACGACATCGCGCGCGCGGCCTTGAAGGCCGCGGTGAACGTGGACGGCCTGTGGCCGCCGCGCGAGTTTTTCCTCGCCAAGCGTGAAGAGCTGCTGGCCCGCCATCAGCGCTTTGGTGATACCGCCGACAACCTGGAACCGGACATCAAGGACGGCCCCGGCGGCCTGCGCGATCTCAATACCCTGGGCTGGATGGCGTTGCGTGCCTTCGGCGTGCGCGACCTGGAAGCACTGGTCGGCCTGGGCCACCTCGGCCCGGATGAAGCGGCCGCGCTCAAGCGCGAACGCTGCGCCCTGGCCCGGCTGCGCTTCGGCCTGCATCTGGTCGCCAACCGGCCCGAAGAGCGCCTGCGTTTCGATTACCAGAAGACACTTGCCGCCCGCCTGGGTTTCGAAGACGACATCGAAAGCCTGGCCGTGGAAAAAATGATGCAGGGCTTCTACCGCAGCGCCACCGTGGTGCGGCGGATCAGCGACCGCCTGCTGCAGCGCTTCGAGGAACAGTTCGATGGCGAGGCGGTGCCCGAGCCGGTCAGCGTGGGGTTCTCGCTGCGCCGTGGTTACCTGGCGGCCAACGATCCGGCCTGGCCCGAGGGCGACATCGAACAGGTGTTCGCGCTGTTCTCCAGCTGGGCCTATAACCCGGATGTGCGCGGCCTGCACTCGCTGACTGCCCGCGCGCTGGCCGAGGCGCTGCCGGACCTGGCCGCGTATACCGACGCCAGTCCCGCCGCACGCGAGCAGTTCCTGGCCCTGCTGCGCAGCCCGCGCGCGGTCGACACGCTGGCGCGGATGGCGCGCCTGGGCGTGCTCGGTCAGTGGATCCCCGCATTCGCGCAGGTCTCCGGGCGCATGCAGTTCGATCTGTTTCACGTCTACACCGTGGACCAGCACACCCTGATGGTGCTGCGGAACATCGGCCTATTCGCCAGCAGCCGCGCCGACGAGCGTTTCTCGATCGCGCATGAGGTCTGGCCGCGCCTGCGCAAACCGGAACTGCTGCTGCTGGCCGGCCTGTTCCATGACATCGCCAAGGGCCGCGGCGGCGATCACTCCGAACTCGGTGCGGTGGATGCGCGCGAATTCTGCCAGGCGCTGGCGCTGAGCAGTTCCGATACGGAGCTGGTGGCCTGGCTGGTCGAGCAGCACCTGCGCATGTCGGTCACCGCGCAGAAACAGGACATCTCCGATCCGGACGTGATCCATCGCTTCGCCACCCTGGTGGCCAGCCGCGACCGGCTCGATTACCTGTATCTGCTGACCTGCGCCGACATTGCCGGGACCAGCCCAAAACTGTGGAATGCCTGGAAGGACCGCTTGCTGGCCGACCTGTATTTCGCGGCACGGCGCGCGCTGCGCGACGGGCTGGAGAACCAGATGCCGGCCGCCGAGCGGGTGGCCGAAGCCCGCGAATCAGTGCGCCAGCTGGTGCGCGAGCGCGGCTACGACGACGCGACGATCGAGCGTCAGTTCACCGTGATGCCCGATGAGAGCTTCATCCGGCTGCGGCCCGAGCAGCTTGCCTGGCAGGCCGCCGCGCTGGTACCGGTCAAGCAGGGCCAGACCCTGGTCAAGGTGCGCCGGATCACCCCGGACGACCACGCGCTGGAGGTGTTCGTGCACTCGCCGGACCGCGATGGCCTGTTCGCCGCGATCGTGATGACGCTGGACCGCAAGGGCTACGGCATCCACCGCGCGCGTGTGCTGGACGGCCCGGTGGATACCATCTTCGATACGTTTGAAGTGACCCCGGCCGACAGCTTCGCCGATGGCGATGCGCTGCGCCTGGAGGCCGGCCTGCGTGAAGCGCTGTCCGGCGACCTGACCCGGCTGCGTCCGTCGCGGCGGGTCATTCCGCGCCAGCTGCGGCACTTCCGTTTCGCCCCGCGCATCGAGTTCCGCGATGTCACCGATGGCGAGACCACCAGCACCCGTTTCAGCCTGGTCGCGCCCGACCGCCCCGGCCTGCTGGCCGACGTGGCGTTCGTGCTGCGCAACCAGCGGCTGCGCGTGCATGATGCGCGCATCGCCACCTTCGGCGAACGCGCCGAAGACATGTTCGTGATCAGCGATGAGCATGATCACGCCCTCACCGAATCCGCCAGACAGCAGCTGCAAGACGCCATGCTCGCCTGCCTGGACCCTGATCGAAAAGCCGGAGACCCCCACTGATGGCCACCAAGCCTGCCAAGAAGACTGCCGCGAAGACCGCGGCGGCCAAGACCCCTGCTGCCGCGCCTGCGGTGAAGAAGACCGCTGCCGCAAAGAAGGCGGCGCCCGCGGTGAAGAAAGCGCCGGTCAAAAAGGCGCCGGCCCGCAAGGTCGCTGCTACCCCGGCCGAGAGCGCCGCCAAGCGCAGTGCCAGCCGTGATGCCACCATCGCGCGCAAGTCGCTGCGCAAGCCGGCCACGCCGGGTGTGGAAGAACTCAAGTTCGGCATCGAAAGCGCCTTCGAGCGCCGCGCGACGCTGACCCTGCACGAGATCGAAGGCTCCACCAAGCCGCTGGTCGGCCGCGTCATTGATGGCCTGGAAACCGGCGAATTCCGCGTCGCCGAGCCCGATGGCCACGGTGGCTGGAAGGTCAACGAATGGCTGAAGAAGGCGGTGCTGCTGTACTTCCGCGTCAACGACATGGCCGTGGTCGACGCGCGTCCGGCGCCGTTCTGGGACAAGGTCGAATCGCGCTTTGCCGGCTTCGATGAAGCCAAGTTCCGCCGCGCCGGCGTGCGCGTGGTGCCCGGCGCGATCGCGCGCCGCGGCAGCTACTTCGGCAAGGACGTGGTGCTGATGCCGAGCTTCACCAACATCGGCGCCTACGTGGGCGAGGGCACCATGGTCGACACCTGGGCCACGGTGGGTTCGTGCGCGCAGATCGGCAAGCACTGCCATCTGTCCGGCGGCGCCGGCATCGGCGGCGTGCTCGAGCCGCTGCAGGCCAGCCCGACCATCATCGAAGACCATTGCTTCATCGGTGCGCGTTCGGAAGTGGTGGAAGGCTTCGTGGTCGGCCACCACAGCGTGATCGGCATGGGCGTGTTCCTCGGCCAGAGCACCCGCGTCTACAACCGCGCCACCGGCGAAATCAGCTACGGCTCGGTGCCGCCGTACAGCGTGGTGGTGTCCGGCCAGCTGCCGTCCAAGGACGGCTCGCACTCGCTGTACTGCGCGGTGATCGTCAAGCAGGTCGATGCCAAGACCCGCAGCAAGACCAGCGTGAACGACCTGCTGCGCGGCCTGGCCGACTGAGCCGGGCACGCCATGACCACCACCGTGTATGGATTGAAGAACTGCGACACCTGCAAGAAGGCCACCAAGTGGCTGGACCGTTTCCAGGTGCCGTATACCTTCGTCGACTACCGTGAGCACAAGCCAACGCCGGAAACCCTGATCGACTGGGCGGCCCAGGCCGGTGGCTTTCCCGCGTTGATCAACAGGTCCTCCACCACGTGGCGGCAGCTGCCGGAGAACCGCAAGGCGGCCGATTCGGAGGCCGAATGGAAGCTGCTGCTGCGCGAGTACCCGCAGCTGATCAAGCGCCCGGTGGTGGTGAGCGCCGATGGCGTGATGACCCAGGGCTTCTCGGACAACGGCTTCAAGCAGCGGTTCGGAGTGGGCGCGTGAACGACGTCGTTGCCTTGACCTGCGACCTGATCGCGCGCGCCTCGGTCACGCCCGAGGACGCCGGTTGCCAGGCGCTGCTGGCCGGCCGTCTTGAACGCGCCGGCTTTCACTGCGAACAGCTGCGCCTGGGCGAGGTCGACAACCTGTGGGCCACACACGGGCAGGGCGCACCGGTGCTGGTGCTGCTCGGGCATACCGACGTGGTGCCGACCGGCCCGGTCTCGGCCTGGACCAGCGATCCGTTCGATCCCCAGATCCGTGACGGCGTGCTGTACGGACGTGGCGCGGCCGACATGAAAGGCAGCGTGGCCGCCTTCGTGGTCGCCGCCGAGCAGTTCGTGGCCGCGCATCCCGATCATGCCGGCACGCTGGCGGTGCTGCTGACCAGCGACGAGGAAGGCGATGCCATCGACGGTGTGCGTCGCGTGGCCGATATCTTCCGCGAGCGCGGTCAGGAAATCGACTGGTGCATCACCGGTGAGCCGTCCTCCACCGCGGTGCTGGGTGATCTGCTGCGCGTGGGCCGCCGCGGCAGCCTCTCGGCGACGCTGACGGTGAACGGCGTGCAGGGCCATGTGGCGTATCCGGACAAGGCGCGCAATCCGATCCATCTGGCCGCTGCGGCCCTGGCCGAACTCACCGCACGGCACTGGGATGATGGCTTCGAGAGCTTCCCGCCGACCAGCCTGCAGGTCTCCAACATCCATGCCGGCACCGGGGCCAACAATGTGATTCCGGGTGAGCTGCAGGTGCTGTTCAACCTGCGCTACAACCCGCACTGGAACGCGCCCGCGCTGGAGCAGGAGATCGCTGCGCTGCTGGAGCGTCATGCACTCCAGTACACGCTCAAGTGGCATCGCAGCGGTGAGCCGTTCTATACCCCGGAAGGCACGCTGCGCAGGGTCGCCCGCGAGGTACTGGGTGAGTTTGCGGGTGCACCGCCGGAAGAGAGCACCGGTGGCGGCACCTCCGATGCGCGCTTCATCGCGCCGCTGGGCGCGCAGTGCATCGAAGTAGGGCCGGTCAATGCGAGCATCCATCAGGTCGACGAGAACATCCGCGTGGCGGACCTGGAAGCGCTGCCGGCGTTGTACCAGCGCTTGATCGAGCGCCTGTTGGCCTGAGTCCAGCGATGGAACCGACGGCCGCGGTAGTGCCGGCCGCTGGCCGGCTGCTCCGTCGGTCTGACAGTCATGAGAGCCGGCCAGCGGCCGGCACTACCGGGTGTAACCGACCGTTGGTCGGTTCGCCCTTACGCCACGATCAACCCGAACGACGCCAACGCGGCCGCCGCCTGGCGCTGTGAAATCACCGCCTTCTTGAACAGCTTGGCATCCATCACGTTGAGCCCGCTGATGTCGGTGCCGCGCAGGTCGGCGCCTTCAAAGCGCGTCAACCGCGTCTGTGCATTGCGCAGGCTGCCGCCGTTGAACACCGCATCGCGGAAATCGCAGCCGGACAGCTCGGCCTCGGAAAAATCCATGCCCTCCAACTGCGCCTTGCGGAACGACATCCCACGCAGGTCCGCGCTGACCAGCAGGCAATCGCGGAATTCCAGCGCCCAGCCGGTCACTTCCTGCAGATGCGCGCCGGTCAGCTTGCAGTCCTGGAACTGCACCGAGGACAGCGTCGCGCGCCGCCAGTGACTGTTGTTCAGATCGCAGTGCGCGAAACGCGCATCGCTGAGCAGCGCCGAGCTGAAATCGCATTGGCTGCCGCGGCACTTCGTCCACTGGGTTTCTTCCAGCGAGGCGGCCAGCCAGTTCGCACCGGTGACCGAGCACTGGTTGAACTGGAACCCATCCATGTCCAGCCGCGAGAAGTCGCCGTGATCGAACGTGCAGTTCTCGAAGGCGGCCGCGCGCGGATGCGCGGCAATGATGGCCTGCATGCGCTCGCGGGTGAGCGTGTCGTCGCGGAAAATGGCGGTGGTCATGCGGCCATTCTCGGTGATGGGCGGCGCAGGCGGCAGTCTTGAAGGCAGCGGCGGAGTGTGTACAGCGTCACCGGCGCGCATACGTGGTCCCCTCCGACGTAGAGCCGACCGTTGGTCGGCTGCCGTTGGTGCAGACACGTGGGGCGACACGTGCAGCCGACCAACGGTCGGCTCTACCGGG
>NZ_KV791296.1:0-1023 GCF_001807865.1 Stenotrophomonas sp. HMSC10F06 | reverse complement strand
AAGGCACGTGGCATCACGATCTCGACCGCGCACGTCGAATACGAATCCACCGTTCGTCACTACGCCCACGTCGATTGCCCGGGCCATGCTGACTACGTCAAGAACATGATCACCGGTGCTGCCCAGATGGACGGCGCGATCCTGGTCTGCTCCGCTGCTGACGGCCCGATGCCGCAGACCCGCGAGCACATCCTGCTGTCGCGTCAGGTCGGCGTGCCGTACATCGTCGTCTTCCTGAACAAGGCAGACATGGTCGATGACGCCGAGCTGCTGGAACTGGTCGAAATGGAAGTCCGCGAGCTGCTGAGCAAGTACGACTTCCCGGGCGACGACACCCCGATCATCTCGGGTTCGGCCCGCCTGGCGCTGGAAGGCGACCAGAGCGAGATCGGCGTGCCGGCCGTGATCAAGCTGGTCGAAGCTCTCGACAGCTGGATCCCGACCCCGGAGCGTGACGTCGACAAGCCCTTCCTGATGCCGGTGGAAGACGTGTTCTCGATCTCGGGCCGCGGCACCGTGGTGACCGGTCGTATCGAGCGCGGCGTGATCAAGGTCGGCGAAGAAATCGAAATCGTCGGTATCCGTCCGGTCCAGAAGACCACCGTGACCGGCGTGGAAATGTTCCGCAAGCTGCTGGACCAGGGTCAGGCAGGTGACAACGCCGGTCTGCTGCTGCGCGGCACCAAGCGTGACGACGTCGAGCGTGGCCAGGTCCTGGCCAAGCCGGGTTCGATCAAGCCGCACACCAAGTTCGACGCCGAAGTCTACGTCCTGTCCAAGGATGAAGGCGGCCGCCACACCCCGTTCTTCAAGGGCTACCGTCCGCAGTTCTACTTCCGTACCACCGACATCACCGGCGCTTGCGAACTGCCGGAAGGTGTGGAAATGGTGATGCCGGGCGACAACGTGAAGATGGTTGTCACCCTGATCAACCCGGTGGCCATGGACGAAGGTCTGCGCTTCGCCATCCGTGAAGGCGGTCGTACCGTCGGCGCCGGCGTGGTCTCCAAGATCCTCGAGTAA
>NZ_KV791295.1:14021-16506 GCF_001807865.1 Stenotrophomonas sp. HMSC10F06 | reverse complement strand
TGCGCGGTCGAGATCGTGATGCCACGTGCCTTTTCTTCCGGCGCGGCGTCGATCGCGGAGTAATCCTTGAATTCGCCACCGAAGCGCTCGGCACCGATCTTGGTCAGTGCAGCGGTCAGCGTGGTCTTGCCGTGATCGACGTGACCGATGGTGCCGACGTTGACGTGCGGCTTGGTGCGCTCGAACTTACCCTTTGCCATTGTTGTATACCTTGGATATCAGAAAAGAATGAGGTGGAGTCCTGAGCTTATGCTCAGGACTTCTTGACCACGGCTTCGGCGATGTTCGACGGAGCCGGCTCGTAATGGTCGAATTCCATCGTGAACGTTGCACGACCCTGGGTCTGCGAACGCAGCGAGGTCGCGTAGCCGAACATTTCACCCAGCGGAATCATCGCATTGATGATTTCAGCCGAACCGTCACCGGTCACGCTCGAACCCTGCAGCATGCCGCGACGACGGCTCACGTCGCCCATCACGTCACCCTGGTAATCGCTCGGGGTCACGATCTCGACCTTCATGATCGGCTCCAGCAGGACCGGCTTGGCCTTGGAGAAGCCCTGCTTGAAGGCCATCGAGGCGGCCAGCTTGAACGCCATTTCCGAGGAGTCGACGTCGTGGTACGAGCCGAACACCAGCTTGACCTTGACGTCCACGACCGGGAAGCCCGCCAGCGGACCGCTGGTGATGGTTTCGCGCAGACCCTTTTCGATCGACGGAATGAATTCCTTCGGAATCACGCCACCGGTGATGTCGTTGATGAACAGGAAGTCGTCCTTGATCAGCGGCCCGATCTTCGGGTCGGCCCGATCTTCGGCGGTGATCGGCGACAGCTCGATCACGACGTGACCGTACTGACCCTTACCACCGGACTGCTTGGCGTGCTTGTAGTCCGACTTGACGTCCGCGGCCTGGATGGTTTCGCGGTAGGCCACCTGCGGCTTGCCGACGTTGGCTTCAACGTTGAACTCGCGCTTCATGCGGTCCACGATGATGTCCAGGTGCAGCTCGCCCATGCCCGAGATGATGGTCTGGCCGGATTCTTCGTCGGTCTTGACGCGGAACGACGGATCTTCCTGCGCCAGACGGCCCAGGGCCAGACCCATCTTTTCCTGGTCGGACTTGGTCTTCGGTTCGACGGCCATCGAGATCACCGGCTCCGGGAACACCATGCGCTCCAGGATGATCGGGTGGTCCTGCGAGCACAGGGTGTCGCCGGTGGTGGTGTCCTTCAGACCCACCGCCGCGGCGATGTCACCGGCCAGCACTTCCTTGATTTCTTCGCGATCGTTGGAGTGCATCTGCAGGATGCGGCCGATGCGCTCCTTCTTGCCCTTCACCGAGTTCAGCAGCTGGTCGCCGGCGTTCAGCGTGCCCGAGTAGACACGGAAGAAGGTCAGCGCGCCGACGAACGGGTCGGTGATGATCTTGAAGGCCAGGGCCGAGAACGGCGCCTTGTCATCGGACTTGCGGCTCAGCGCAACGGTTTCATCGTCGACGTCGGTACCGGTCACGTCCGGCACGTCGATCGGCGACGGCAGCAGCTGCACCACGCCGTCCAGCATGGCCTGCACGCCCTTGTTCTTGAACGCCGAGCCGCAGTACATCGGCACGATGTCGGTGGCCAGGGTGCGCACGCGCAGGGCTTCGACGATTTCGGCCTCGGTCAGCTCTTCGCCGCCCAGGTACTTTTCCATCAGCTCTTCGCTGGCTTCAGCCGCAGCTTCGATCATGTAGGTACGGGCCTCTTCGGCCTCCGCCTGCATGTCCGCCGGGATCTCCAGGTACTCGAACTTCATGCCCTGCGAGGCTTCATCCCAATGGATGGCCTTCATCTTGATGAGGTCGACCACGCCCTTGAAGTTGTCTTCGGCGCCGATCGGCAGCTGCATCGGGACGGCGACAGCACCCAGCTTGGCCTTCAGCTGGCCAACGACCTTGGTGAAGTTCGCGCCGGTGCGGTCCATCTTGTTGACGAACGCGATGCGCGGCACCTTGTAACGGTTGGCCTGGCGCCACACGGTTTCCGACTGCGGCTGCACGCCACCGACGGCGCACAGCACGAAGACGGCACCGTCGAGCACGCGCAGCGAGCGCTCCACTTCGATGGTGAAGTCGACGTGCCCGGGGGTGTCGATGATGTTGAAGCGGTGCTCCGGCAGGGACTTGTCCATGCCCTTCCAGAACGCGGTGGTGGCAGCGGACTGGATCGTGATGCCACGCTCCTGCTCCTGCTCCATCCAGTCCATGGTGGCAGCGCCGTCGTGCACTTCACCGATCTTGTGGCTCTTGCCGGTGTAGAACAGGATGCGCTCGGACGTGGTGGTCTTGCCGGCATCGATGTGGGCCATGATGCCGAAATTGCGGTAACGCTCGATGGGAGTGGTGCGGGCCACGGGAGCCTCTCAATTTCTTGGAATTCGGATGGCCGAACGCCGCCTTTCGGCGGCCTTCGGATTGGCGCGGCACCCCAGGTGCCGCGGGGG
>NZ_KV791295.1:0-14001 GCF_001807865.1 Stenotrophomonas sp. HMSC10F06 | reverse complement strand
GGGGGCAGCACCTAGATGGTGCTGCCGTGCCTGTTTTGCAAGGCCGTCAAACTCACCAGCGGTAGTGCGCGAAGGCCTTGTTGGCTTCGGCCATGCGGTGGGTTTCTTCGCGCTTCTTGATGGCGCCACCACGATTTTCCGAGGCGTCCAGCAGTTCGGCAGCCAGCTTCTTCGGCATGGTGTTCTCACCACGCTTGCGCGCCGAGTCGATCAGCCAACGCATCGCCAGTGCCATCTTGCGCGAGGAACGCACTTCGACCGGCACCTGGTAGGTGGCACCACCGACGCGGCGGGACTTGACTTCGACCGACGGAGCCACGTTTTCCAGAGCCTTCTGAACCAGCTCGACGGAATTCGGGTTCTTTTCGCCGATCACGTCCATGGCACCGTAGACGATCTTTTCAGCGACCGACTTCTTGCCGCTCAGCATCACCATGTTGATGAAACGAGCGATGGTTTCACTTCCGTGCTTCGGATCCGGCAGGACAGAGCGCTGCGGCGTATTACCTTTACGAGACATGTGTACTTTCCCTTAGCTCTTCGGACGCTTGGCGCCGTACTTGGAACGGCCCTGGCGACGCTTGGCAACGCCGGAGGCGTCCAGCGAGCCACGCACGGTGTGGTAACGCACACCCGGCAGATCCTTGACGCGACCGCCACGGATCAGGACCACGGAGTGTTCCTGCAGGTTGTGGCCTTCGCCGCCGATGTAGCTAATCACTTCTTCCTGGTTGGTCAGGCGAACCTTGGCAACCTTGCGAAGCGCCGAGTTCGGCTTCTTCGGAGTGGTGGTGTACACGCGCGTGCAGACGCCACGGCGCTGGGGGCACTTATCGAGGGCCGGGGAGGCACTCTTATAAGTGGTTGCCTGCCGCGGCTTGCGGACAAGCTGATTGATCGTCGCCATCAGTATGTTCTTCTGAGAGAGGCCAATGAAAAGACTGGCCATGAATGCGGAAATGTGCGAGCAGGCGAAAGACCGGCCTGCTGAGACAGACGATTGTAGCAACCCGGCGAAAACGCAGTCAAATGCGCACGCGCCAAGCCAGCCCTGATCCCGGGCCGTTACAGGGGAGCCTTTTCCATGCCCCCCGTTCAGGTTGTCAAGCCGGTCCGTTGAAAGACCGGCGGGCATCCTACCTCATCGGCAGGCGGACGACCAGTGGCCGGTGCCTGCTGATTTGCCGGGAGGGCCACCGACCGGAGTCGGCGCCCTGCCCTGCCGCGGGCCCGGCCGGAGCCGGGTCTGCGTATTACTCGTCGCTGCCCGGCGCCTGGTCGGCGTCGGTCGATTCCACCGCCACGGCGGCCACCGGGGCCACCTCAGCCACGGCCGGCGTGCTGCCGGACAGGGTCTGCATTTCCGAGTCGGTCAGCCCGGAGGCGTTGCGACGACGGTTGGCGTGGTAAGCCAAGCCCGTACCGGCCGGGATCAGACGGCCGACGATGACGTTTTCCTTCAGGCCGCGCAGGTTGTCCGAGGTGCCGCGCACGGCCGCTTCGGTCAGCACGCGGGTGGTTTCCTGGAACGACGCCGCCGAGATGAACGATTCGGTCGCCAGCGATGCCTTGGTGATACCCAGCAGGACCGGATCGAAACGGGCCGGCAGCTCGTTGCGGGTCGCCAGGCGGGCATTTTCCTCGATGACGCGCTGGCGCTCGGCCTGCTCGCCATTCAGGAACTTGCTGGTGCCCTGATCGGTGATCTCGACCTTGCGCAGCATCTGGCGGGTGATCACCTCGATGTGCTTGTCGTTGATCTTCACGCCCTGCAGGCGGTACACGTCCTGGATTTCCTTGACCAAGTAGGCCGCCAGCGGTTCGACACCCAGCAGACGCAGGATGTCCTGCGGGCTCGGCTCGCCGTCCACGATGGTTTCGCCCTTGGTCACGTGCTCGCCTTCGAACACGATCACCTGACGGTACTTCGGGATCAGCTCTTCGTGTTCCGAACCATCGGTGTCCTTGATGATCAGGCGCTGCTTGCCCTTGGTGTCCTTGCCGAAGCTGATGATGCCCGAACGCTCGGCCAGGATCGCCGGATCCTTCGGCTTGCGCGCTTCGAACAGATCGGCCACGCGCGGCAGACCACCGGTGATGTCACGGGTCTTGGACGCTTCCTGCGGGATCTTGGCGACCACGTCACCCACGCCGACGGCGGCGCCGTCCTGCAGGTTGACGATCGAGCGCGGCGGCAGCAGGTACTGGGCCGGCAGATCCGTGTTCGGGATGGTCAGATCGTTGCCGTTCTTGTCCACGATGCGCACGATCGGGCGCAGATCCTTGGCCTGCGAACCACGACGCTTCGGATCGGTGATTTCACGCGATGCCAGGCCGGTCAGTTCGTCGGTCTTCTCGATGACGGTGACGCCGTCGATGAAGTCGATGAAGCGGATGAAACCGGCCACTTCCGACACGATCGGGTGGTTATGCGGGTCCCAGTTGGCCACGGTCTGGCCAGCCTTGACCGCATCGCCGTCCTTGGACGTGATGGTCGCACCGTACGGCAGCTTGTAACGCTCACGCTCACGACCGTGGGCATCGAGCACCGACATTTCACCCGAACGCGAGACCGCCACCAGCGAACCGCTGGCGTGCTCGACCGACTTCAGGTTGTTGAACTTCACCGAACCGGTGGTCTTGACGGTGATGTTGTCGACCGCAGCAGCTCGCGACGCCGCACCACCGATGTGGAACGTACGCATGGTCAGCTGGGTACCCGGCTCACCGATCGACTGCGCGGCGATGACGCCGACCGCTTCGCCGATGTTGACGATGTGGCCACGGGCCAGATCGCGACCGTAGCAGTGTGCGCAGACGCCGAACGGCGAGGCGCAGCTGATGGTCGAACGGACCTTGACCGACTGCACCGAGGCGTCTTCCAGCTTGGCCACCCACTGCTCGTCGAGCAGGGTGTTGCGGGTCACGATCGGATCTTCGTCGTTGCCCGGCAGGAACACGTCCTCGGCCACGACACGACCCAGCACGCGGTCCTTCAACGGCTCCACGACGTCGCCGCCTTCCACGATCGGGGTCATGGTCAGGCCTTCGGTGGTACCGCAATCCACCTCGGTGATGACCACGTCCTGCGCCACGTCGACCAGACGACGGGTCAGGTAACCCGAGTTCGCCGTCTTCAGCGCGGTATCGGCCAGACCCTTACGGGCACCGTGGGTGGAGTTGAAGTACTCCTGCACGTTCAGGCCTTCACGGAAGTTCGCCTTGATGGGCGTTTCGATGATCGAGCCATCCGGACGCGCCATCAGGCCGCGCATACCGGCCAGCTGACGGATCTGCGCCTGCGAACCACGGGCACCGGAGTCGGCCATGATGTACAGCGAGTTCATCGACTTCTGGTCGATGGTCTCGCCTTCGGCATTGACCACCTTCTCGGTACCGATGGTGTCCATCATCGCCTTGGCGATGCGTTCGTTGGTGCGCGACCAGATGTCGACCACCTTGTTGTAGCGCTCGCCGGCGGTGACCAGGCCCGACTGGTACTGCTCCTGGATTTCCAGCACTTCGGCTTCGGCCTCGGTGAGGATGCCGCGCTTCTCGTCCGGGATCAGCATGTCGTCGATGCCGATCGACACGCCCGCGCGGGTTGCGTAGGCGAAGCCGGTGTACATCAGCTTATCGGCGAACACGACCGTGTCCTTCAAGCCCAGCTGACGGTAGCTGGAGTTGATCAGGCGGCTGATGTTCTTCTTGGTCAGCTCGGTGTTGGCCAGCGCGAACGGCAGGCCTTCCGGCAGGATTTCAGCCAGCAGGGCGCGACCGATCGTGGTGTCCACGATCGAGGTCTTGTTCTGCTTGTTGCCTTCCTCGTCGGTCACCACTTCGGTGATGCGGACCTTGACGCGTGCGTGCAGTTCCACCACGCGGTTGTCGTAGGCGCGCTTGACTTCGGCGATGTTGGCGAAGGCCATGCCCTCGCCCTTCTTGTTCACCAGCGAGCGGGTCATGTAGTACAGACCCAGCACGACGTCCTGCGACGGCACGATGATCGGCTCGCCGTTGGCCGGCGACAGGATGTTGTTGGTGGACATCATCAGCGCACGCGCTTCCAGCTGGGCTTCCAGCGAGAGCGGCACGTGGACGGCCATCTGGTCACCGTCGAAGTCGGCGTTGAACGCGGTGCAGACCAGCGGGTGCAGCTGGATGGCCTTGCCTTCGATCAGGACCGGCTCGAAGGCCTGGATGCCCAGACGGTGCAGGGTCGGCGCACGGTTCAGCATCACCGGATGCTCGCGGATGACCTCTTCCAGGATGTCCCAGACTTCAGCTTCTTCGCGCTCGACCAGCTTCTTGGCGGCCTTGATGGTGGTGGCCAGGCCACGACGCTGCAGCTTGGCGAACACGAACGGCTTGAACAGCTCAAGCGCCATCTTCTTCGGCAGGCCGCACTGGTGCAGGCGCAGGTACGGACCGACCACGATGACCGAACGGCCCGAGTAGTCCACGCGCTTGCCCAGCAGGTTCTGGCGGAAGCGGCCCTGCTTGCCCTTGATCATGTCGGCCAGCGACTTCAGCGGGCGCTTGTTGGTGCCGGTGATGGCACGGCCGCGACGGCCGTTGTCCAGCAGCGCATCGACCGATTCCTGCAGCATGCGCTTTTCATTGCGCACGATGATGTCCGGCGCGTTCAGCTCAAGCAGGCGGCGCAGGCGGTTGTTGCGGTTGATGACGCGGCGGTACAGATCGTTCAGATCGGAGGTCGCGAAGCGGCCACCGTCCAGCGGCACCAGCGGACGCAGGTCCGGCGGCAGCACCGGCAGCACGGTCATGACCATCCACTCCGGACGGTTGCCCGACTCGAGGAAGGCCTCGACCAGCTTGATGCGCTTGGTCAGTCGCTTGAGCTTGGTTTCCGAACCGGTGCTGGCGATTTCTTCGCGCAGGCGGGTCATTTCCGACTGCAGGTCGATGGTGCGCAGCAGTTCGTACACGGCCTCGGCGCCCATGGCGGCATCGAAGTCGTCGCCGTGTTCCTGGCGGGCCTGCAGGTACTGCTCTTCGGTCAGCAGCTGGCGGCGTTCCAGGGCGGTCAGGCCCGGCTCGGTCACCACGTAGGCTTCGAAGTACAGCACGCGCTCGATGTCACGCAGGGTCATGTCCAGCATCAGGCCGATGCGCGACGGCAGCGACTTGAGGAACCAGATGTGCGCGACCGGCGAGGCCAGGTCGATGTGACCCATGCGCTCGCGGCGCACCTTGGCCAGGGTGACTTCGGTGCCGCACTTTTCGCAGACCACGCCGCGGTGCTTCATGCGCTTGTACTTGCCGCACAGGCACTCGTAGTCCTTGACCGGTCCGAAGATCGCGGCGCAGAACAGGCCGTCACGTTCCGGCTTGAACGTACGGTAGTTGATGGTTTCCGGCTTCTTCACTTCGCCGAAGGACCACGAACGGATCAGGTCCGGCGAGGCCAGCGCGATCTTGATCGCGTCGAAGTCCAGCGTCTGACGCTGCTGGTTGAAGAGGTTGAGCAAGTCTTTCATGGTGTTTCTCCGAAAGGAGGAAATCTTGTCGATGGGGCTGTCGGTTCGGATGTGGCGGCGCGGCTGCCGGGGCAGCCGCGCCTGCGCGATCAGTTGCCGTCCAGTTCCATGTTGATGGCCAGCGAGCGGATTTCCTTCACGAGCACGTTGAAGGATTCCGGCATGCCCGCGACCATCTCGTGCTCACCGTCGACGATGTTCTTGTACATCTGGTTGCGGCCCTGCACGTCATCGGACTTCACCGTCAGCATTTCCTGCAGGGTGTAGGCCGCGCCGTAGGCTTCCAGCGCCCAGACTTCCATTTCACCGAAGCGCTGGCCACCGAACTGCGCCTTGCCGCCCAGCGGCTGCTGGGTGACGAGCGAGTACGGGCCGGTCGAACGGGCGTGCATCTTGTCGTCGACCAGGTGGTTCAGCTTCAGGTAGTGCATGTAGCCCACGGTGGTGTGGCGATCGAATGCCTCACCGGTGCGGCCGTCATACAGCTGGGTCTGGCCGCTCAGCGGCAGGTCGGCCAGGGCAAGCATGTGCTTGATCTCGGCTTCCGTCGCACCGTCGAACACCGGCGTTGCCATCGGCACGCCGTCGGTCAGGTTGGTGGCCAGGCGCAGCAGCTCCTCGTCGCTGAACTGGGTCAGGTCGACGTGGTTGGCGTGCTGGGTCTTGTCGTGGTTGTAGACGTCGTCCAGGAACTTGCGCAGG
Organism: Stenotrophomonas sp. HMSC10F06; assembly: GCF_001807865.1. Classification (NCBI taxonomy): domain Bacteria; kingdom Pseudomonadati; phylum Pseudomonadota; class Gammaproteobacteria; order Lysobacterales; family Lysobacteraceae; genus Stenotrophomonas; species Stenotrophomonas sp. HMSC10F06. The sequence goes on along the minus strand of NZ_KV791295.1, from coordinate 7,798 downwards.
TCGTTGATCGCGGCCTGGGCTTCCAGCATGCCCTGGATCTTGCGACCCAGGCCCTTGGCGGCCCAGCCCAGATGCACTTCCAGAATCTGGCCGATGTTCATACGCGACGGCACGCCCAGCGGGTTCAGCACGATGTCCACGGTTTCGCCCGAGGCCATGTACGGCATGTCTTCGACCGGCACCACGTTGGAGACCACACCCTTGTTGCCGTGGCGGCCTGCCATCTTGTCACCCGGCTGGATGCGACGCTTCACGGCCAGGAACACCTTGACCATCTTCAGCACGCCCGGGGCCAGATCGTCGCCCGCGGTGATCTTGCCGCGCTTGTCGGCGAAGCGACGCTCGAATTCCTTCTCGTGCGCCTGGATCTGCTTCTGGGCACGTTCGATGGCTTCGGAGGCGTCCTCGTCCTTCATGCGCAGCACGAACCAGTCAGCCTTCTTCAGGCCGTCCAGGTACGCGTCGGTGACGGTGTCGCCCTTCTTCAGGTTGGCACCACCGTTGACCACCTTGCCCACGATCTGCGAACGCAGACGGGCGTAGATGGCGCCTTCCAGGATGCGGAACTGGTCGTCGAAGTCCTTCTTGACGCGCTTGATTTCAGACTCTTCGATCTGGCGGGCGCGCTTGTCCTTCTCGATGCCGTCGCGGGTGAAGACCTGGACGTCGATGACGGTGCCGTCCATGCCCGGCGGCACGCGCAGCGAGCTGTCCTTCACGTCCGAGGCCTTCTCGCCGAAGATCGCACGCAGCAGCTTCTCTTCCGGGGTCAGCTGGCTTTCGCCCTTCGGGGTGACCTTGCCGACCATGATGTCGCCGGCGCGGACTTCCGCACCGATATACACCACGCCGCTCTCGTCCAGGCGGTTCAGGGCCTGCTCGGAGACGTTCGGGATGTCGGCGGAGATTTCCTCCGGCCCCAGCTTGGTGTCACGCGCAACGCAGGTCAGCTCTTCGATGTGGATCGTGGTGTAGCGATCCTCTTCCACCACGCGCTCGGAGAGCAGGATGGAGTCTTCGAAGTTGTAGCCGTTCCACGGCATGAAGGCGATCAGCATGTTCTGGCCCAGGGCCAGTTCACCGATGTCGGTGGACGGACCGTCAGCCAGCACGTCGCCACGCGCCACCACGTTGCCCACTTCCACCAGCGGACGCTGGTTGATGCAGGTGTTCTGGTTGGAGCGGGTGTACTTGATCAGGTTGTAGATATCCACGCCGGCGTCGGTCGCGTCGGTGATCTCCACTTCGTTGACCTTGACCACGATGCGGCCGGCGTCGATCTGCACGATCTCGCCGCCACGACGGGCGTTCACGGTCACACCCGAGTCACGGGCCACGGCGCGTTCGATACCGGTACCCACCAGCGGCTTCTGGGCACGCAGGGTCGGCACGGCCTGACGCTGCATGTTGGCGCCCATCAGTGCGCGGTTGGCGTCATCGTGCTCCAGGAACGGGACGAGCGCGGCAGCGATCGACACGGTCTGCATCGGCGAGACGTCCATGAAGTGGACTTCCGCCGGCGGCTTGAGCAGCGACTCACCCTGGAAGCGGCACGGCACGAACTGCTCGGTGAGCATGCTCTTGGCATCGGTCAGGGCGTTGGCCTGGGCGATGACGTACTCGTTTTCTTCGATGGCCGACAGGAATTCGATCTCGTCGGAGACCTTGCCGTCGGCAACCTTGCGGTACGGGGTTTCCAGGAAGCCGTACTGGTTGGTGCGGGCGTACACGGCCAGCGAGTTGATCAGGCCGATGTTCGGGCCTTCCGGCGTTTCGATGGTGCAGACGCGGCCGTAATGGGTCGGGTGCACGTCGCGCACTTCGAAGCCGGCGCGTTCGCGGGTCAGGCCGCCCGGGCCCAGGGCCGAGACGCGACGCTTGTGCGTCACTTCCGACAGCGGGTTGTTCTGATCCATGAACTGGGACAGCTGCGAGGAGCCGAAGAACTCCTTGATGGCCGCAGCGACCGGCTTGGCATTGATCAGTTCCTGCGGGGTCAGGCCTTCGGATTCGGCCATCGACAGGCGTTCCTTGACCGCGCGCTCGACGCGGACCAGGCCCACGCGGAACACGTTCTCGGCCATTTCACCGACCGAACGCACGCGACGGTTGCCCAGGTGATCGATGTCATCGACCACGCCGCGACCGTTGCGGATCTCGGTCAGGACCTTGATCACGTCCAGGATGTCGGAGGTGTCCGCGTGCTCGGCGACCAGGCGCTTGGACTCTTCGTCGTTGCGCTCACCGAAGTACTTGCGGTCGTACAGCACGGCTTCGCCGGTGACTTCCTTGCGGCCGACACGACGGTTGAACTTCATGCGGCCGACCGTGGACAGGTCGTAGCGCTCGAAGGTGAAGAACAGGTTGTGGAACAGGTTCTGCGCGGCGTCCTTGGTCGGCGGCTCGCCCGGACGCATCATGCGGTAGATCTCGACCAGGGCTTCCAGCTGGGTCTTGGTCGGATCGATGCGCAGGGTGTTGGACAGGTACGGGCCACGATCCAGATCGTTCACCCACAGGGTGCCCACGGCATCCACGCCGGCCTTGCGGAAGGCCTGCAGCTGCTCGTCGGTGATTTCGTCGTTGGCCTGGGCCAGCAGTTCGCCGGTGTTCGCATCGACCACGTCGTGCGACAGGATGCGACCGACCATGTACTCGTCCGGCACGGCCAGGGCAGCGATGCCCGAGGCTTCCAGCTGCTTGACGTGGCGCGCGGTGATGCGCTTGCCCGCTTCCACGATGACCTTGTCACCGTCGGCCAGGTCGAAGTTCAGGGTCTCGCCACGCAGGCGCTCGGAGACCAGCTCCAGCTGCACGCCTTCATCGGGGTTGATGTGGAACGTGTTGATCTCGAAGAACTCGGCCAGCATCTCTTCGTTGCTGTAACCCAGCGCACGCAGCAGGATCGACACCGGCAGCTTGCGGCGACGATCGATACGGGTGAACAGGGCGTCCTTCGGGTCGAACTCGAAGTCCAGCCAGGAGCCGCGGTACGGGATGATGCGGGCGCTGTACAGCAGCTTGCCCGAGCTGTGGGTCTTGCCACGGTCGTGGTCGAAGAACACGCCCGGCGAACGGTGCAGCTGCGAGACGATCACGCGCTCGGTACCGTTCACGATGAAGGTGCCGTTGTCGGTCATCAGCGGGATTTCGCCGAGATAGACTTCCTGCTCCTTCACGTACTTGATGGCCTTGGTCGACGACTCGCGGTCGTAGATCACCAGGCGCACGGTCACGCGCAGCGGCGCGCCGTAGCTCATGCCACGCTGGCGGCACTCGCGCTCGTCGAACACCGGGTCGCCGAGCTTGTAGCCGACGTATTCCAGGGCGGCATTGCCGCTGTAGCTGGAAATCGGGAACACCGACTTCAGGGCCGCATGCAGGCCGTGGTCCGTGCGCTTGGCCGGATCGACGTTTTCCTGCAGGAATTCACGGTAGGAATCGACCTGGATGGCAAGCAGGAACGGCACTTCGAGGATCGAGCGCTGCTTGCCGAAATCCTTGCGGATACGCTTCTTTTCGGTGAACGAATAAGACGTCATGAGGTATCACCTTGGCTGTGCGGATCGTGCGTCCACGACCCGAGGGGAAACTGAAATTGTCAGTTGGAAGTCGCTGGTATTGCCGGCACCAGCACGCCTTCTCCCGCTACTTCCAACTGCCAACTCGTCTGCATCCACTCCCCTGCCCGCGCGCTTGTGCGCCGCTGTGACGGGGGATGACCGCAGCCCGTGTTGGGCTCGTACTTCGGGTGTTGCGTGAAACGACCAAAGGCCGGGGGCTTACGCCCCCAGCCTTGGCTGCATCGCCGTGTTTCGATGGCGAGGCAAGGAACTGCTTACTTGACTTCGACAGTCGCGCCAGCAGCTTCCAGGTCCTTCTTGAACTTGGCAGCGTCGTCCTTCGAAGCGGCTTCCTTGATCATGCCGCCGGCTTCTGCCAGATCCTTCGCTTCCTTCAGGCCCAGGCCGGTGATGGCGCGGACAGCCTTGATGACTTCGACCTTCTTGTCGCCGGCCGACTTCAGGATGACGTCGAATTCGGTCTGCTCTTCAACAGCGGCAGCCGGGCCAGCAGCAGCAGCTGCGGCGACCGGAGCAGCGGCGGAGACGCCGAACTTCTCTTCGATGGCCTTGACCAGCTCCATCACTTCCATCAGGGACTTCTCGGCGATGGCGTCGACGATCTGTTCGTTGGTAAGGGACATTTTGATTACCTTTGGATAATTTTCTGGGTTGAGGTTCCGTTCGGAACCACGGAAACGTCGACTCAGGCGGTTTCGGCGACCGGCTCGGCAGCGTCAGCGGTTTCACCGCCATCCTGCTTGTCGGCCACGGCCTTGACGGCGCGGGCGAACATGGCAGCCGGCTCGGACAGGACGCGGGCCAGCATGGCCAGGGCCTGATCACGGGTCGGCAGCGAGGCCAGCACGTCGACATGACCGGCCGGGAACAGTTCCCCGCCGATGGCCACGACTTTTGCCTGCAGCTTGTCGTTGGTCTTGGCAAAATCCTTGATCAGGCGACCGGCTGCGCCGGGCTCCTCGAGCGAGAACGCGTACAGCAGCGGACCGACGAGTGCGTCTTTGGCGCATTCGTATTCGGTACCTTCCACTGCACGTGCCGCCAGCGTGTTCTTGACAACTTTCAAGAAAACGCCGGTTTCGCGTGCCTGCTTGCGCATCGCGGTCATCTGGGAGACCGTGGTGCCAGCGTATTCGGCTGCGATCAAGGAGTGAGCCTTGGCGGCGACGTCTGCCAGCTCGGCGACTACTTCTTGCTTCTGGGACAGATTGAGAGCCATTGCACTCCTCCAATTGAACTCCGCTTACGGCTCCTGCCGTGTGCGGTCCTGGGCGGCATCCGTCCTGGACGCCGGGAACATCAGGTGATGTTCCAAGGGTGGGCCGTTCTAGACCTGGATGGCCAACCTGGGAGAACCCAGACGTGCGTAAACCAGAAAAACTCCAGAAGGGCACCATCTACGCAGGGTGATTCCCGGGGGAATCGATTAAGCGTTCGGTACTGCGCCGGCGGCGACTCCCTGCCAATGCGAGCATCCCTGCCCGTCGCCGGTATGTACTGACCGCGCCTGCGGTCTTTGACGGCTATCTCCGCGGGGCGGACCCCACTCGGATTGCCTTCAAATATCGCGGGTACCGGACCGGAGCCCGGTACCCGCTTGAAACGATTACTTCAGCGACAGCGACGACTGGTCGACAGTGACGCCCGGGCCCATCGTCGAGCTGACCGAAACCTTCTGCAGGTAGGTGCCCTTCGAGGTGGCCGGCTTGGCCTTGATCAGGTCCATCAGCAGCGCCTGCAGGTTCGACTTCAGCGCGTCTTCGGCGAAGTCGGCCTTGCCGATGGTGCAATGGATGATGCCGGCCTTGTCGGTGCGGTAACGCACCTGACCCGACTTGGCATTCTTGACGGCTTCGCCCGGGTTGGCCGAGACGGTGCCGACCTTCGGGTTCGGCATCAGGCCGCGCGGGCCGAGCACGGTGCCCAGCTTACCCACGACGCGCATGGCATCCGGGGTCGCGATGACGACGTCGTAGTTCAGATCGCCGGCCTGCATCTTCTCGGCCAGATCGTCCATACCAACGGCTTCGGCGCCAGCGGCCAGGGCTTCGTCAGCCTTGGCACCGGCCGGGGCGAAGACGGCAACGCGCACGCTCTTGCCGGTACCGGCCGGCAGCACGGTGGAACCGCGCACCTGCTGGTCGGACTTCTTGGCGTCCACGCCCAGGCGCACAGCAACGTCGAAGGACTCGACGAACTTGGCCTTGGTAGCGGTCTTCAGGATCTTGATGGCGTCCTCGAAGGCATATGCCTTGCCCGGGACGACGGCGGCCTTGATGGCCTTCTCACGCTTGGTCTGTGCCATCTTCTTAACCCTCTACCACGAGGCCCATGGAACGGGCAGAACCGGCGATGGTGCGCACCGCGGCATCCAGATCGGCAGCCGTCAGGTCTGCTTCCTTGGTCTTGGCGATCTCTTCGAGCTGCTTGCGGGTCACCTTGCCCACCTTCTCGGTGTTCGGACGCTTGGAGCCCGACGAGATGCCTGCAGCCTTCTTGAGCAGCACGGCAGCCGGGGTGCTCTTGGTGATGAAGGTGAAGGTACGGTCCGAGTAGGCCGTGATGATGACCGGCACCGGCAGACCCGGCTCCAGCTTCTGCGTGGCGGCATTGAAGGCCTTGCAGAATTCCATGATGTTCAGGCCACGCTGACCCAGCGCAGGACCAACCGGCGGCGAGGGGTTGGCCTGACCGGCCTTCACCTGCAGCTTGATATAACCGACAACTTTCTTTGCCATGAGTATGCTCTCCGGGTGCTAGCGCCTTGCGACAACAGGCTCCCCATCGGACCGGGAATCACGCGTCCCGGCATCGCGTTTTGAATTCACGCAGAAGGCCACCTTGCGGCGGCCCTTGCTTTTTGCCAGCTTCCTGGCAGGAAGCCGCGCACTATATCAGGTTTTTTCTTCCCCTGCCGCATGGCAAGGGGTGCCGGGCTGTTCAGGTTCCGGGCGGCCGCCCGGAACCCACTGCCCTCAGGCTCAGACGGCCTTTTCGACCTGGCCGAACTCGAGCTCGACCGGGGTGGCACGACCGAAGATCAGCACCGAGACGCGCAGACGGCTCTTCTCGTAGTTGACTTCCTCGACCACGCCGTTGAAATCGTTGAACGGACCTTCGGTGACGCGGACCATCTGGCCCGGCTCGAACAGCACCTTCGGACGCGGCTTTTCGACACCTTCCTGAACGCGGTCCAGGATGGCGGCAGCTTCCTCGTCACGGATCGGCAACGGACGGTCGGCGGTGCCACCGATGAAGCCCATCACCTTGGACGTATCCTTCACAAGGTGCCAGCTTTCGTTGTCGATGCGCGGAATGCCGTTTTCTTCGTGGGTCTCGATCTGGACCAGCACGTAACCCGGGAAGAACTTGCGCTCGGAACGGCGCTTCTGGCCGGCGCGCATTTCAACCACTTCCTCGGTCGGGACCAGGACGTCACCGAAGCGCTCCTGCATCTCGTCACGCACGATGCGATCGCGCAGAGCCTGCGCCACCGACTTTTCGAAGCCCGAATAGGCGTGAACGACGTACCAACGCTTCACTGGTTTCTCCTTATCGACCCAGGAACCACTGGGTCAATTTCTGAATCACGAAGTCAAATCCGCCCAGCAGCAGGCTGAGGATGATCACCACGACGATCACCACCCAGGTCATGCGAATGGCTTCCTGGCGCGTCGGCCAGACCACCTTGCGCAGTTCGAAACGCGATTCGGAAAGGAATTCCCGCGTGTCGCGACCCTTGCCGGTCAGCAGGAACACGCCGAGGCCGGCCACCAGGCCAACGACAACGGCCAGACCGCGAAGCGGACCGGCCCATGCACTCTGTGAGGCGTGCTCAGGAGCACCGAACCAATACCAAGCAAAAAGACCCGCCAGCACGAGGATCGCTGCGGCGGCGTACTTGACGATGTCACCTCCAGTGGAGGCGTTGTCTTTGGAATGCTCGATCTTGCTGTTCATCCGGCTCTGGCTGCTGTGGCGGCATAGCCGCTGGAAGGGAGAAGTGGCACGCCAGGAGGGACTCGAACCCCCAACCTGCGGTTTTGGAGACCGCTGCTCTGCCAATTGAGCTACTGGCGTACTGAAAAAACTTGCCTTCCCTAAGACGGCGAAGGCGGACCGAGGTTCCCGGCCCGCCACTCGCGAGACCGGCAGCGCAATGCAACCGCCGGTATAACGCTGTTACTCGAGGATCTTGGAGACCACGCCGGCGC
>NZ_KV791294.1:0-4942 GCF_001807865.1 Stenotrophomonas sp. HMSC10F06 | reverse complement strand
TGAAGCTCCTCCAGCAACACAGTTGCTACCGTGGTGTGGATGGCGCAGCCACGCATGGCGTGGCTCTGCCCCTGGGATGTGCGGCATCGTTCATCCGCGCGGGGCACGTCGGTGATCTACGCGTCAGACCTCTTCCTCATCGATGAAGGCGTAGTCGTTTTCGATGAGCTGCTGCAGGTATGCATCGAAGCCCGGCGCGATCACCCGGTAGCTGTCCGGGTCGTGCAGGTAGCGCACCACCTGGCCGACCGTGCCGCCCGGCGCGGGATCGAAATCCAGGTACAGCATCGAGCTGCCGCCGTTGTTCATGCAGTGCGAGAAGCACAGGCGCTTGCCCATCGGCAGGTCGGCATCGATGCCGTCGCCGAGAATCTCCGGGTCTTCCTCCAGCCATTCCTCGTAGATCGAGCGGATGCTGTCATCCCACTGCGCGCTGTCCTCGAACACCTGGTCCACCGAACGCAGGTAGTAGGGGTAATGCCCCTCTTCGACGTCCGAGCCCAGCATCAGCACCACCACCTCGCCGCCCGGGTAGGCGCGGAAATGCGTGCCGTCGACCCGCGCTAACAAGGCGAGCAGGCTCTCGGGTACCTGTGGCCAGCGCTCGCGCAGGCGCTGCAGATCGGCCGTGCTGGCGCCCTCGACCCAGGCCCACATCCTCGCATCGTCGTCGGGCAGGCGCGGCACCAGGCCGGAGAGGAAGCGGTCGACAAGGCTCATGGGGTATTCCGTACACGGGGCCGGCCAGCCTGCCATAACAGGGACGGAGGGAGTTAATCCAATAACTGGGACGGCGGTGATCAATCCAGATGAGGTCGGGCGTGGCCGGCCTGCCGGATCACGGGGGGGAGGTGCCCAGGCGCTTCTACACGGTGCCGTCAACCGGCCGTCATACACTCGGGGCTCTTTCTGTCGGGAGCAGACGCATGAACAGGCAATGGCGGTGGGGTGCGGCGGTGCTGTTGGGCATGACGGCGTTGCCCGCGCTGGCGGCGATGCAGGCCAAGCCGGTGGAGTGGACCCAGGACGGCACCACGTTCAGTGGGGTGCTGGTCTACGACGACAGTGACAATGACAAGCGCCCCGGTCTGGTGATGGTGCCGAACTGGAAGGGCGTGAACGACTCGGCCATCGCCAAGGCCAAGCAGCTCGCCGGCGATGACTACGTGGTGCTGGTCGCCGATGTGTACGGCAAGGGCGTGCGACCGAAGACCGACGCCGAGGCCGGTCCGGTGGCGACCAAGCTGCGCAACGACCGCCCCGTGCTGCGCGCCCGTGCGCTCAAGGCGATCGAGGTGCTCAAGGCCCAGGCCGGGAAGGCGCCGCTGGATGCCAGCCGGATCGGCGCGGTAGGGTTCTGCTTCGGCGGGACTACGGTGCTGGAGATGGCGCGCGCCGGCGCACCGCTGGCTGGTGTGGTCAGCCTGCACGGTGGCCTGGGCTCACCGCTCCCGGCCAAGGCCGGCGGGACGCATCCCTCCGTGCTGGTGCTCAATGGCGCCGACGACAAGGGCGTGAGCAAAGCGGACATCGCCAGCTTCGAGCAGGAAATGAACGCGGCCAAGGTGGACTGGGAGTTCACCAACTACAGCGGCGCGGTGCACTGCTTCGCCGAGTCCGATGCCAACAGCCCGCCAGGCTGCCTGTACAACGAACGGGCGGCCAAGCGTGCCTGGAAGGCGCTGGATGAATTCTTCGAGGAGCGGTTCGAGACCAGAGCCCGGTAGAGCCGACCGTTGGTCGGCTGCAACGCGCATGGCGTGGTGCGTTCATCGGGGATCGCGGCGCCGGGAGGACGAGAAGCCGACCAACGGTCGGCTCTACCTCTGAGGGTTACAACCGTCGGGCGGAACGCCCTCCCTCAATGCGAACGCTGCACCGCGTAGCGGGCCAGCCCGCGCAGGGCGGCCACGGCATCGTTGTCGGCCAGGCCGTCGAGCGCACGCTCGGCGGCGTCGGCATACTCCTCGGCGCGCGCGCGGCTGTAGTCCAGGCCGCCGGTGGCGTGGATGGCCGCCAACACTTCCGGCATCGCCTCGGCGTCACCGTTCTGCACGATCTCGCGCAGGCGCTCGCGGGTGGTGGCATCCGAATGCGCCATCGCGTGGATCAGCGGCAGGGTGGCCTTGCCCTCGGCGAGGTCGTCGCCCAGGTTCTTGCCCAGCTCATCGGCGTTGGCCGAGTAGTCCAGCACATCGTCGGCAATCTGGAAGGCGTAGCCCAGGTGCATGCCGTAGTCGTACAGCGCCTGCTGGGTGGCCTCATCGACACCACTGGCCAGCGCGCCCAGACGGGTGCCGGCGGCGAACAGCACCGCGGTCTTGCGCTCGATCACACGCAGGTAGGCGGCCTCGTCGGTATCCGGGTTATGCACGTGCAGCAGCTGCAGCACTTCCCCCTCGGCGATGCGGTTGGTGGTGTCGGCCAGGATCCGCATGACCGGCATGCGGTCCAGTTCGACCATCAGCTGGAAGCTGCGCGAGTACAGGAAATCGCCGACCAGCACGCTCGGGGCGTTGCCCCACAGTGCATTGGCGGTGCTGCGGCCACGCCGCAGGCTGGATTCGTCCACCACGTCGTCGTGCAGCAGGGTCGAGGTATGGATGAACTCGATGATCGCGGCCAGCTGGTGGTGTTCCGGACCGGCCTGGCCGACCGCGCGGCCAGCCAGCATCACCAGCATCGGGCGCAGGCGCTTGCCGCCGGCCGAGATGATGTGGTCGGCGATCTGGTTGATCAGCACGACATCCGAGGACAGTCGGCGACGAATCAGCGCATCGACGGCGTCCATGTCGGGCGCAGCGAGCGACTGGATCTGGGGCAGGCCCAGCGCGGGGCGGGTGTCTTCGGTGATGGTCATGCGGTCTGACTTTCAGGCTTGGCCGGAATTATAGGCGGTGCCGTCGTATTCCGCCTGCGAAGACGCGCCTGTGGCCCGGCCAAGGTGCGCGGCAGACGCGGGGGGGAGGGGCGGGCCCTGCCGATCCTGGGCGCCGCCACCGATGCGCCGTGCCCGGTTGGCTGCCGCCCGGCCGGGCGCTGGGAATGCGCCCCGCGCCGCCATCTGGCGTGAATACGTATGCATGCGACCCCACCGCTGGAGGCGCCCCGCTAAGCTTGTCGGGTTCGTTTCTGGCCCCCTCGCGGGTGCCGTGGAAGCCCGAAGGGGGGCCTCAATGTCGCAGTCTCCATGGTGGCGCGGTGCCGTCATCTATCAGATCTACCCGCGCAGTTTCCTGGATGCCAATGGCGATGGCGTGGGCGACCTGCCCGGCATCATCGAACGCCTGGACTACGTGGCCGCGCTGGGCGTCGACGCGATCTGGGTCTCGCCGTTCTTCAAATCGCCGATGGCCGACTTCGGCTATGACATCGCCGACCACCGCGATGTCGATCCGATGTTCGGCACGCTGGCCGACTTCGACCAGCTGCTGGCCAAGGCGCATGCGCTGGGCCTGAAGGTGATGATCGACCAGGTGTTCAGCCATACTTCGATCGAGCATGCCTGGTTCCAGGAGAGCCGCCAGGACCGCACCAATCCCAAGGCGGACTGGTACGTATGGGCCGACCCGCGCGAGGACGGCACCCCGCCCAACAACTGGATGTCGATCTTCGGCGGCGTGGCCTGGCAGTGGGAGCCGCGCCGCGAGCAGTACTTCCTGCACAACTTCCTGGCCGACCAGCCCGACCTGAACTTCCACAACCCGGCGGTGCAGCAGGCCACGCTGGATTACGTGCGGTTCTGGCTGGATCGCGGCGTGGACGGCTTCCGCCTGGATTCGATCAACTTCTGCTTCCACGATGCACAGCTGCGCGACAACCCGGCCAAGCCGCTGGAGAAGCGTCTGGGCCGTGGCTTCAGCGCGGACAACCCGTACGCCTACCAGTACCACTACTACAACAACACCCAGCCGGAGAACATCGGGTTCATCGAGCGGCTGCGCGTGCTGCTGGACGAGTATCCCGGCTCGGTCAGCCTGGGCGAGATCTCCGCGGAAGATTCGCTGGCCACCACGGCCGAGTACACCGCGCCGGGCCGGCTGCACATGGGCTACAGCTTCGAGCTGCTGGTGAAGGATTTCAGCGCCGGTTACATCCGCGATACGGTGTCGCGGCTGGAAGCGACGATGACCGAAGGCTGGCCGTGCTGGGCGATCTCCAACCACGACGTGGAGCGCGCAGTGACGCGCTGGGGCGGCCATCCGGCCCAACCGCGGTTGGCGCGGATGCTGGTAGCGATGCTGTGTTCGCTGCGCGGTTCGATCTGCCTGTACCAGGGCGAGGAACTGGGGTTGGGCGAGGCGGACGTGCCGTTCGAGGCGCTGCAGGACCCGTACGGCATTACCTTCTGGCCGAACTTCAAGGGGCGCGACGGCTGCCGCACGCCGATGCCGTGGCTGGATGCCCCGAAGGCGGGCTTCACGACGGGCGAGCCGTGGCTGCCGATTCCGGCGGAGCATCAGGCCGCGTCGGTGGCGACGCAGGAACAGGATCCGCATTCGGTGTTGAACTCGTTCCGTCAGTTCCTGGCATGGCGGCGGACGATGCCGACGCTGTTGGTGGGGGATATTCGTTTCCTCGAGTGCGCCGAGCCGGTGTTGATGTTCGAGCGGGTGCACGCGGAGGAGACGTTGCTGTTGGCGTTCAATCTGTCGGCCGGGACGGCTCGGGTTGCGCTGCCGGTGGGTGATTGGCAGGCGATGCATGTGCCGGGTCCGGATGTCGGCGAGGTGGTCGGTGGTGAGCTGGTGTTGCCGGCGCAGTCGATGTATTGCGCGCGACGCAGCTGAGTGGGTTTCCGGTGGTATTGAGAGGGCGGGGCCGGGTGCCTCGCCCTTTTTTTGTCTTGCGTTCGTGCGTTGGGCCACAGCAACGGCAACGGCGCGTTGGGCTGCGCTTGTGCTGGTTTGGGCGGGCACGGGTGGGTTGGCGGGACCCGCCG
>NZ_KV791293.1:0-1625 GCF_001807865.1 Stenotrophomonas sp. HMSC10F06 | reverse complement strand
CATGTCAGCATTCTCACTTCCGATACCTCCAGGATGTCTCACGACTGTCCCTTCACAGGCTTACGGAACGCTCCGCTACCACGCACATACGTGCATCCACAGCTTCGGTGTATGGCTTTAGCCCCGGTACATTTTCGGCGCAAAGACCCTTATTTAGACCAGTGAGCTGTTACGCTTTCTTTAAATGATGGCTGCTTCTAAGCCAACATCCTGGTTGTTTTGGGATCCTCACATCCTTTCCCACTTAGCCATAACTTAGGGACCTTAGATGGTGGTCAGGGTTGTTGCCCTCTTCACGACGGACGTTAGCACCCGCCGTGTGTCTGCCCAGTAGTACTCCCCGGTATTCGGAGTTTGATTAGGATCAGTAAGACGGTGAGTCCCCATAGCCCATTCAGTGCTCTACCCCCGGGGGTATTCGCTGGACGCTCTACCTAAATAGATTTCGCGGAGAACCAGCTATCTCCAAGTTTGATTGGCCTTTCACCCCTAGCCACAAGTCATCCCGATCTATTGCAACAGATATGGGTTCGGTCCTCCAGTACGTGTTACCGTACCTTCAACCTGCTCATGGCTAGATCACTTGGTTTCGGGTCTAATCCGACGAACTGAACGCCCTGTTCAGACTCGCTTTCGCTGCGCCTACACCTACCGGCTTAAGCTTGCTCGTCAGACTAAGTCGCTGACCCATTATACAAAAGGTACGCTGTCACCCAGGACGAACCTTGGGCTCCAACTGTTTGTAGGCATTCGGTTTCAGGTACTATTTCACTCCCCTCGTCGGGGTGCTTTTCACCTTTCCCTCACGGTACTGGTTCGCTATCGGTCATGCACGAGTACTTAGGCTTGGATCGTGGTCGACCCATGTTCAGACAGGATTTCACGTGTCCCGCCCTACTCAAGGACTTAATATCGTGTTGCGTGTACGGGGCTATCACCCACTCTAGCCAACTTTTCCAAGTTGTTCCACTTTACTCAATTAAGCCACTGGCCTGGTCCGCGTTCGCTCGCCACTACTAGCGGAGTCTCGTTTGATGTCCTTTCCTCTGGGTACTTAGATGTTTCAGTTCCCCAGGTTCGCTTCTAACACCCTATGTATTCAGGTGTAGATACCTTATTACGATAACTAGAAAGTTGAATTGTTCTTGCAAAAGCGCCAACAATTCAGATTTTCTAGCTATCTAAGGTGGGTTGCCCCATTCGGAAATCGTCGGATCAAAGGGTATTCGCACCTCCCCGACGCTTATCGCAGCGTATCACGTCCTTCATCGCCTGTGCATGCCAAGGCATCCACCAAATGCCCTTAAGACACTTGATCACTCTCATTGCCAATATCCATCAAAACATCAGTTTCGATCATATCAGCAGAAAGACCAGCTTCTCGAGATACAATCGGTGGCGCGGTTAGCGTCCAATCATAATGCAAGGCTTGAGCAAGCTCTTGCGACATCGACCAAAGGTCGATCCGATTACATCTTCTCTTCACTATTTCATACAGAACACGCAGACTAAAAAGTCCGCAAACTCGGTTCTTTCCCCGATGATTGACTGTCCGTCCTACTCTACACCAAACAAAGTGATGGTGGAGCCAGACGGGATCGAACCGACGACCCCCTGCTTGCAAA
>NZ_KV791292.1:0-3781 GCF_001807865.1 Stenotrophomonas sp. HMSC10F06 | reverse complement strand
TATGGCTGCGGCTAACCTGCGGGGGGATTACCCTTCCTACGCCATATGCGTATTGGCTGAAGGACTGGTCAGCCTGAGTAGGCTGGTCCATTAGACCCTGCGCAGCTCTCCGTGCCCGGAAGAAGGGGCGAGATGCTTTTTGGCAGCCACGACCAAAGTCCCGTCCACCAGGCGGCAATCGAGAGGATCAGATCCATCATGGACCAGAAAATGACGTCGAATACTCAAGCGACTGATGACGTATCGAGAGAGCGCCGCAAGTTCATCATGAGCGGGATCAGCCTTGCGTCCGCCGCTGTTGCTCCTTCACTGGGAGTTGCGTCGCCGGCTGCAAGCAAGGCAGTAGCTGGCCCGGCTACAAGGTCCGGCCAGCAAAGCGCTGGCAAGCGTGTGCTGATCATTAATGCGCATCAGACCTACAAGGGCATTAGCGAAGGCCGGCTAAACCGAACCTTGGCCGAGCTCATCGCCGTGGAAATGAAAAAGAAGGGATTCGAGCTCAAAACTACGGAAGTTGAGGCTGGATATACCGTTCAAGAAGAAGTGGAGAAGCACCTATGGGCCGATGTTATCGTGACGCAATCGCCTGTCTTCTGGTTCGGCAATCCCTGGATCTACAAGAAGTACGTGGACGAAGTGTTTACCGCTGGCCTCATGCAACAGAGTTTTCTCAGCGGTGACGGACGGTCCAAGGATGCACCTGATCGACAGTACGGATCTGGTGGAAAGATGCAAGGTAAGCGGTACTTGCTCTCTCTTACCATGAACTCTCCTAGGCAGGCCTTCGACGATGCAAGCCAGCATCTGCATCAAGGCAGGTCTGTGGACGATGTATTTGCGAGCAATACCGCAAACTACAAGTTCTGCGGCGCGCAGGTCCTGCCTGTGTTTGCCTGCTATGACGTGGTGAACGCTGCGAATGTTCAGAATGACATTGAGCGGCTCAAGGCCCGTTTAACTCACGAGTTCGGTTGAGCGTGATCCTATGAATGAGGCCTACACTGGGATCAAGCATGACTGCTGCTTGAACGTCCCTCGGTCCCCGTAGTCCGCGTGTAAGACGGTTGGGTCGCCCTCGCAGTAATAGAACAGTTTCATTCTCATGTCACCGCTCAGTGTTAACGCATGCTCGTCCACCGGCGACTGAAAGTTCCAAAGATTGGCGGAGTTAGTAGTTCGCGCCTGGCGAACTCCGAGAGCGCGTCGCCTTGCTGTGGTAACCATGCTCATCAGCTCGCGCTCGAACCGTGGTTCATGACCAATGAGCCAACATGCGTTGGCAGGTTCCTCTGCTTACGATTCGAGTGCGCGATGGATGGCAGCATTGGCTCGAGCGCTTCGGCTATCCAGTTCTCGGATTGGACGTGAGTTTGACTATGGGTCGAACGCTACTCCTCCCTGGATATGCCTGCAACGTCCGACCCCTGAAGCTGGATCTTCGAACAGATTGCACAAATACCTGCACCGGCTGAGCAAATTGCAGTATTACCTGTCTCTCTTGGTGTATTCAGATGCGTGTCGGGTGGGCTGCCAGCGACAGTAAGCTATTGATAGTAGGGCGAAGGCGAGATTACAGATTTACCTGTCTCGTCACCGCTTCCCTTCCCAAGAGCCCCCATAGACGAGACAGCGAGACATGGCAGAAGCTAGGCCGTAGCCGACACAAAACCCCATTCGCACCCCTGGCTACCGCTCCCGGCATCGCTGCCAGTCGCCTGCAGCAGCATGGACCTGCTCCCATCCATTCGGGAGTTTCCGGAACGCCTGACCGCCGATACATGCTGTTCCCGAACGCTTGGAGTCCTCTGATCCCAAGGGTGGCAGGTTCATCACGCTGTCCGACGGTCCCGGGCGCCCGGCGCGTTGGGCCTCAGCTGACAGAGTACGGGCCTCAACGCGTTCGCAGTAAGCCTTCATGCCGGGATGTGGGTGATTCGGCCACGCCAATTCTTCGCAATTGAACGGCGTGGTGCTCTTCGACATCGAGTTGTAGGCCGCCTTGGGCGCCGGAGGCAACGGCTTGGGTCGGGGACCCGTTGCAGAATGCACTTGCGCCAGCGAAGAGCAGGCAAGCGAAAAAAGCAGCAATCCTGCTGAAATCCTTTTGAGCATGAGCTTCCCCCTGTAGCTGGGGGAAGCTTACCGCTTCAAGCCTGCGCCCGACGAGCGTCGGAGCCGCTAAGCCCGACGCCCTACCCGGCTCTGCCAACGCACGCAGGGAGGCGCAGAGTCCTGCAGCCCGGCGCCGGTGCCGAAATCAAGCAGACGCTGCGGCCGCAATCTTGATCGACTTCACGTTCACAAACTCCTTCAGACCCTCCGGGCCGTGCTCGCGACCATAGCCGGACGCTTTCACTCCGCCGAACGGAAGCGTTGGCGATGCCACGTCGAAGGTGTTGATGAAGATCATGCCGGTGTCGAAGTACTTGGTGGCCAGCTCCCGGGCACGCTGCACGTCCCGGCTGAAGATGCCGCCGCCCAGCCCGTAGCGGCTGTCGTTGGCGATGCGCGTTGCATCCTCATCGTCCTCGGCGCGAATGATGGCCGCTGCAGGGCCGAACAGCTCATCCTCGTAGGCCACCTGCCCCGGCGCCACATCCGCCAGCACCGTGGCCGGATAGAACCAGCCCGTGCGGTCCGGTACTTCGCCGCCAACCACCAGGCGGGACCCCTGGGAGACGCTCTTGGTCACCTGTTCGTGCAGCTTGTCGCGCTGCGCCTTGGAGACCATCGGGCCGAGCTGGGTGTTGTCCGCATTCGGGTCGCCCATCCGGATCGCTTCGAAGGCCTCTGCATAGGCGCTCACGAAGGCCTCGTAATTCTTCTTTGTCACGATGAAGCGCTTGGCGTTGACGCAGGTCTGCCCGTTGTTGAACAGGCGGCCTTTGACGCAGGTCGCCACCGCCAGCTCCAGGTCGGCGTCGTCCAGCACCAGATAGGCGTCATTCGAGCCCAGCTCAAGCACCGTCTTCTTGAGTGCCGCGCCGGCCTTGGCGGCCACGGTGCGTCCCGCGGCCTCGCTACCGGTCAGCGTCACCGCGCGCACCAGGTCGTTCTCCACGATGTCATTGGACTGGTCGTGGGTGATCAGCAGCACCCCAAACAGCCCCTTGGGCAGCCCGGCGCTTTCGTAGATGTCACGCAGCAGCAGCCCACTCCCGGTGCAGCTCTCGGCATGCTTGAGCAACACCCCGTTGCCCGCCATCAGGCTGGCGATGGAATAGCGGATGGCCTGATAGGCCGGGAAGTTCCACGGCTGAATGCCGTAAACCACGCCGATCGGGGCGTGAGTCACGATGCCGGTGGCGCCCTCCACCTCGCGCTCTTCATCGGCCAGGGCGACGGGCCCTTGCTTGGCGGTGTAGTCGCAGATACTGGCGCACAGCTCGACTTCGGTACGGCTGTCTTCAATGAGCTTGCCGACCTCGTCGGTCATCAGCTGCGCAAACTCTTCCTTGCGCGCACGAAGCGCCTTGGCGATGTCCGCGATGACGTTCGCTCGCTCATCCAGACTGCGCAAACGCCACTGAAGAAATGCGTCATGGCTTGCCTTCACCGTGGCGGCGGCTTCGCCGTCTGACATGTAGGAATAGGTGGCGAGCACCTCTTCGGTCAGCGGATTGATGGTCGTGAGTTGCTTGTTTGGCATGGGAAGAGAGGCTTTACGTAGAGGGGAGGTCCGTAGAGGGTCGCCGCCGTGCAGTTCCTCCGCTGTGAATTCTTCAACGGAATGCATCACTGGAGGTTCACCGGGTAATCCCCCCGCTTTTAACCGTCAGCA